>CBFGOI010000122.1:0-13138 GCA_965650335.1 uncultured Pedobacter sp. | reverse complement strand
AAAATATATCTCGCCAGGAGCTTGGCATTTTTGGAAAAAGCATTCAGGACAAAATCACTTTAAACGGTGAGCTGGGGTACGACAGACATTCGACTTTTTTATATGGCTTCAATCCAGAAAATGCCTTAGCAAACCCCGACCCGAAACAGCAACGCTGGGGTAATTTAAATCTTAGAGGCGAGTTGCTAAAGAATTTTACAGAAACTTCTGAATCTGATTACGCTGCGAAAATCGATGCCTATTTCTTAGGCAGCAGCCATGACGCAAAAGAGACATCTTACACATTAAGCGGCTTTTTCAATAAGGTTTGGAAAGACTTTAATGTAGGAGCGAATAGTTCGATAGATTTTACGGCAACGAAAGATAGCGCGTATGATATCAGCAATAACCTGATCAGAATCAATCCCTATCTGAAGCTTCAGGGTAAAAATTACAAACTTTCGCTAGGAATTAATCTTGTTAAGGAGTTTGGTACCAGTTCAAGAACTAACCTTTTCCCGACGGTAATTGCCGAATTCCCAATTGTACCCGGATATGCCACCATATTCGGAGGCTATACCGGTGATGTACTTAAATCCACTCTTAAAAACTTTGCCACGGAGAATCCTTATCTCGCGAAAAATATAGCTGTCGAAAATGCGATAGAAAAATCCAACATTTATGGTGGGATCAAGGGGAATGCATGTGCAGGATTCGGATTTAAGGCAATGGTTTTTTACAAAACAATTCAGGATATGCCACTTTTCACGAACAGCAAGAGTGGTTTTCAACAATTTGATGTAATCTACGACAGAGGAAACAGTAAGACTTTTGGGCTGGAGGGCGAGTTAAGCGTAAAAGCATCAGAAACTCTAAATTTAACCGGAAAGTTATTAATGAATGATTATAGTATGGGAACTGAAGAGGAGGCTTGGTACAAACCCAATTTTCGCCTGTATTCTAACGCCCGGTTATCTTTAAACAAGAAATTTATTTTAGACGCAGAACTGGTTCTTAATGGAGATTCTAACGGTCTAACATATGTTCCAAATGCTGATTCCAGCTTACCACCTGAGCGAAAAATTATAGCTGTTAACAGCTATGTTGATTTAAGCGCAGGTGCAGAATACCAGGTGAAGGATAAAATCGGCATTTTCTTAAGAGCCAATAATCTTTTTGGGAACGAATATCAACGTTACTTATATTACCCTAATCTCGGATTAAATATTCTGGGTGGTCTTAATTATTCATTCTGATGTTATTTGTCTCATCAACAATTTAAATTAATTTTACCCTGAATGGATATAGGTCAATATATTTCAGATTTACTTAATGAGCATAATGAAGTAAGCCTTCCGGGCTTTGGTACTTTTTTCAAAAGAAGTAGGAGTGCTTATTATAACGAAGCTGAGGGTATATTTTATCCCCCCGCCGATATTATAGATTTTAAATCGGAGGAAGAAGGATCTCCATTACTTGTAAATTTTATTGTCGATAGTAAACATATTTCAGAAGCATCTGCTCTTTATTTTATTGAGCGTTTTTGCGAAAATCTGAAAAGTACACTTAACAGAGACTTAAGTGCCACCATTTCGCCTCTTGGTTCGTTACATAAAACGAATGATGGCTATTCTCTTGAACCTATGTCGACTCAAGGGGCTGCTTTTTTTGGATTAAAACCAATCAAAGACTCACATACAGCAGTTATTGACCATCGAAAAAACAACGATATCCAGGCTCCTGAACAACAACTTGAATATGCTGAGGAAAAGTCTGGTTCAAGTTCAAAAGGTATTTGGATAATATTGTCGATTATAGTGTTGCTTTTCGCCCTTGGTGGTTTAGCTTTTTTCTACTACCCTGAGCTGTTTAAAAATTTAAATCTTCAAACAAATAACAAGCCCCGCCCTAAAACCGTTAGCCCTGTTATTAAACCCAGCACTATTAAGGATTCAGTTTCGTTTGCTGACAGTTTAGTTAAGGAACTCGAAAAACAGGGGATGCACGGTGCGCAGGTAGAAAAAGCACAAGACACGTTACGTAGTAATATTACCACATCTCTGGATAGCACAAAAAAAGCATCGCAACCTGATAAGGTCTACGAGGTTATCGTCGCTTCATTTGGATTAAAAAGAGAAGCGGAAGCATCTGTTCGAAACTTACGCCACAGAGGTATTGACGCCAAGATAGTTGTGGATTCTAAAAAACCAAAGTATAAAGTAAGTTTAGGCACCTTTACCACGATGGTTGCTGCCAACAAAGAAAAAAAACGTATACAGCAGGAATTAATCAAAGACGCCTGGATTTTAACTGTAATAAATAAAGAAAATTAATACACACATGTTTTTACTTCAATCAGATTCATTTAATACCATAATGCCAGATACCGTTGCCACAGCTGCAACACAAACTGCTCAAGCCGCTCAGGAATTACGATTCATAGACCTGTTAATAAAGGGTGGCTGGGTAATGATTCCTATCGCGATCTTATTTTTCCTGGGACTGATTATTTTTATAGAACGATACATCACTATTAGAAAAGCTTCAAGCGACGAATCTAATCTGATGATGCAGGTTAAACAAAATATCCTGTCAGGAAAGCTCGATACAGCCATTGCATTTTGTCGCAACAGTAACACTCCGCTTGGCCGTATGCTTCAAAAGGGACTAACCCGCATAGGCCGCCCCATAAAGGATATTGAAGGTGCTATTGAAAATATAGGCAAACTCGAAGTTTCTAAATTAGAAAAGAACATTAGTATTCTTGGAATTATAGCAGGTATAGCGCCAATGTTTGGTTTCGTAGGTACCATTTCAGGAGTTATCAGAATATTTTATAACATCTCATTATCCGATAATATTAGTATGGGAATTATAGCGGGTGGTCTTTACGAAAAGATGATCACTTCGGCCGCGGGATTAATGATTGGTATTGTAGCTTATATCGGATACCATGTGTTAAATATCATGGTAGACAGAGTTATTTTAAGAATGGAAACCGATGCTATAGAGTTTATTGATCTGTTAGAAGAGCCGGGACGATGAATTTGAAAGGAAGAAAACGCCCTCATGCAGAAATACACACTTCTGCAATGAATGATATCATGTTTTTTTTGATGTTATTCTTTCTTATTGCTTCAACGGTAACCAATCCAAATGTAATTAAACTGATGCTCCCAAAATCCGATTCGGGACAATCAGTTTCTAAAAAAACCGTTACAATAGCAGTAACAAAAGACCTTGAATACTTTTTGGATAAACAACTGGTTACACCAGAGGAGTTACCAGGCCGCCTTGCAGCATATAAGAAGCAAGCTGCTGAATTAACGATTGTGTTATACGTTGACCGGACAGTAGCAATTCAGGATGTGGTTCAAATTATGGATATTGCTAATAAAATGTCGATTAAATTAGTACTGGCAACAGAACCAAAATAATATGCCCTATCAGGAAGAAAATAATTATCCCAAAGCTATTGCCTTTTCTACAGGCTTTATGGCTTTGATTTTTTTGATAAGCTATTTTATAGTTTTTGGAATGAGCACCCGTCCTCAAGACTTAGGTATGGGCGGAATTGTTGTGAACTATGGTACGGTACCTGAAGGAATGGGCGACGATTTTAACAGTATAGACGAACCATCTGTTTCGCCAAATGCAAATCAAACTGCTCCTGATAAAGTAATAGAAAATCCGGAGACTCAAACAACTCCTACGTCCGAAACGAGCGATAAAGCAGTTGTAACGCAAGATTTAGATGATGCTCCGGCAATAAGCACATCGAAAAAAAGCAGCACTGCTACCCCGACCACCTCTCCTGAGAAAAAAGATAGTAAGCCGACTGTTAATGAGAATGCGCTGTACAAAGGCAAAAAAAGTACTGGAACAGGCGAAGGTGACGGAACAGGTAGTACGCCAGGAAATCAGGGCGATCCAGACGGATCTACTTTGGCGCCTAATTACGGCGAGGGTGGTTCCGGATTTGGCAACGCCAGATTACCAAACCGAACCTCAGTTATTAAACCAAAAGTTGAAGATACCGGTCAAGCTACAGGTAAGATCGTAATTGATATCAGGGTTGACAAGAATGGTGACGTTATTTATGCCAGAGTGGGAAAAGGAACCACGATTGCAGATTATCAGTTACAGCAGAAGTGCATAAGAGCCGTTAATGGCGCGAGGTTTAATCGTTCTGAGACCGCACCAGAGATTCAGCAAGGCAGCTTTGTATTTAGCTTTAAAGTTGATTAAGCTCTCAAGCTTAAATGGATTACCAGCAAACACTCAAATATCTATATTTCCGCTTACCCATGTTTTCCAGATTGGGTGCATCTGCTATTAAAAAAGATTTATTTAATACTATTGAGCTTTGTAAGCGTTTAGATAATCCACAATCCAAATTCAAATCTATCCATGTAGCAGGCACAAATGGCAAAGGTTCAGTATCGCACATGCTGGCAGCTGTTTTACAAACCGCCGGTTATAAAACAGGACTTTACACTTCGCCTCACCTCCGAGATTTCAGAGAACGCATCCGTATAAACGGAGAAATGATTTCAGAGAACGAAGTCGTAAAATTCGTTGAGCAACAGCAGAAAAATATTGAAGAAATAGAGCCATCTTTTTTCGAAGTTACCGTGGCGATGGCCTTTCAATACTTTGCCAGCGAAGAAGTGGATATTGCGATAATTGAAGTTGGCCTTGGGGGCAGATTAGATTCAACCAATATCATTACTCCTCTCCTATCGGTTGTTACGAATATCGGTTACGATCATACCAATATCCTGGGGAATACACTCGGTGAAATAGCGTTTGAAAAAGCGGGTATTATAAAAAAAAACATTCCGGTAGTTATTGGAGAGAAACAAGGAGAGATCGAGAATGTATTTATCAATAAAGCGGATGAAAACAGTTCTAAACTTGTGTTCGCATCCGACGAATGGTCTTTGGAAGAAGAAACCAAGAATCAGGAAACCCCAAATATCTTAAGTCTCGATGCGACTTCAAAATCAGATCACACCACAATTCCGATAGATCTTGACCTTACCGGCACTTACCAACAAAAAAACATTAAGACTGTTCTAAGCGCTGTTAATGAATTAAAGCAACAAGGGTTCCAGATAACAAACACGCATATCCAAAGCGCCTTAAAACGAGTTAAACAGCTTACGGGATTAATGGGTCGTTGGGAAACCCTAAGCACAAATCCGCTTACCATTTGCGATACTGGCCATAATGAACATGGTATACAGGAAGTAATGAAAAACATTCATTCTACTCCGTATAAAAATCTCCATATGGTTATTGGAATGGTGAAAGATAAAGATATTAAGAAGGTTCTATCTCTGCTTCCCGCAAACGCGGAATATTATTTTTGCGCACCGAATATTGAGCGGGCAAAACCTGCTGTTGAATTATCCCGGGAAGCTGAGGCATTCAATTTAAAAGGCACCGAATTTTCTTCGGTGAAAGCAGCACTTGGAGCTGCCAGGAAAGCTGCGGATCAAGATGATTTAATATTTATTGGTGGCAGTACGTTTGTGGTGGCTGAAATTATTTAAACTTTCCAAAAGTTTAGAACTTTTGGAAAGTTTACTGCTGCCTTATACTGCAGGCTCTTGCTGGCTAAGACAATGGAAGCTCCCCAATCCCCAAATAATCTCTGTAGAATCAATCCCTACCACTTCCCTTTCGGGGAAACACTGACTGATAATTTCTAAAGCCTTATCGTCTTTATCACATCGATAAGTTGGCACAATCACATGCTTATTGCTGATATAGAAATTTGCGTATGAAGCAGGCAGGCGCATTTCATCGTAGATAACCTCGTCTGGCATGGGTAATTCAACAACATTAAGTTGCTTTCCGTTGAGTAACCTCATTTTACTGAGGGACTTCAGATTCTGTTGAAGCAGTTCATAGTTATCGTCCTGAACTTTGGTTTCGACCACTGATAACACAGTGTCTTCATTTACAAAGCGAATCGTATCATCGATATGACCATCGGTATCATCACCGACAATCCCTTCCTCGACCCAAAGCACCTGATCAATTCCATAATAATCAGACAAATATTTTTCGATCTGACCTTGATTTAAATGTGAATTCCGATTTTCATTAAGCAAGCAACAAATTGAGCTTAATACAGTTCCCTTTCCGTTAAACTCCACTGAACCACCTTCCATCACAATACCTGGATTAAATACCGGGATAGTAAAACGCTGCCCGATTAAAGTTGGAATGACATCATCCAGATCAAAGGGAGGGTATTTATTTCCCCATGCATTATAGCCCCAGTCGACAATTACTTTTTTTATATCTGCATTTGGATTAACCAAAAATGCGGGACCATGATCACGGCACCATGCATCGTTTGTTGGATGAAAGAAAAACTCGACCTTGCTTAAATCAACTCCTGCTAACTGCAAATGATTCAAGGCAAAATTCTTCATTTGCTCATCCTTGACATTGATTCTTACCTTTTCGCTTAAGGTCAGGACCTTCACAAATTGACTATAAGCAGGAAATATATTCTGAATCTTTCCAGGCCAGCTTTCTTCTTTATGTGGCCAACTGAGCCATGTGGCTTCGTGTAGAGCAAATTCTGCAGGAAAATGGTAGCCCAATTCCTTTGGTGTTTTAAGAGTATCCAATTAATAATGGGATTAAATTAAGAACTAATCTTCATCAATGTAACGCTTTGTAATAGGAGAATAAGAATCTATTCTTCTATCGCGTAGAAAGGGCCAATGCGTACGATATCCGTCAGATTTTGACAAATCCAATTCTTGAACATGTATTTCCTCTTCAGTATGAGAGGCCTGGTAAAGTATCGTTCCGAAAGGATTTGACACGAAAGAACCGCCCCAGAACTTCATCGGGCCTTCATTTCCTGAACGATTAACACTCACAACATACACTCCATTTGCAACAGCGTGACTACGCTGAATAGTTTGCCATGCATTATACTGCTCTGTGTTGGTATCAGCTTCCTGGGATGATGCCCATCCAATAGCAGTGGGATAAAACAATATCTCAGCACCCATAAGCGAAGTGATTCTGGCCGCTTCAGGATACCATTGATCCCAGCAAATCAGCACGCCAATAGTTGCATATTTTGTCTTAAAAACTTTATATCCCAAATCGCCTGGGGTAAAGTAAAACTTTTCGTAATAGCCCGGATCGTCGGGTATATGCATTTTACGATACTTACCTAAATAAGCTCCGTCTGCGTCTAAAACAGCTGTCGTATTATGATAAAGGCCCTCAGCTCTTTTTTCGAACAAAGAAGCGATAATTACCACATTAAGCTCTTTCGCCAGATCTGACAAAGCATTTGAAGAAGGCCCTGGAATTGATTCAGCTAATAAAAAGTTCTCATAATTCTCTTCATCACAAAAATACAGTGAAGTGAAAAGCTCTTGCAAACACACTATTTGTGCCCCTTTGGCAGCCGCTTCTCTTGTTTTAGAAATGGCTTTCGCTAGATTTTCCTCCTTGCTTGCCGTGCAGGTCATTTGCACCAATCCTACTTTAACGTTTTGTTTCATTGAATAAATTGAATGACAAAAATAACTAATTGGATTGACTAGACTCCTTAAAAAAGTTAACAATAATCTGCATATTTACTGTATGTAAAACATATACTTATTATTAAACAGCTTAGTACAAACACCTACATGCAAAAGGAAAACCCTACAGACGAATTTTTTAAAGATGAAATAAAAAAAGTCTCCGACTTTAAGTTCAGCAATAAAGTCGCTAAAGTTTTTGATGATATGGTTAGCAGGTCTGTGCCATTTTACAGTGAAATCCAGCGAATGATATCAGAAATTGCTGCAGACCATATCCAACCCGGAACGAATGTTTACGACCTGGGTTGCTCTACCGGCACCACAATGATCGGGATGGACACGATGATTCCTGATGATGTTAAATTTATTGGTTTGGATGATTCAAAAGAGATGCTTCAGAAATGCGATCAAAAACTCAAAGAAGCGGGATTTAAAAGACCATACGATTTGATTGAAGCCAACATGCAGGAGGGGTTTAAAATAGAAAACGCATCGGTAGCTGTACTTTGCCTGACCTTGCAATTCATTCGGCCAATAAGTCGCGAGAAGGTTTTAAAAACAATTTATGATGGCCTGCAACCTGGCGGAGTTTTAATTTTAGCTGAAAAAATACTCGCTGAAGAAAGCCAGTTTAACAGAAACTTTATAAAATATTATTATAATATGAAGCGGCGAAACAATTACAGCGAAATGGAGATTTCCCAAAAAAGGGAAGCTCTGGAAAATGTGTTGATCCCGTATAAACTGAGTGAAAACATTTTAATGCTCCGGGATGCAGGGTTCTCACACTGTGAAGTTTTTTTTAAATGGTATAATTTTTCAGGATTAATTGCAATTAAAAACTAGATGATCGGAATAGGAAACTTCTTTTTCAAGTACAGAAACTTTTTATTTATTTTTTTATACGTGGGAATATTTATTCCATCAAAGTTGATTTTCACTGAAAACCAATTTGGGGGGAACTACTATCTGATTCCCATCATTTTAGGATTAATAATTACCTTCTCAGGTCAATTAATCAGGGGACTAACTATTGGACTAGCATATATCGTACGAGGAGGTCAAAATAAAAAAGTCTACGCCGAAGATCTTGTCACCGGCGGAATCTTTAATCATTGCCGAAATCCATTATATGTCGGTAATATATTAATGCTGCTTGGAGTGGGCATCTTAGCCAATTCTTTGCTCTTTGTAGCTGTTTTTATGCCTCTATTTCTTTTTATATATCAAGCTATCGTACTAGCAGAAGAAAAGTTTTTGAGAGGTAAATTTGGTGAACAATTTAATGCTTATTGCAAAAGGGTAAACCGGTGGCTAATCAATTTCCATGGTATAACGGACACTATAAAAAGTATGAAATTCAACTGGAGACGCTGGATACTTAAAGAATATAACACCCAATTTGTATGGCTTTCGGGTATTACATTGGTGATTTTGTTAAGATACCCCCAAATAATCTATGGAGATACCGATTTTAGAAATATTTTAATAGCAATAGCATTTCTTATATTGCTATCAGCTTATCTATTAATTAGATACTTAAAAAAATCCGGAAAAATGGTCGACTAAGCTTCTCGCCTCTAGAGCCTAAGGCCGATGAAATTAAGCAATTTTTTCAGCTGCAACCTTTTTCCATATATAATAAACAGGTAATCCAATTAACACAATAATTAACCCAGGCCAGGTATACCCTGGTTTGAACACAATTAGTAGGGTGCAGAATGTTAGACCCATTAATATATATACTGCCGGCAGAAAAGGATATCCAAATGCCTTATAGGGTCTGTCGGCATCGGGACGCTTTTTTCTCAGTATAAAAATTCCGAAAATAGTAAGAACATAAAAAATAACCACCACAAAGGAAATCATATCTAAAAGATCTCCGTATTTGCCACTTATACATAACACACATGCCATAATGCACTGTATCCAGAGTGCAAACTCAGGGACAGAGTTTTTATTCAGATTGGCAGTTTTTTTAAAAAATAATCCATCATTAGCCATAGTATAATAAACTCGGGCCCCCGACAGTACGAGTCCATTATTACAACCAAATGTAGATACCATAATCAGCAGTGCAAGAAGTGTAGTTCCGATGGTTCCAAAAATCTCATTTGCTACCGACAATGCAATACGGTTATCCTTAGCGAACGCCAATTCCTCGATTGGCAAAACAGAGATATACATAACATTTGCAGCAACATAAATCAAAGTAACGATGAGTGTGCCGAGAAATAAACTCAGCCCAATATTCCTCTGAGGATTCCGAACCTCACCGGCTATAAAAGTCACATTGTTCCAGGCATCACTGCTAAAAATACTTCCAACCATTGCAGCCGCAAAGGCTCCCAAAATCGATACACCCGTTAAATTAACCCAGTAATTCTGAGAAATACCGGTATCTATACGACTGATATGCTGTTTCATTGTCCATGCATCTTGCCAGTTATGGTTCCAAATAGTGGAATTAGCTGCCAAAAAACCAAAAATGATCAGTCCAAAAAGAGCTATCAATTTAGTCGACGTAAAAACAGTTTGAATTAACTTGCCAGTTTTAATTCCCCGGGTATTAATGTACGTGAGAAAAACAATCAGAAGAATGCCCACTAATTGAGCGGCTGAAATTTTAAAACTTCCATTTATTGAGAGCAATATGTTGTTATCCCCCAGATCTTCATTTAAATAACCCAGAAACTTTCCGAATGCAACGGCTACCGCCGCGATAGTTCCGGTTTGGATTACAGTAAAGAAGCTCCAACCGTATAAGAAACCAACCAAGGGATTGTAGGCTTCCTTTAAGTAAACATATTGGCCGCCTGCTTTAGGGAACATTCCACTGAGCTCTCCATAACTGATTGCCGCAATTAAGGTCATTATCCCTGTGATGAACCATACCAGAATCAACCAGCCTGATGAACCCACATCTTTCAGCATATCGGAGCTTACGATAAAAATCCCCGAGCCGATCATGCTTCCGGCAACTAATAATGTCGCGTCAAGCAAACCAAGTTCACGTTTCATTGAAGAATTCTGTAGTTCAGTCATAATAAAATTCAGTACCTTATGTGGCTTCTAAGATATTTAAATATAGAATCTAAATCACAATGATTTAATTTAATCTTACAAAAGTGTAGATTTCACACTATTTAATTTGCAAAACTGATTTTCCCTTTTAATTTTGACCCTTACACTAAACAATTAATCTAATTCGACCGCGTATTTATGCAATTTTTACAAGACAATTTAATTTATACTATTCCTTTATTTGGCGTAATCGGCATTCTGGTAATGCTTTACAAATCCGCCTGGGTAATTAAACAGGATGCAGGAGATGAGAACATGCGTACTCTGGCAGGCTATATAGCCGATGGTGCCATGGCTTTCCTTAGAGCCGAGTGGAAAGTTCTCGGCTATTTCGCAGTGATAGCTGCAATCGTGCTGGCCTTTTCAGGGACGATGGTTGAAACATCAAGTCCGGTAATCGCCATTTCCTTCTTAATAGGAGCTTTTACATCCGCATTTGCAGGATATATTGGAATGAATATCGCTACCAAAGCAAACGTAAGAACTACCCATGCGGCCAGAACAAGTCTGGCCCAGGCACTGAAGGTATCTTTCACAGGCGGAAGCGTAATGGGAATTGGAGTAGCAGGACTTGCTGTGTTGGGTCTCGGAAGCTTATTCATTGTATTTTACCAAATGTATGTTGTACAAACCGGTGGCAATGTAAACGGGCATGAAATGGAAAAAGCACTCGAAGTGCTTGCAGGATTTTCATTAGGAGCCGAATCAATTGCGCTGTTTGCCCGCGTTGGCGGCGGAATTTACACCAAGGCTGCCGATGTAGGAGCAGACTTGGTAGGTAAAGTTGAAGCGGGAATTCCCGAAGATGATGTTCGTAACCCTGCAACAATTGCAGACAATGTAGGCGATAACGTAGGAGACGTTGCCGGTATGGGAGCCGATTTATTTGGTTCATATGTTGCTACAATTTTGGCGACTATGGTTTTGGGCAGAGAAGTAAGTTCGTTAACACTGGATAATTTTGGCGGAATCGCACCTATTTTGCTTCCAATGCTGATTGCCGGGCTGGGCTTAATATTCTCTATAGTTGCAACAACATTTGTAAGAATTAAAGATGAAAACGACAGCGTTCAGAACGCCCTTAATATGGGTAACTGGTCTTCGATTGTATTAACGGCGCTTGCATCCTTTATAGCTGTAAAATGGTTATTACCGGATGCAATGAGCATCAGAGGTTACGATTTTACCAGCACCGATGTATTTCTTTCGATCCTGGTTGGATTAACCGTGGGAACATTGATGAGTATAATTACAGAGTATTATACTGCGATGGGCAAGCGTCCGGTAAATTCAATCATCCAGCAATCATCTACGGGTCATGCAACCAATATTATTGGTGGATTGGCAGTCGGAATGGAGTCAACAGTTCTTCCAATCCTGGTTTTGGCATCCGGTATTTATGGTTCTTATCATTTTGCGGGGCTCTACGGTGTAGCTATTGCAGCAGCAGGAATGATGGCCACGACTGCAATGCAGTTAGCTATCGACGCCTTCGGGCCAATAGCTGATAACGCCGGTGGTATTGCCGAGATGAGTCAATTACCTGAAGAAGTTCGTCATCGTACCGATAATTTAGATGCTGTAGGGAACACTACTGCAGCAACTGGTAAAGGATTTGCCATTGCATCCGCTGCATTAACTTCATTGGCTTTATTTGCGGCTTTTGTTGGAATTGCCGGTATTGATCAGATCAATATCTACAAGGCGGATGTACTTGCAGGTTTGTTTGTCGGCGGAATGATCCCCTATATTTTCTCGTCTTTATGCATCTCGGCAGTCGGAAGGGCTGCAATGGATATGGTTCAGGAGGTACGCAGACAGTTCAGAGAGATCCCGGGCATTATGGAGTACAAAGCCAAACCCGAATATGAGAAATGTGTAGCTATCTCTACAAAGGCATCCCTGCGTGAAATGATGCTGCCGGGCGCTATTGCATTAATTGTTCCAATTATCATCGGATTTTCTTTCGGACCGGAGGTATTGGGTGGATTATTGGCTGGTGTAACGGTATCCGGAGTATTGATGGGAATGTTCCAGTCGAATGCCGGGGGCGCTTGGGATAACGCCAAAAAATCATTTGAAAAAGGCATTGAAATAAATGGAGAAATGTTTTACAAAAAGTCCGAACCACATAAAGCTTCTGTAACTGGAGATACTGTGGGCGACCCTTTTAAAGATACATCGGGACCTTCAATGAATATCCTCATTAAATTAATGTCGATTGTTTCGTTGATAATTGCACCACATATTTCTGAAACGCGAACTGAAACTGTAAAAGCAGACGTAAAAATTGAGCAAAAACAATTAACGCAAATTACACCTGCAGCTAAATCACTGGACGTATCAAAACATTTTAAATAGCACCGATTTTGTCTTTCCGGAAAAAATGCTTTTTTTGGAAAGACAAAACTTTATCTTAGGTAAAATTAAATTCATCAATTCTTTGTTAAAAGATTTATATGTTCTATAAAAAATCGATAGACCAACTGATAAAGGAATCAAAA
>CBFGOI010000121.1:0-13357 GCA_965650335.1 uncultured Pedobacter sp. | reverse complement strand
AAGAAATCCCCCCTTTTTAATGCGTATCATTACATACATTAAATAAAAAAATGGAATATAATATCCCTAAGTTGTTACTAAAGAAGAAGAAGAATATTATTGATTTGTGGATTAAAAATCAACTTTCGGAAACTGATTTAAGAGAAGATTTGATATCGGATGATGAGCTGCGTCAGCAGTCTGAAGAGTTGTTAGAATCAATATTAAACAATCTTAACCAGGACAATATAGAGGATGTGTACTCTACCGATTTCGACGGTGTTACCGAGATTCTGTCGGGCATATCAATAACCCGCGCACGACAAGGTTTCAGCCCACGCGAAACATGTGCTTTTATTTTCGGATTAAAACAAGCCCTTTTACAATTATTGCAGCAGGAGATTAAGGATGATCAATCGACACTCTATGAGTCGACACTTAAAGTGAACCGATTGATGGATTACTTTTGCATGATTACTTTCGAAACCTTTATTAAAGGCCGTGAAGAGGTAATTATAAGACAAACAGATGAAATTGCGGAAATTTCGACGCCTGTAATTCGGGTATGGGATGGTATTTTGGTAATGCCGATCATCGGAACGCTGGATAGTTCTCGTAACCAGGTTGTGATGGAAAATTTACTTCAGGAAATTGTAGAAACTGGTAGCAGTATTGCTATTCTTGACATATCAGGAGTGCCTGCTGTCGATTCGCTGGTAGCACAACATTTAATAAAAACAGTTAGCGCAACCCGTTTAATGGGTGCCGAATGTATTATTAGTGGAATAAGGCCTGAAATTGCTCAGACTATTGTGCATTTAGGTATTGATTTGTCAAATATAATCACTAAAGCCAGCCTTGCCAGTGCTTTAAAGTTCTCATTCCATGCACTTAAGCTGGAGGTTAAGAAAACGCATATAGTAAATGGATAAAATTGCTATTCTTAAAATGGGGCCGTTTTTGTTGGTTACAATTCAGGTCGACCTATATGATCGCCTTGCTTTGAGCCTCGAAGCTGATCTGGTTCAAATGGTGAATAAAACCAGCGCCAAAGGTGTGCTTATTGATATTTCTGCCGTTACAATTGTAGATTCATTCATGGGTCGGATATTTGGCAATATTGCCAGCATGTGCAAAATTCTCGATGCAGAAACTGTAGTGGTGGGCATGCAGCCGGCAGTTGCTATTACCTTAATTGAGCTTGGCTTGCCTTTAACAGGCGTGCATACGGCGCTAGACGTTGAAAAGGGAATGAAGTTATTATATTCCAAGGTTGAGATTGATAAAGACGAGAATGATGATCTGGAGGATGATGATAACAGCACTATCTAAAGACCTTATGCCCATACTCTGGGACAAGGATGTAGTGCCTTTTAGAAACCGCGTAAAAGAATACGCGATTAAAATTAAAATGAGCCTTCTGAATCAAACTAAGCTGATTACTGCTGCCAGTGAGATGGTGCGTAATATGCTTAAGTATGCCAATGGCGGTCAGGCGCTTATTGAAATTGTAGTTAAAGGGGCCGAGAAAGGCGTGAGATTAACTTTTCAGGATAATGGCCCCGGAATAGCAGACATACCACTGGCCATGAAAGATGGATACTCTACAGGCAAAAGTCTTGGTTTGGGTTTGCCGGGAACGAAACGTCTTGTAAATGAATTTAACATAAGCAGCGTACCAGGTAAAGGCACCACTGTGGTGCTAATTAAATGGGCTAATGGATAATTCAACATACAGTAGCTATCTGGTAGAGGATAGAAGTTACTTTTCTTTATTAAAAAAGGAGGTTAACAAAAAGGCTGTTCAAGCAGGTTTTGGCTCGAAGAAGTTAGATAAGCTAGATATTATTGTTGCCGAAATGACCTCAAATCTGCTGAAATATGCAGAAAAAGGCGAGCTTCTTGTTTGTGTAGCAGGCGAGGAGGAAAACGAATATATAGAGCTAATTGCCATGGATAATGGCCCTGGTATAGCCAACCCTGAAAGAATGATGCTCGACGGCGTTTCGACAGCAAGCACAAGCGGGAGTGGCCTGGGTAGCATAAAAAGACTTTCCGACTTTTTTGAGGTTTATAGCATTCAGGGCTGGGGCACCATTATGTTGTGCCGCTTGTTTAAACATGCTAAACCAAAAGCTGCCCATAAAAACGTTGTTGTACGATCCATAACCGTAGCTAAGCCTGGCGAAGAGGTAAGCGGCGACGGAGGGGTGTGTTTAATTAGTCCGGATTATTTAAAATTATTAGTGGCCGATGGTCTCGGTCACGGTGTAGAAGCCCATCAGGCTGTCGTTGAAGCTTCTGCGGCGTTTAAAATTTGCGTAGATCATGATCCTGTGGAAATTATCAAGTTTATTCACGAATCGATTAAAAAAACCCGGGGCGCAGTAGGAACAGTGGTTGTGTTTGACTTCAAAAATAAAGTTTGGAAAATAGCCGGGGTAGGTAATATCGCAACCAATATGATTAATTATCAGAAGGTGAAGAGTGTGATGTCCTTCAACGGTATCATAGGTCATAATATACCTGCGTATATGAAAACTCAGGAGATCCCGGTAGATGAATTTCAAAGAATCATCCTCTGCTCTGACGGTTTGAAAACACGATGGGATACCAATAAATATGAAGGTATTAATAAATACGATCTGTCAATTCTTGCCGCAGCTTTATATAAAGATCAGGCAAAGAAAACGGATGATATGTCGGTAGTGGTTTGCAGAGCTTAATGATATGGTTGAGCTAATTAAGTTGACATTAGAAAATGAGATGGACCTGGTTCTGGCTCAAAAGAAGGCTTCAAAACTTTCCGAAGTTTTAAAATTAAGCCTTTCAACGCAGGCAACGTTTGCTACCGCCATAGCCGAACTGTGTCGGGTGGTTATTGATCATACAGATACGGGCGTGCTTTTACTGGGGCTTTCAAATGAAAAAAATCGCTATTCTCTAAGGGGAACAATAGAATACAAAGAAATTGAAGGAATAAAAATTGCCGAAGAAAGTTATTATTACGCCAAAAAACTCATACCCTTTTTTAATATTTCTTCAGATAATGAAACAGCTGTATTAGAGATTAGTATCAATCTTCCGCGGTCGGCCAACTTAAATCCCGAACGGGTGAGCATGCTTAAAAATCTGTTTGAACAGGAACCGCCTATTTCTGCTTATGAAGAGATTAAGAAAAAGAATCTCGAGTTGTTCTATATCGCCGAAGATAAGGATGAACAGTTAAGGCGATCAAAATATATCGATGAGAAACGAAGCGAATTTATCTCCATTGCAAGTCATGAGTTAAAAACGCCTATAACCATTATAAAAGCATATACCCAACTCGCTCTTTCTGGAAAAGAAGAATGCAGCGAACATATGAAAGATTTTCTGAAAAAGATTGATGCACAATCTACCAAGTTAACCAATCTGGTACAGCAGCTGCTGGATACATCTAAAATTGAAAATGGCAAGTTAGAGTACAAGTATGAGGAAGTTGATTTTAATGCATTCATTGAGGAAACGTCTTTTCTCATCACACATTTATTACCCCATCATACGTTAGTGTTTGATCTGGGTGTAAACGCTAAGGTAAAACTCGATAGAGAGAGAATGGATCAGGTATTTACCAATCTTATAAGCAATGCCGGGAAATATTCAAGAGCTGGCAGTCAGGTTTCTCTCAAAACATCTGTTAATGATCGTGGTATTTTAACCGTATCGGTTAGTGATGAAGGTATTGGTATGTCGGAAGATAGTATTGAAAAGATATTTCAAAAGTTCCACCGCGATAAGCAAGTGATAAATGGCTATTCGGGATTAGGTATGGGGCTTTATATAGCTTCGGTTATTATAAACGACCATGGCGGGAAAATCTGGGTTGAAAGCATTAAGAACGAAGGCTCTACTTTTTTCTTTTCTTTACCGTGCATAGCCTAAATACCTTAGTCTCATTCCAGAGAATAAGATATTACTTACTGAAGCCGTTCAGTTTTTTTAACAATATCCCTGATAATATCATCTAATTCTTTGGCAGAGTCGTTCAAATGAGGGAGTAGTTCTTTAATAATGTCTTCATCGGGATCCCTGGTGCCCATCAGATAGGATATGCCCATAATGCGCGATAAGGGAGCTCGCACCAAATGAGATTGTATCCATGAAATTTGATGAAAGCGTTGGTTTTGCTCTTCAATCGCCTGGATATGATTTACCCTTTCGGTGATATCCTGCATGCATCCAATTATTCGTACAGGTTTTTTTGATTTATATATCAGAAAGCCCCGGTCAAGTGCAACTTTATAGGTGCCGTCTGCACAACGAAAACGATACTCGTCCTGCCATCTGGTTTTGTTGTTCGTCATCACCAGATTTATTCCAGCTTTAACACGCTCAACATCATCCGGGTGAACCATATTATACCACCAGTCTATTGAGCTACCAGCTCTTTTGTGCCCAAAAACAGCTTGTAAGCCTTTGCTCCACTTAATCTTATTGGTCAATAGGTCCCAGTCGTAAATAGCGTCGCTGGTTGCCTTCGAAACGATATTATATCGCTCTATACCTTCTCTTATTTTTATATCGTTAGTTATTTCCAGGGTTACATCTCTTGAGTTGGTTACAATACCACCAACAGCCGGATCATCGGTCATATCCGTAACGATGGTTTCTATCCATCGGAATTTATTTTTTGTATCCTTAAAGCGAAATGGACAAATTTTAGTGCTGTGTACCGATTTCAATTGCCGGAATTGATCCTGCACTCTGTCTTTATCATCTGCATGGATAAAATCGTACATGTTTTTTCCGATGAAATATTCCGCTTGTATCCCGAACACCTTTTCACAGGCGGGACTTATATAATTAAAATTACCCTCATCATCAAGTATGCTTATCAAGTCCGAACCATTCTGTACAAGCGCTTTAAAGCGCTGCTCGCTTGCAAGTAAAGCCAGCTCGGCTATTAGTTTTTCTGTAATATCTACCGCCACCACAAGGCGGACGTTTTTATTGTCGGATAAGATGGAATTGCTTTCAATATCAACGAAGATTTGTTCACCGTTTTTCTTTAGGTGCTTTACAGAACTTCGGTTGAAAAATCCTTCTTGTACGTTATTAACAAGTATATCACGAAGCGCTGCGATTTCTTCTTTTGGCCTGATATCTTCTATTGTCATAGAAAGAAACTCATCTTCACTATAGCCATAATGATGTACAGCGGCTCTATTAACGGCGAGAAACCGAAGATCTCCGGTGTCATATACCCACATAGGGAGCGGGCTCAAATTAAAAAGACTTTGATACTTTTTTCTTTCTAAAGCAAGTTGATTAACCTGATCTGTGATATCTACAGGGTTATGGATAATGAATCGCACATTACCCTGCTTATCCAGAACCGGATAGGTGTCCCAATCCCAGTAACGTACCTCGAAACATCCCGGAGCAGTTTGAACATCATATCTCTGGTTTCTTACTTTATGTGCTTTTTTTAAGATTGAAGCATGTTCCAACGAAGTTTTCACAACCTCTCCACTCTGAGATGCGGTATCATCGCGATTTTCTATAAATGCTTCAAAAATTCCTTTCCCTATAATATCACTTCTGGATGCACCCACTTCACGAATAAAAGTCTCGTTAACTTCGGCAACTGTATATCGGGGTGCATCAGGATACAGGATGAGGCAAGAAGTAGGGGAGGCATTAACGATGGATAAGATATCTTCTAGTGACGGCATCAGGTTTATAAAATTGAATTTATTAAGAGTTTATAATTAGAACTATTCCTTTCCCCACGACTCTTGATATTTTAAATTTTAAATGGAGGCTTTTTTGCAAATATGGTTTCTTCTACTGAGAAAAACGGTTTAGGTTACTTAAAACTTTAAATATTTCTTTTTAATGTGGATCGTCAAGCTTAAATGGCTGCCGGGGCGAGATAATGATTTTTAATTAAACTGATCTGCGTTATTCTGTTCTTCACATTTTGTCGTTGTATGAGGGGGGAAACGCTGGCATGAGCTGGGTTGATACGTACATTTGGGGTTAAAAGATTAGGTTTCTTATATTGCATTATGAAAATAGCAATAGCCTCTCCACCTTTTCCGAGATCAATACCTGATGGCTTATACTGGCTTGAAAAATTAGTGAAAGATGCGGCAAAGGAAGAGGCCGAAATTATCTGTTTTCCCGAATCTTATATTCCCGGTTATCCCGGGATGGAATACACTGCGGAAGAGCGCTCGCCTGAAAGATTACAATCTGCGTTAGCTAGCGTATGTGAAATTGCATCCGAAAATAAAATAGCGATCATCATACCGATGGATTGGCATCTTTCGGGGGGAATTACGAATCTGGCGCATGTGATATCACGTACAGGAAAGGTATTGGGGTATCAAACTAAAAATCAGTTAGACCCTACAGAAGATGACATCTGGATTGCAGGTACTGAAAGAAGTATATTCGAGGTGAATGGCATAAGGTTCGGAATCACTATATGTCATGAAGGTTTTCGTTATCCTGAATCGGTACGATGGGCTGCTAAAAATGGCGCTCATATTGTATTTCATCCACATCTGGCAGGAAGTAATATAGCCGGTCCGAAACTTACAGAATGGGGACATAAGGAAAATCCGTATTACGAAAAAGCCATGATGATGAGAGCACTGGAAAATACCATTTATTTTGCAAGTTCAAATTACTGTTCCCTTTACCCCGAATCTGCAAGCGCCATAATCAGTCCGGACGGTTCATGTCTGAGGCATGAAGTTTATGGAAGGACGGGCGTCATCGTTGCAGATGTTGATCCCTCACTGGCAACCGGACTGCTGGCAAAGAGATTTAAGAGTGAGTTATATTCTTAAAATTAGAGATTAAGATCATGAATTTAAGGCTTATCTCTTCCTACAAATCGTCCTTTTCCCTGCAGAAAATCAATTGCCCTGTTAATATTGCGGACAATACTTTCATCTGTTTTCAGAGAAGAAATGTATCTGACGATTTCGTGCTTCTTTGATTTTGATAAGTTGTCGAACACGGTTTTGGCATCTGGATTTAGTTTAAGTGCTTCCACCAATTTGGGATGTGGCTCAATAGTTCGGTCGGCGGAGTCAAACTCGACCGACACCTGAATGATTTCTCCAATTCTTTTGGGTGAATTTTCAAGCATCGTGGTATTTATGTACAATCTCCACGAACCCTGGAATTTTACTAAGGTCTGTTTGTATTCCTTTCCATTTACTTCGCCTTTAATCGGAATATGTCCTTTGAATTTACCTGAACTTGTAAAAATAGTAAGGAGTATTTCCTCGGGGACAAGGACATAGGGGTTAATTCCTATAATCTCGATTTTAGCTTTGAATTTATTGGCGCTTGTCATTGTTTCTTTATCCCTGCTCGGATGGTAGCCATTCCATACCTATAAGGATGCACTAATTAACGTAAATTCCAGTAAATTTTACCGGGAAGCTTAAATAGCAACAGCACACTTATGCAGCATCAAGGTACCCCGGGAAAAAAATAGCTTTATCTTGTCGCCTTTTCAAGTTTTAATATTTCTACCCCTGCATCAAGCAGCGGACCGGTTCCATGTTTTTCGTTTAACCCAACCGGACGATTGTAATAAAATGGAAGATTGTCCTGAATACCAGTTCCAACACAAATGTCTTTAAGCTGACCCAGTTCATTAAGCTTATTCTTTTTTAACCCTTCCCAACCTGTTTTGGCGATTGATGCATAGCGTTTATCTATCCAGCCCTGGTTTACGGCATGAGCGGTGCCATATACAAACATGGCGCTGCACGACGATTCTGTGTACGAATCCTCCTTATCGAGTAACTGGTGCCATAAACCCTCGGCGCCCTGGTAATGCGCCAGGCCCAGAATCTGGCGCTCGAGTAATTTTATCAGGTTTTTCTTTTCAGGATGATTATCAGGAAGGACATCCAGCAGATGAACCGTTGACAGCATAATCCAGCCGTTGCAGCGCCCCCAATGTGCAACACCGTTTCGTTTCAGATCGCTGTAATAAGTATGCCAGTACAGTTGCTTGTCAGCATCCCATAAGTATTTATTAAAGTTTTTAACCTGCTTAATAGCATCATCTGTATATTTTTTCTGACCCGTTAGCGTACCCATCCGGGCCAGGAAGGGAACACTCATATACAAATCATCAGCCCATACGCTCATTTTATGAGGAAAAGCTCTGACAAAAGTTCCGTCTTCCAGGCGAGGTCTATCCTCTGTAAGGTGTTTAGCCGCTTTTTCTAGATAGGCTTTGTATTCAGGCCGTTTATTGTGCTTATATACCTCGATTATGCTCGCACTCATGGCGCCAAAATCATCAAGCTCTTCCATGGTGAAAAACTCTCCATATGGATAGGTATAATGTTTTACATCATGTTTGAACCGTTTTTCGAATAGTTGATAATTGTCAAAGCCGAAAGCTACATGCCGGGCCGCGTAATCAACATATTTCTGATCATTTAAGTAATTCCCGAGGTTTATCATCGCTATGTTGAGAACGCCATGCGTATAATGCCAGCCGGTATATGGACTCGCATATTTTACCTTTACATTTTCAGGGATGTTTTGAGATGATTTGTAAAACTGCTTATTCTCAACTCCTTCAAATCCTAATACGGTCTCTTTTATGATTTGGTCGGCGATTTTCCTGACTATTTCTTCGTTCGACTGAGCCTTAATAATAGCAGAACAAAGAAGGAACAGGCAGAGGCTTGTAAGTTTTCTATACATAAGCTTAAATTGGATAGGCCCTAATTAAGTAAATTCTAATAGATTTTATCGAGCCATGACTGGTATCTATAAAAATGTTACAATTTGAATGTTAATGCTGTTCTATGAAAATACTTTTCAAAAAATGAACATGAGGGGAATCTGTTAGCTATAGGGCTTTATACGAAGCATTCTAAGTCTAGAAAAGGGGCATGCTGACAAATTCTGTATTTTCCTTTGATACAATGTAGATTCAAAGCGGCCCCTTAACAGAATAGAATATTTTATCTTACTTTTGACATCGTAACAATTATACGCTATAAAATAACCTGAAATTCCTGTTTAAAAATGTACTCATTTATTACATGGAACCAGAGTGCCAACGTTTGCATTTAATAAATATCAATTCGCTTTGCGAAGGTAATTTTACCCATCATTGGCGTTTTGCTCCGGGGATATTGATAAGCGCAGAATACATGGATTAAGATAAACACTTCAGAATAATAAAATATATCAACATGGTGAATACAAACAGAAGTCTTTTAATACTACTAATGATTAGCCTGACCTTTTCAGGATTTGCACAAAAGCGCCCGGCGAGCGAGCTGAGTTTATGGTATGATAAACCTTCGTCAAACTGGAATGAAGCACTTCCTATCGGGAATGGTTTTATGGCGGCGATGGTATTTGGAGGAGTAAACCAAGAGCGCCTGCAACTTAACGAAGAAACCATTTGGGCCGGCGAGCCTGGCAATAATATTCTGCAAAATGTTTATGAACCTTTACAGCAAATAAGAAAGTTAATTTTTGAAGGGAAATACAAGGAAGCTCAGGATCTGTCGAATGCCACCTTTCCACGAGGTGCTCCTGCCAACAGTAATTACGGTATGCAATATCAACCGGCCGGAGATCTTTTTATCCGGTTTAACGATCATCAGTCCGCGATAAGTAATTACCGGCGAGATTTAGATATCAGCCGGGCTGTGGCAAGTGTATCTTACCACTTAAACGGCGTAAATTATAAACGTGAATATTTTGCATCACTTTCTGATCGTGCTATTATCGTACGGCTTACAGCCGACAAACCCGCAAGTATCAGTTGCAGCCTGGCAATGGGTAGTCCATTTAAGGAGTACCAAAGGCAGATGCAGAATGGGAAACTACTACTTTCCGGACTTACATCGTCGGTTGATAATAAGAAAGGGAAAGTACGCTACCAGGTGCAGGTATTGCCTAAGGCAGAGGGCGGAACGGTTACAAGTACCGATACAAGTTTCCAAATAACGAAAGCCAATGTCCTGACTCTCTATATATCGGCCGCTACCAATTATATTAATTACAAGGATATAAGCGGAAACGAGGCAGAGAAAGCATCTAAAATCATAAGCCAGGCAATAAAGAAGGATTATTTTTCTCTAAGAACTGCTCATGTGAATGCTTACAAACAATACTTCGACAGGGTATCGCTTGATCTTGGAACCTCTGATGCTGTTAAAAAGCCTACAAACATCCGGATTGCAGAGTTCGCCGGAGCAAATGATCCGGCCTTAACGTCTCTTTATTTCCAATTCGGTCGTTATTTATTGATCTCTAGCTCAATGCCGGGAAGCCATCCGGCTAATCTTCAAGGAAAATGGAATGACAAGCTTAGTCCACCCTGGGATAGTAAATACACCGTAAATATTAATACTGAAATGAACTACTGGCCTGCAGAGGTTACCAGCTTAACGGAAATGCATCAGCCTCTGTTTAAGATGTTAAAAGACCTGTCGGAAACAGGGAAGGAGAGTGCATCCCAAATGTATCATGCCAGAGGATGGAACACGCATCATAATACCGATTTGTGGCGGATTACGGGGCCGGTTGATGGCGGATTTTATGGAATGTGGCCAATGGGAGGCGCATGGTTAAGTCAGCATCTGTGGCAGCATTATTTATTTACAGGCGATAAAGAATTCTTAAAAGAATATTACCCTGTGTTAAAAGGCGCTGCTTTATTCTATGTGGATGCTTTACAGGAAGAGCCCACTCATAAGTGGCTGGTTGTTGCACCATCGATGTCGCCGGAAAATACTTATATGAGTGGGGTGGGAGTAAGTGCAGGAACGACGATGGATAATCAGCTGGTATTTGATGTGTTTTCAAATCTTATCCGATCCAGCGAAATTTTAGGGATGGATAAGGCCTTATCAGACACCGTCAGGACCATGATCAAGCGACTTCCACCGATGCAAATCGGCAAGTTTGGACAGTTGCAGGAATGGCTTCAGGATTGGGATAGAGAAGATGATAAGCACAGGCATGTTTCCCATTTATATGGGCTATTTCCAGGTGCACAAATTTCTCCCTTCGCCCAACCCGAATTATTTGAAGCTGCAAAGAAAACTTTAACTATGCGGGGTGATAAATCGACAGGTTGGTCGATGGGTTGGAAAGTGAATTTGTGGGCACGGTTACTGGATGGAAATCGTGCCTATAAATTAATTGAAGATCAGTTAAGCCCGGCTCCTATGGAAACGCAAGGCCAAAATGGCGGGACCTATCCAAACCTCTTTGATGCTCATCCTCCCTTTCAGATTGATGGTAATTTTGGCTGTACATCAGGTATTGCAGAAATGCTTATCCAGTCTCACGATGGCGCCATTCATTTGCTTCCGGCTTTACCGGATAAATGGAAAAAGGGGAGTGTAAAAGGTTTGGTTGCCCGCGGTGGGTTTGTTATTGATATGAAGTGGGATAGGGGCGAAATTACTTATTTAAAGGTGCTTTCAAAGCTTGGGGGAAACTGCCGTTTGAGGGTTCTTAGTGCCTTAACAACAAAACAGAAGTTTACCTTTGCTCCGGCTACGGGCGCAAATTCAAACCCCTTTTACGCCGAAACGAGTGTTAAGAAGCCGTTGATTTCAGAAAAAGCTTCATTGGCGGGAGTGTCAGTTAACAGCGGTAAGTTGTATGATGTGAACACCGTTGCGGGAAAGACTTACGAGTTTTATAAGAAATAATCGCCCGAATAGAGGCGAAATAAAGTATAAGCAGCTTTCTGTTAGACTTGATAGTAAAAGGTTATTTCCAGGCTTTTGATTGCAAGCCTGGAAATAACCTTTAATTCTGATATAGTGAATTGAAATTCTTCAACAAACCAAGGCTACTTTACCTTCAAATTAAGACTTATGATATTTGAATTCAGTCCAGTACTTCGTGTATAATGCCCATACCTTATCTCTAACCCGCGTAAATGCGAGTAGCCAAATACACCGTTGGGCGGAGCCAGACGAATTCCTGCACCGAAGAAATTGCTATTAAATTTGGACAAGTCAAAATCACTGGTAAAGTAAGATTCAGACACCGAATGCTGGGCAAAGGGAGCGAAATAATCAGCCTGACTCTGTTGATAAAAACGATAAAAAGGACTGATGGAGAGAAATGGGCTTACCTTTACCGGTGTTTCTAATTCAAACGTATTGGCATTGAGGCCCCAGCTGTCTGTATAATAACGGTAAAAGGAGCGCAGAATGATTTTATCGCCTGCAAAGTAGTTTAGTCTCAATCCAATCGGGAGCTTATACCTGTTCTCGGGCAGTGTTTCTGATTGTTCGGAGTTGTTAGTGAAATATACACGCTGGTATTTTGTAGCAAGCAAACCGTGCTGATAAGCAGGCTCGATCATAATCAGTGCCTGCAATCTTTTATTAATTACCTGAGAAATGGAAAGCGAACCGTTAAATGAATTTCTTGGACTGTGTTCATTATTGTTGTTCAGGCTTCTTAGTTCAATGGGATAGATCACTTTCCATGTGTCCAGAAAGGCCTGTAGCTTTAAAGCCACTTCCCGGTTTTTGTCTTTAGATGTCTTAGAAAAGTTAATCCCGCCACCTAAAGAGTTATAATCAAATTCATTTGAGAAGGATGCGCTTACACCAAAATTACTGCCTGTTTTTTCATTTTCTATATTCCAGGATACGGATGGGTATATGCGTATATCCGACTTGGAAGCTGAAGAAATGGTAGAAGGATCTATCTTATCTGATGAGGCGGATGAATAGGTATCTACACCTAATTCGAACCCCAAATGATGCTTTATGAACGGCGACTTTCCGTATTTTGACAGCTGTAAATCAATGGTATTGGCTATATCGGTTAAATGTTCCGTTCCTATACCGCCAGTAACCGCAGAATTATTCCCGTCTTGCTGGTAGTAAGCTGAAACAATGTTTATTTCATCAATAGAAAGCTTTCTGCTTCTGTAAGCTGTGTCTGCCGGTTCAGTAGATTGTGAAAATGCACTCAAAATGCTGAAGTACATTCCGACGATAGTTAAAGGGATAATTCTCATAATACGTAGAATTTAGTTACAACCACATCCACCGCCACTTTTGCCGCCATTTGCTCCCGACGCACCTTCCCGGTACAATTCAAAGTTCTGTTCAAACTTTTGAACCTTGCGCGATGAAAGTTCCATTTCAGAATCGTTTAACTGGGCCTTTTGGTAAGGTTTAACGCTGCTACATGAGGCAAGTCCTGCACATGCTATCGCAGCTAATAAAATTGATTTAAGGAAGGTTGGCGTTTTCATAGTTATTTGATTTTTATATTCTTTGAGGTGTACAGGTGATCATTCTCATCTATAATAATGCATTCAACGTTTTTAATCTGGTCAATTAAGTTT
>CBFGOI010000120.1:0-13365 GCA_965650335.1 uncultured Pedobacter sp. | reverse complement strand
ACCCTTGATCCCTCTCCTCAAGGAGAGGGTGTTGGCGCTTTAGCCGGTATGGCGCCTAAGAAAAAATGTTGTTAAAAGTTCAATCGTTGTATTACCCGCCTCTGGTTTCCTTCTCCTGGAGGAGAAGGGTTAGGGATGAGGTGATAAGATGATCGTGTAACCACCTCCGCCTTCGGCACCTCCGCCAGCGGAGGACAGCATAAGGCCTATCACTATGGCACTGAAATTACTTCCTCTTCAACCATTCCTCGGGCACCGGAACAATACAGATATTCATGGATTTATTATCCGCCGAAAGCATTGCAGATTGAATTTCAATTCTTGTGCCGTCGGGACTAAAGGTCGGGTGAATATGATCTGCCGCAGTTGCTTTATGTCCGGTTGTAAGCGGAATCATTTCCCGGGTTTTTCTGTCTATAAGATATAAGGTGCGTGAAAAGTCGTCGCCGGTAGCAAATCTGCCATCGGGCGAACCGTGAACGTGCCACAATCCGCTTCCGCTGGGTGTTTGACCAACAATAGTCATTTCGCGGGTCCTCAGATTTACAATACCTAAACCGGTTGGTTTCTCACGGGTTCCGGATGGTCCCCAAGCTTCTTCCTGCCCCGGATTCGGGCCGCTGACGGCTGTTGCCGGAGCATTTATTCCGGTATTGGTAACGCCTGGAATTTTTCTGTGCCCCATAATAGCAATGGCTACTTCGTCGCGTGAAATAACGGCTTCGTGGGTTACCCATTCGTAGTCGGCTTCCGGATAAAGGGGGCGCAGGCCCGTACCGTCTGACATCACCGTCCAGGTGCGTTGCGGCGATTTGCCACCGGTTTCCCAACAGAAAACAATTTCTCCCGGATACCATGGATTAGACTGGATATGCCCTACCTGAAATGGCACGGAAACTACATGCTTCAGTGCACCACTGCGAATATTCATACTCGAAATTCCAGCGGGTCCAGCTCCCATCTTACGGGGGCCGAAAGCTTCGGCTATTTTTGTTCCAGGAGCAAGATATTTGGCGGACTCCTCTTTTCCAACTCTAAAGTAAACTACCTCTTCACCGCCATCCAGGGCTAAATCTCCGCTCGCTCCCATTTCGGTTGGTGTTGTGCCGCAAACCCGTTCGTACGCAGATTTTTTTCGCGTTTTACCTGCTTCACTGTCGGCAAAAACCTTCGCTAGATCTACTTCGATCACATCCATAGAGCGATTGCTATTTTGTCGCCGAAGGGCTTGTTGAGCAGTGTCGGGCGTACGTGTAGTATTATGATTGCGCAAAAAGTACAATTTCATTGATTTTTGAGCGATGCAAAGCGCCCCGCTATATCCACCTTCGGTTACTTGAACAAGGTCTCCTGTTTTTTCATTCACAGCCATAGCCTCACCCGGTACCCGTCCCGACCTGAAGATTAACCATTTGCCGTCGGCTGTCCATTGCGGATGCGTTGGATATATTTTGCTGTCGCCGCCCGGAGTACTGGTTAAAAAGGTAAGCATGGTGCCGGTAACAGGATCTTTAACTATCTTACGTTCTGAGGGGAACCTCTTCCCTATTTGTGAATAGGAAGATGAAAAAACGAACAGTGTGGTGCACAAGGTCACAGTAAAAAATAAAAGCAGCGGCCGCCTTACTATCATATCATATTTTGTTAATACCTGGAATCTGAATTAATTGGCAATCGAAATTACGAACAATATGATGCCAGTACCAGAATCTCACGTATCATTTCTGTTATGTGGTATCCATCAGCACCAGGGATTAAGAGACCCAATATTTAGAATATCATTCAGTTATAACCAAATAGATAGTCTGCCGTATAACAAAAAGTATATTCCCTATTGAAAATTATATCTGTGCCAACGTTGCATAAAGGTTTTATCAGGGAATTTCATAAATTGTGATTTAACCAATTTACAAAAGTTGAGACATAGCGATACCGCAGAAGCAATAGATCTGCTATTACATAAAAGACTCAGAATTTTTACACTGATTACTATTATTGGTATAATAGCAGCCGGAGTTTTGGTGGTAATCGGGTGGCAATTCGACCTTACTTTTTTTGTAAGTCCATCTAATGAAATTATCAATCCCACAACAGCACTGCTGGCAATTGCCTGCGGACTAGCCCTGTTATTAATATGGAAAGCGGACGGAGCTTATCCATATATTCTGCTGGCTCAGGCCTTATCATTATTTGTAATAATTATTACCGTATTAAAGCTCTCAGGGCGTTTTCATTTTCATGAGTTCAATGTTGACTACTTAATTTTTTCGCAAAAGCTGGAAGCTTATACCAGGGGAATGGGCTCAGACAAAAACCTGGCTTTAATTCGTAGCAATACCGCATTTGCGTTCCTAATCATCGGCATCTCATTGTTTTCATTTTCCTTTAAAAGATCATTTCTTTCGCAGGCCCTAGCCTTTATAAGTGCTTTAATCGCTGTTCTTTCGCTGATTGGTTATTTGCATGACATACCTGAGTTTGCTTTACCTTTTCATAACTCTACAATAACTATACCGGGGACTATTTGCGTACTTACACTGTCTGTTTTAATATTATTAGCTGGTAAAGACAAAGGCTATATGGCCGAAATTATGAGCCCTTATAGCGGAGGGAAAATAGCAAGAATACTGATTCCAATGATCCTTTTTGCTCCTTTAATACTTGATACTTTACGTTTTTATGGCGAAAAGGCAGGCATGTTTTCTCCATCGGTCGGATTAGTATTACTCTTTTGTACGATACTTATAATTTCGCTTTTCTCGATTCTCAGCTCAATAAGAGTTGCTAACAGAATTGATTTAAATCTTGAAACAGAAATAGATGAGCGGGAAAAAGCTGAGATCGAAATCAGAAATAACACCTTGTTTTTGGAAACAGTGCTGGAAAATATTCCGAACATGATTTTTGTAAAAAGTGGCAAGGACTTAAGTTTCGTTGCCCTAAATAAAGCGGGGGAGAAAATCTTGGGTGTTCCGAAAGAGGAATATATCGGTAAAACTGATGGCGACCTTTTTCCTGCCGACCAGGCAGAGTTTTTTAAACAAAAAGACTGGGAAACCTTCAGAACGGGCGCTATTGTGATAGTTGAAGAGGAACCAATATTGACGCCTTCGGGGCAACGCTGGCTAAGAACCCAAAAAATTCCTGTAAATGATGCGCAAGGACAGCCATTATACCTGGTTGGAATTTCGGAGGATATTACCGAAACAAAACTTCAACAAGACAAAATCAAACAATTTTATGCTGAGTTAGAGCAGAAAGTTAAAGAACGAACGGAAGAATTATCGAAAAGTGAAAAGCGTTTCAGGGCATTGATTGAAAACAGTACAGATTGTATAACTATCTCAAATGCTTCGTCCCTAATAATGTATGAAAGTCCGGCCGTGGAACGGATGACCGGCTATCTATTGGAGGAAAGATCCGGAAAATTACTGTTCGGGAATGTACACCCGGATGATGTCCTCGACTGTGAAAAACTTTATGACGAGTTATTGAGAAATCCGGGGAAACCTATCTTTCAGCAATATAGAATACGCCATAAAAACGGGGAATATCGATGGGTTGAAGGCATGGCAACCAATTTACTCCATGATGAAAGCGTTAAAGCCACGATATTCAACTATCGAGATGTAACCGAACGAAAACACCATGAACAGGAAAGGGAATTACTGATACAGGAGTTAACCACCCACAATAAAGATCTTCGTCAGTTTTCGTATATAACATCGCACAACCTAAGGGCTCCTTTATCTAATTTATTAGGTCTGTTAACCTTGATCGACTTTAAGAGTATTGAAGACCCTACTTTAAAAGAAATACTTGAAGGCTTTGATACGTCGACAAACTCATTAAATGATACCATAAATGATTTGTTGAAAATCTTGCACATCAAAGAAACTAAGGGGATAAATCAGGAAAAAGTTCCTTTACTGGGGCTATTTGAAAAAGTGTCTGCCCAGGTTTCGAACCTGATAGATGAGATTGAGCCGGAGATAGAACATAATTTTGGTCCAACTGCGATTATCAGTTTTAACAGAGCTTATTTAGAAAGCATTTTCCTTAATTTGTTAACCAATGCGATTAAGTATCGCTCTGATAAGCGAAAACTATCGCTAATGCTTAAAATGAGAGAATCTGAAAACAAAACAATAATTACTTTTCAGGATAATGGAATTGGCCTCGATCTGGAGAAATGCGGGTCGAAGGTATTCGGTTTATACCAGCGCTTTCATAATCATCCGGATAGTAAAGGATTAGGCTTATATTTGGTTAAATCACAAATGGAAGCCTTGGGCGGAAATATCGAAATAGAAAGTGTAGTTGATGAAGGAACGAGGTTTACCTTAACTTTTAATAAATTATATGACCAAAATCTTTTTAATTGATGATGATAGCGTTGCTCTGATGATCAATTCGAAACTAATTGAAAGAGTACTGCCGGGCACAAAAACCGTGTCGGCATTAAATGGAAGTGACGCAATAAATTGCTACGAGAATTGGCTGGACGAAACAGAAGCTATTCAGGCTCATCCTGACCTGGTTCTTCTTGATTTAAATATGCCCATCATGGATGGCTGGGACTTTTTAGAAGAGTTTTCAAAGCCCAGGTTCAGCCCTTTTAGTAAAACCAAGGTGGTGATTTTGTCCTCGTCAATAGATCCTGCTGACCTTGAAAGATCCAAGCAATATCCTGTAGTAGTAGATTTTATTGCCAAGCCGGTAACGATGGAAATACTTGAGCATTATAAGCAACAGTATTCTTAAACCTATAAAGTATTGCCCGCACAAAGCATGCGGGCAATGTTATTAATGTGCGGTACGAAGTTTATTGGCCTGCTGGCATATTCTGAAAACAGAGGGCATTTCTTAGAATCGCTGTCTAAGAGAAACTGTCGGCTGCATGCGTTCATTAGAAAATCCCGCAACGGCCCGTATGAAAAAGCGATTAAAGGGACTCATATAAATTCCCCCTCCATAACCATGATGAATGGAATTAGACTGGTCGTTTTTTACCCACACTCTTCCCACGTCATAAAAGCCGATCAGTCCGATTTTTCCCGGAAGGAGATAGTGCATGAAGTTGGGAACCGCCACACGGGCTTCTAAGTTATTAAACAGCAAGTGGTCGCCTGCAAAGCGAAACTTTCTAAACCCCAGTAAATTGTCTTGGCTGCCCAGGAAGGCACTTTGATAAAAAGCTGTTTTACCCGTAGTAAAGCCAGCACCTGTGCGGTTGGCAAGGACAATCTTCCCTTCACTATCGAGTGATTTATAAAAGGAGAACTGCGGAAATATCTGTGCATAAGACGATGAATACGTGTTTATCCCTTCATATCCATGCATACGGATGTTAAAATTCAAGCCTTTGGTTGGAAAAATCTTATGATCCCGCGTATCCCAGTTGAAATTTAGAAAAAGCCCGGCATGCGCTTTATTTGCCGGCAAATTGATGTACTGGCTTGTTACATTTTCAGTATTGATATATCTTCCAGAATTTTCTTCCGGACTAAACGTAAAATATTGAAATGAGGGGCCCGCACTCACTGTAATATCATTTTTCAAGTGGAAACGAAATGCCGGGTCAATCTGGTAGAGAGAGAAGTTAGCCCTGTAATAAACAGCGAAGTCGGAATTTTGATCAAAAAAAGTATCGTTTCCACGGCCAAAAAAGTTAAGAATATTGCCTTTTATATCCGCAAGTCCGTCAATAATAAAATCGGTGTTTTTAAAAACCGAAAGCCATTCTGCATTATATTGAAACGTTAAGGCTGGCGAACCCAAACTTTTGATTGCCGATATTTTTTGTTTACTGGCATAGGGATCTTTTCGAAAACCAAGTTTTTTGATGGTGTAAGCTAAGCCCAGGAAAAGCCCGTCAACAGAGCGCAGGTCTACAGCAGGAGAAAAGTGTGTTGAGTGGAGATATAAGTTACTTAACGTTTTTTGAGTATTTAGCGTGTCGTTTGAGAGATGCTTTTTAAAATGGTTCCCCGCATCAAAAAACTTATCGCCATCGAGGTTTTCGTATAAGTCAACCCGATTTTTTGATGCTTTTACATCGTATGTTTTTTGCCCCTCGCCTCCTATAATCCGGATTTTAATATCGCTGTTTGGAATGTTAACTTTAACACTATCATTCCCTTTGCCAATAAAGATCCTGATTTCTTTGGTTATATCCGGCTGAAAAGTGTTGTTAAAAAGTGTCTTTTCATGCCCTTGCTCTGCCAGCTTGCTAATATTAACGTTTACTCCTTGATTTTCCAGCTCCCGAATTTGGATAAATTCCGTTTTATCCGACATACGGATGTCGACAGTCCGGTATAAAAACCGGTAATAAGTATCCATGGCCTCGACCATATGGTCTCGACGGCTTTTGAGGTTTTCAAAGATCCAGTCTCTTCTGAAATTTATGGATGAGGGCAATTTATCTACCGCACTTAACAAAACTTTATCGGGTAGGGCCGCTACGAAATCCCGCGTCATTTGCATCCATTCCTTGTGAGTATACGAGTTGAGAAGCTGTTGATTGAGTTTGCTGGTGTTAATAAAGAATGTATTAACGTCGTTATAATTTGCTCGAAAACCTTCGAGGAACGATATAAGCGTTACCTCAGATGCAGCTTTAGGTATTATGCCCTGATTTATATATAAAGCCTGGTCACGATCTTGTTCCACGGCAAGAAACTGATTATCCGGGCCTTGTTGTTTGCTCACCCATCTCCATTGGTCTTCGTGCCTGCCCCAATCGGCAAGGAGTAAATCTAAAAGCCGTGCCCTGAAAAACACCGCAGTATCTACTGTATTGCCGTTGTCTGCGTCAAGCTTCTTGAGCATATCAAGAGTGTTGTATGAATCGCCATAAGGTTCGCGTTTCTCTAAAAGACACACAGAGCCTGCGAAATCCTTTCCGAAACTGCCAAGCAATTTATCCGGCGCAACTAAACCGATAGTGGGTGTGGTATACGGGATATTTACGGCACTGGCTAAAACTGGAACTATTAGTGCCGAATATGGGTGCTGGGCTGAAAAATGGTCCTCTATCCACTTTGCGTACATAGATCCCCGAAGGGTTTCGGGTGTCAGACCTTGAGATTGTTTTTCAACCTTACGTAATACCCACACTTTTCCCGTATTATCTTCCAGCTGCAATGACTGAGTTTGATAGCTGCTATCTGCTTTAGTAGGTTTTAATCCTCCGGCGATTTCAGATATTTTCAGCAAGGGAAGTTTCGTTGATGCTGCCCATTCTCTTCGATAGTTCTCACCAAAAAACTTCCTATGAGATTCGGAAACACTGTTATATGATGGATGGATCCGGACTTCTGTACTGTCTTTTATCGTCAGCTTATTTTGTGCATGACATACAGAGATGACACTTGAAAGAGTTAGAAAAGTGATAAGTATTTTGATCATTTCGATTATCTAAAGACATTAAGCTAAACACCATAATGTTGACAGTGTTTTAAACTGCTATATACGCGAATTTTTTAGATTTATAGCCAAGCCTCAGGCAATACAAACAGCTGAGAAAAAATAGTGTTAATGTTTTATAATAGCTTTGAATGACAGCTTTCAGAAAACGCGTTCTCTTTTATCTTCTGACTTTTTTGTTTCTGGCTTTTCTCGGTCTTACTACTTTAGTCTATGTGTTTCCGAATTCGATACTTATCGATAAAGAATTCTCTGAAGAAGTTCAGGAACATCAGAATTTATTTCTGGATGTTTTGATGAAAAGCATTAGTGAAGTGGGAATTTACCCGTATTCGGTAATTATGGTACTCTTCACGGCTTTACTGTTCTGCTTGTTTAAATTTAAAAAAGAAGCAATCTATATTTCTGCCACACTTCTTTCTGGCGTAGTAAGTTCAGTCTTAAAAATAATAATCAACAGGCCGCGGCCGACGAACGATTTAGTAAGGATAGTCGTGGAAACCAAGCGGCAAAGCTTTCCAAGCGGACATGTGCTTTTTTATGTAGTATTCTTTGGTTTTATAGCCATGCTCATGTATTATCTTAAATCTATACCTAAAAGCATTCGATTAGTATTTGGAATAATTTCTCTATTTTTCATTTTCACAATTCCGTTTTCAAGGGTCTACCTTGGTGCGCACTGGTTCACAGATGTTTTAGCGGGCTTTTTATTCGGATTGCTGTGTTTATTGATTTTAGGATACCTTTATTTACGCAAGCCTGATAAGCCATCTTCCTGACCAGTTTAAGGAATTTATTATTTAAAAGAGTTTTCATAACCATTTAGCTCAGTATTCCGTACAAAGGAGACTTTATAGAGTTTTCACTCATAGAGTTTCTAAAACTTAGATTAATGGAATCAAAAATTTTATCCTCCACAGGTTTTTTGCATCAGTTTAGTGTCGAAGAACTTTATGTGTTAACTACCCATTGGATGTCTGACATCGTTTTTTTTGAACAGGAGATTAACTATTTTCAATCGCTTATTGTGCGATATTTCCTGCCCAATGTAGGAGAGGGTAATATGATGTTAATTAAAAGTCTGGCAAGTCATTTTGAATCTCTTGATATGCGCAAAGAGCAGCTCCGGAAAAATGTTGTCGAGCATCAAAGCCGCTTAAGTGAGCTGCTTGACATAAGCCATGTTGAAAATGAGTCGGAGCTGAATGTACTGCATTCAGACCTTGAAGGAAAACTATTTGACTTTATAAAAGCTTTACGTCAGATAAAACTAGAGTTTTTTAATGCTACCAAGTTTAGTGGACAGGCAAAAAGACCAATTGCTGGCTAGTGCCGGCAATATTATCTAAGGCTGGCAGATTTCCGTAAGACTTTACTTCTTATAATTCCACTCTACACCGCTGGTTCGAAAAGGAACAGTCGGAAGACCTGCCGCATTTACCAGATTAGGCATCGCTTTTTCATCCCAGGCGAAACGGACATTTTCGGGCTTTGAAACTTCCGGTGCCGACACGATCACTTTTTTACCTTCAATAACAGCGGTAGCAGGAACGAAGTTGCCGTCTTTCGCGGCCACGCTAAACCATGTTAATTCCTTTCCATCCGAACTTTTTAATCCTGCAGCGTTCTTAAATGCTAAGATGGCTTTCCCTTTCCTGACTTTCATTCGCCTAAAGGTTGGACCGCTGCTTTGCAGCCTCTTTTTATAATCTTTATCTAAAGCAATTAAGGCCAGACGTCTGCCTACCTCCCATTTGTAGGAAGGGTGAATATCTGCCAGGTTATCTACCAGATCGGTCGTTACCACCATTCCTGTGTATGGAATCTTTAAAGACTGCGTTTGCGATTCCCAGAATTCTGCCAGGGTCTCGGGCGTGTGGCTAAGCTTATCTTTCCGCTTAGTATAGTAATAGGGTGCAATTTGTACCGAGTAAAAGGGCAGTTTGTCATCCCCCCATTTTTTACGCCACCCCTCAATCAGGGCTTGCATCTTGTCGGCATATTTCATTCCAGCCTGGTCATGGACCATAAGATTCGATTCACCCTGATACCATAAAAACCCTCGTAAAGCAAATGGCGCTAAGGGTGAGATCATGCTGTTATAATTTTTCCCTACAGGCGAATTATCCATAATTACAGGATTTTTCGCTACGTCAGCAGCAAATGCAGGTAACGATTTGTATGCCTCTGCAGGGGTCCATGGCTCTATACGGCTTCCGCCCCATGATGACGAGATAATGCCAACCGGGATGTGCATCTCTTTTTGAATGTTCTTTGCAAAATAAAATCCCGCTGCAGAGATTCTTTCCAGGGCCTCTCCGCTGGCTTCATTCCAGCCATTCGAGGTTACATCGGGCAAACTTAGCTTTTTCTCAACCTGAAACAATCGGATGTTGGGATAGCTATTCTTTAACTCTAATTCAGCGCTATCTATCCCACGCGCAGGCTTTGCATATTTGTAAAGCGCACGATTCAAGGGATATTCCATGTTCGACTGTCCGGAACACAACCAAACCTCGCCAACCAATAAATTGGAAAGAGTTATGATATTGCTGGCGCGTATGGTCATTTCCTGAGGTTTGTCATTCGCCTTTAAGGGTGATAAAAGAACTTTCCAATAGCCCGATGTATCTGCTTTAGTTGTTTTCTGTTGCCCGGCGAAACTTACCGTCACGCTTTCTCCGGAATTTGCCCAACCCCATATTGGCACTACCTTATCTCGTTGTAAAACCATATTGCTGCCAAGAATCTTTGGCAAACGGACCTGTGCAGTAACAAGAGACTGGCATACAAAGTATAGGACGAAAAGTGTCAGAGATTGTAGTTTCATAAACAATAGGGAGGTTTAAGCTTCAAATATAGGAAAATGTAATTCCTGGCCAGATTTGTAATCTATATTTTGCAGTCGGGAAAACACCCAACGAGGTTTTACTTACAATTCCATTATTTAGATGTGTTTTTTATTGAGTTTTCCATTAATATAAACTCTGTTTGCCTTTATTTGTAAAAAATAGAAAAGAGAGAACAACCATATGTTAATACCCATTTTTATTGTAATTCTGCTAATTGTCTTTGGATATATCTTCTTGCATCGGCCGCAGTTTGGTAAGATTTCTACCGGCCGGCGGCTGGAGAGGATCAAAGCGTCGCCTAATTATAAAGACGGGAAATTTCAGAATCTTAGTATTACGCCTGACTTAACTGAAGGAGTAACTTATTTCCAGGTGCTGAGAGAGGTTGTTTTTAATAAAAGTAAAAGCGTAAGACCACCAGCGATTTTACCATCGACAAAAACCAACCTGTTAAATTTAGACCCGGCAGAAGATGTACTGGTATGGTTTGGCCACTCATCCTATTTCATCCAGATAGACGGAAAGAAAATCCTTGTGGACCCGATCTTTAGCGGACGGTCTTCTCCCGTTAAATTCACAACCAAAAGTTATAAAGGCAGTGATGTTTATTCTGCAGAGGATTTACCGGAAATTGATTACTTATTTATCTCTCATGACCACTGGGATCATTTGGATTACGAAACGGTAACAAAGCTAAAGCCTAACATCAGAAAAGTTATTACAGGCTTGGGCGTAGGTGCACACCTCGAACATTGGGGATATTCAAAAGATATAATCGTAGAATGCGATTGGAATGAAGAACTGGATCTGGGTGCAGGATTTAAAGTGAATACGACACCTGCCAGGCATTTTTCTGGTCGTGGCTTAAAAAGGAATCAGGTGCTATGGCTGTCTTTTGTTTTAAGCACTCCCTCTATGAAGTTGTACTTCGGCGGCGATTCCGGATACGATACTCACTTTAAAACTATTGGAAATTCATTTGGACCGATTGATCTCGCAATTTTAGAATGCGGACAATATGATAGCCATTGGAAATACATCCACATGCACCCGGATGAAATAGTTCAGGCTGCAATAGATTTGAAAGCCAAAATGTTATTACCGGTGCATTGGGCCAAATTCGCACTTGCTAAACATGCATGGGATGAACCCATAACGAGGGTAACAGAGGAATGTGAAAAACGGAGTGTTCCGGTTTTGCATCCGATGATAGGTGAGGCCATCTACCTGAAAAATATTAAAGAGTTTACAGCATGGTGGTTAAATGTAAAATAGCATCATTTTGAGTTTAGAGGATCAGGCATCGGTGTATAGAAAATACTACATTTCATTAATTTAAACAGATCTAAAATAATGAAAATCATCACTGGCATAGAATTGGCAATCCAATTTTTATGGAAAAGAAAACTAACTTAAGCAGCGCAGACAAGCTTTTAAAAGCTATCCTTTCAGATGATCTTAGAAAATTCAGAGCAAAACAACAAAAACGATGTGCGATAAGCAAGGCTTCCTAAAGGGCTTTGCTTTATAAAAATCTAAAGAGCTTAATAAAGCTCTTTTTTTGTTTAATGATCTTTTTTTCAAAAATGCTTTGTATGTTCGTACGTGAAAGGCTTGTTTCCAAATAACAGCATCCTTTCTTTATTGCTCCCGTATAAGAGTAATTCTTTTCCCCCAAGGGCAAAAAAACGAAATGAGTAAAGTTACTTCCAAAAGTGTAAACATATTTTTGGCATTGGATAAAAATGCTCTCATCGGCTATTTTAACCCACATGATATTTCGCCCATTTATAAGCGCCAGCTGGGAGTTAAATTCGAACAATATATTCGGCAATCTGTAAAGTCATGCAAGCGTTATGATCCGGTATTTTTTAAATTAACCAGCAACAGTAAAGTAGATGAGCAATTTGCAGGGCCGTTGATGTATGCTGTTCGCAGGCATTTTTCCGAAAGAAGAGATGAAGAAGTTGCGGCTTTTAGCCGATTTAAACGTCGTAATTATGGAATAATTTTCGTGAGTTTGATAATCGTTGCGATTTTAAATTTCTTGTTGCCAGCAATAATTTCAAAAGAGCTCGCTAACGAATCGGGCTTAACTCATTTTATCGACGTGTTTAGCTTCGTGATATTTTATCACCCTTTAACCGAGCTCTTATTTAACTGGAATCCTTTTCTGAAAAGAATTCATCTCTTAAATAAATTGATAAAGGCGGAAGCGATTATAGTGCCGGGTAATGATAAATCCGGACATGTTTCTAATAACTTTGATGAGTACGAATGTCGGGAAGAAAGCGAAATGGAGCGAGTATTTTAGGGCATTGAAAAAATATCAAGTTCTTTTTCCTTGCTAAGATAACTTCTTCTCAACAGCGACGTGGTATTCTGGATCCTCCAGGATATTTACATCAATCAGGTCTTCTGCATTTTTTAGCAATAATCTGCAATCCGGACTGAGATGTTTTAGATGCAGTTTCTTGTTTGCAGTGCGGTAGCGTTCTGTAAGCTTACTCAGCGCTTCAATGCCCGACATATCGGCGACGCGGCTATCTTTGAAATCTATGATCACCTGATCAGGGTCATTTACAACATCAAATTTCTCATTAAAACTTGCTACTGATCCAAAGAAAAGTGGTCCGTAAATTTCATAATGTTTCGTACCATCTTCATCCAGGAATTTCCGGACTCGAATTCTTTTAGCGCTTTCCCACGCAAATACTAATGCTGAAATGATTACGCCAATTAAAACGGCCAGGGCCAGGTTATGCAGCCAAATAGTAATCAAGGTGACAGCGAAGCATACAAATACGTCAGCCCTGGGCATTTTATTTACGATCTTTAAACTTATCCATTCAAAGGTTCCTACAGCAACCATAATCATAACGCCTGTAAGCGCTGCCATTGGAAGCCGTTCGATTACCGGCGCGCCTACCAAAATAACCGTTAGAATGGTTAGGGCGGCAATAATTGCCGATAAGCGTGCGCGAGCCCCGGCAGAAAGATTAACCAGCGTTTGAGCGATCATCGGACAACCTCCCATTCCGGAAAAGAAGCCATTTAAAATATTGGCACTTCCCTGGGCTAT
>CBFGOI010000119.1:0-13406 GCA_965650335.1 uncultured Pedobacter sp. | reverse complement strand
GGACACGGAAGACAAGCTCCAGTTTCTGCGAGACTTTAATTCCAAAACGGACATCCTGGTAATTCAACGCCTAAAAGAGAAGCGAGATATAGAAGCTGCTCAAAAGCTGCATCTCGGAAATCCATAAATATACTAACATGAAAAAGCTAAATTTTTTAATCATCATTTTGATGATTACGGGAGCCCTCATGCCTGAAGTTTCCCATGCCCAGGGTTTGGCAAGCGAAATAGGTGGTCTCCAATCAGTACTAGATCAGGTGTACAAAGACATGATACCTCTGTGCGGCAAACTAATTAGTGTAGCAAGGGGAATAGCCGGCTTTGGTGCTTTGTGGTACATCGCATCGAGAGTTTGGCGGCAAATTGCAGCCGCAGAGCCAATAGATTTTTACCCCTTATTACGACCCTTCGCTTTGGGTTTGGCAGTACTTCTTTTCCCTGCAGTCTTATCTCTTTTGAATGGAGTGCTTCAACCTATAGTTAGCGCCACTGGAGGCATGGTAAAGGATTCAAATAAGGCCATAGCTGCTTTACTAAAACAAAAAGAGTTAGAAATCCGGCAATCTGAAACATGGAAAATGTATGTCGGTGCGGATGGCAGCGGCGATCGTGAAAAATGGTATAAATACACCCACCCAAAAGAAAAGGATGGCTCCGAAGAAAACATGGTCGAAAGTCTGGGAAACGACATGAAATTTTGGATGGATAAACAGGCTTACAACTTCCGAAATTCAATTAAGCAGTGGATGAGCGAAGTTTTACAAGTTCTCTATCAATCCGCAGCTCTGTGCATTAACACCATACGAACATTTTACCTGATTGTGCTGGCGATTCTTGGACCCTTAGTATTTGGATTTGCCGTGTTTGATGGATTTCAGCATACACTTACAGTTTGGTTGGCAAGGTATGTCAATGTGTTTTTATGGTTGCCAGTATCTAACATTTTCGGTTCAATCCTCGGAAAAATTCAGGAGAATATGTTGAAGCTAGATCTTTCACAACTGCAAGGAGGCGGCGATACTTTCTTTAGCTCAACAGATACAGCTTACCTCATCTTTATGATTATCGGAATCATCGGGTACTTCACCGTCCCCGGGGTTGCAAACTATATCGTACATGCCGGAGGTGGAAACGCTCTGCTTCAAAAGGTAAATGCCATTGTAAGCAATTCATCCAATAGCATGATATCAGCCGGAGCTTCTAACTCGGGTATGATGGCAGACGCTTTAGGTGACCAGCGAGGAAAAATGTCTCAAAGCATGGCCGGATTCGCCAACTCATCCGGGTACTTCAATAATGGCAAGGAAGGTTCATCCAAACTTCAGTACGACAAACTTTCAGGAAATTAAATCTAAATAATATGTTTCAGCAACTTAAAAATATAGATACTGCATTTAGGCATGTCCGAATATTCAGTATAGTAATGATAATTGGATGTTTCCTTTTATCGGGGTTCTCATTAGTGAAAAGTTATCAGGCAACTGAAGCTGCTCAAAACCGGATCTACATTTTGGCTAATGGCAAAGCTCTTGAAGCATTCTCAGCAGGGCGGAAAGACAATATCCTGGTAGAGGCCAGAGATCATATTAAAACCTTCCATCAGTATTTCTTTTCACTCGACCCTGACGATGAGGTGATCAAGACCAACGTTACAAAGGCCCTGTATCTGGCAGACCAATCCGCTAAATCTGAGTATGATAATCTAAAAGAAAATGGTTACTACTCAAATCTGATCTCAGCAAATATCAGTCAGGAAATCACCGTAGACAGCGTTCAGATTGATATTAGCCAATACCCTTATTCATTTCGCTGCTTCTCTACGCAAAAATTGATAAGGTCAACGTCTACGGCAACAAGAAATTTATTAACAGAGGGATTCCTGCGAAATGTGGCAAGGTCCGACAACAATCCCCATGGATTCCTGATCGAGCGATGGAAGACGATTAGCAACAGAGATACAACCCTTCAACATCAATAGTCATCATGGTAAATCAAAAATCAAAAGATAAGTCCAAGCTTGGTCAGGACGTTTTGGCCCAAAAGGTAGCCGATGGCATTTTGAAATCTCAATTGAGAATTGCTAACTATTTGAACAGAAAAACAGCTCATTTCTCCAAAATTCAAAAGGAAATTTTGCTTCTCAGTTTCAGCCTCATCTTTAGCCTGATTAGCCTCTACCTCATTTTCAAAGCAATTATTTAATCATCTATTATACTAACAATTAATATTATGGAAAATCAACAATCAGCGGAAACGCAACGGAAAAGGAAGTTTTTAGTGGTGCTCCCATTACTTGTGCTTCCCTTTATGACGATGGCCTTTTGGGCATTGGGTGGTGGAAAAGGGAGTCAAGTGATACCGTTAAAAAGTCAGGAGGGCTTCAATACTGAACTACCACAAGCTAAATTTAATGAAGGCGAAAAACAAGATAAGTTTAGTGTATATGAAACGGCTGCTAAAGGCCAGGCAATCTCTGGAAGTAGTGAAGACTCTTATGATCAGTTAGCATTTTCCCAATCTACATCTAATGTAGTCGACCCAAACGAGCAACAGATCAATGAGAAGTTAGCTCAAATCAATGCCCAGATAAGTTCCTCGCCTCCACCAGAAATAGCCCATTCTTCTATCACCAGAAGTAGGGTTAGCCGGCAGACTGGCAATATGAGTTCTGATGTAAACCGTTTGGAAGTACTCATGCAAAGCTTACAGTCGGGCAACGGCGATGATAAAGAGATGGCGCAGCTTAGTGCGGTACTTGAAAAGGTACTTGAAGTACAAAACCCTGGTAGGGCTAAGGATAAGCTAAAGGAGAAATCAGCCGGTTCCAGAGGCGGGGTCAATTCAGTTTACGTTGAAGATGGCAAGCCGACTATATTCTCACTAGCGACCAAATTGAATGGTAAGTATGCCAATGTCGCATCAAATACAATTCAGGCCACCATTCACCAGGATCAAGATATAGTATCTGGCTCTGTAGTAAAGCTTAGGCTGTTAGATACCATTAATGTTAACGGTATCCAGATACCCAAGAATGAGTTCATCTATGGAATTGCATCCATCAATGATGAACGTCTGAAAATAGATATAGCGAGCCTGCGCTTCAGAAATTCAATTCTAACAGTGTCCCTTTCCGCTTTTGATTTAGACGGTCTCGAAGGATTATACATTCCGGGCGCTATCGTACGTGACGCTTCAAAGAAAGGTGTAGATGACGCTATCCAGAGCCTCCAGATTATGACAATGGACCCATCTGTTTCCGCACAAGTAGCCGGAGCCGGAATTCAAGCTGCTAAGGGTCTCTTCGGACGGAAAGTAAAGCAAGTGCGGGTTAAAGTCAAAGCAGGTTACCAGCTTCTTTTAAAGGATAACAGTCAGAAAAATTAAATCAATATACTATGAAAAAGTTGATAATAATGCTCGTTGCAATCATAGGCCAAGGGCCATTATTTGCACAGAAAGCTAATCATGTAAGCTTTAATAAACCACCCCAATTAGCATCCAAAGCAGAAGCAAGAAAATTGAGTACTTCTGATATATGCAAAACCATTGCTGCTGATCGGAAAGCGAATGTGGTTAGCAGAGATAAGAACAACAAAGTTATCTCAGATTTGGAAAACATCACCATCTCTGGTGATCAGTTGTTCTATAAACTCAGAATAAAAAACCGCTCAAATATTGCCTTTGATGTTGACTTCATTCGCTTTTATGTGCGTGACTTAAAAACTGCAAAGCGTACCGTCACACAGGAAATTGAAATTCAACCTGCTTATTCTTATGGCACAAGAGATAACTCCATCGAAGGTAAAAATTCTAACGTTTATGTGTTCGCATTTGAAAAGTTTCCTTTATCGCCTGATAAAGCATTTTTCATAGAAGTTTATGAACGCAACGGGGGAAGGCATCAATACTTGAAGGTTAAACCGTCCGACATTTTCAATGCCAGGGCTTTAAAATAATTAGGATGGAAACTTTAAATAATACGGATGCCGCGGTTTATGACTTTCTTCAAAGAGAATTAGCCAATGGTAAGAATTGGGTAGTCTACCCAGCCGATACTCCAGTTAATACCAAAGACCTGCACTGCTTTTCCAATCAACAACATGCCCAACAGTATGAGCATGATAATACAACTCCTTTTGATAAGATGGTAGCTAAGCCTATTTCGGAGTTTCTGGGCGAAACTCAATTGGAAACATTTTTAAACAACAATCATATGGAAAATCAAAATCTGGATTTCTTAAAATCCAACTTGCTGAACCTCGGATTTGGGGATAAGCTAAACCAAGACCTGGAGAAAAACATCAAAGAGCAAAAGACCTCTTTCGAGCTCAAACACGAGGTGCCCCATTTTAATAATAAGATGAGTTACACGCTTCATTTCAAAAAGTCTGATACATCAGATATGTATTTCTTCAATAAATATGATGCAGCCCTGCAAAATGGCAAACCTGAAGAAAATAAAAATCAAGCTTTTTATATCAATAAGGGTATGGGTGTTACTGCTAAGGAATCCTTTAATCTATTAGAAGGCCGCTCCGTATTTAAAGATCTGGTTAATAAAGAAGGCCAGAAATACAGTGCCTGGTTAAAACTCGATTTCGAAAACGCTGATGAAAAAGGGAACCATAAATTGAAGCAGTATTCAGATGGATACGGATTTAATCTCGAAAGGACTTTAGCAAATTTCCCGGTGAAGGAACTACAAGATCCAGAACAAAAGAATCAATTACTTAAGTCGCTCCAAAAAGGCAACGCACAGCAAGTTACCCTTACGAAAGATGGAAAAGGCGGTAAGTTTTATATAGAAGCTGTTCCACAGTTTAAAACGATAAACGTTTATGACCAAAAGATGCATATGGTAAAACGGCAAAATTTTCAAGAGTCGAATTCAGTTAAAGGTGAATCTGCTAAAACCAATCAAAAACGTTCTGAAAGCCAAAAAGCTAATAAGGATACTGAGGATGGGAAGCCCAAACAACGGCAATCCAGAAAAAGAAAATTAACAGTATAGTTTCAAAAAAGCCTGTAAAAGGGCTTTTTTGGTTATCTAAATATTTTTTAATTTAGGTCTAAAATTATTCTACCCTAATAATTTAACAATGAAAAACACACTTAAGCTACTAATTGCTCTTTTTCTATTTGCCTCTTGTTCATCAAATGATTTAGACAGAGAACAGGCGTTGAAACTTCTTCAGGAAGAAAAAATCTATCCTAAGGTGATTGATGAGGAAATTTACACCGGCGATCCTACACACGCTAAGAAGGTTTTAGATGCTGGTTTAGAAGAAAGCGGTTTTGTAACTGTTCAACGAACCCGAAAGATAATGGATATAGGAAAGCCCATTATTTCCTTCACAGATAAAGCGAAGCCATATGTTCTACCACAAACTCCGGAAGATAAAGAAAGTGCGGTTTGGCGAGTGAAAATTGCTGATGAAGTGTTAGAGGAGATCACTGGAATACAAATTCTCGAAGGAGGAAAAAAAGCTACTGTTGAATATCGGACGGCTTATAAGAACATCACGCCGTTTTCTAAACTTGCTAGATTTTCTTTGGTCGAAAAGAACAATCAAAAGGCCCGGTTTGCTTTGTATGATGATGGATGGAGAATAGAATGACTTAGACCATCAGATGCTACTCTTTAAAGAACTCGTTTAAGCTTAACCCAAGCTTGTTCAAAACCTTAATCAAAGAACTTAGCCTCAAGTCTTCGGTGCCAGCCTCATACTTCCCATACTGAGAGCGGTTAATACCATGTTCATAGGCGAATTTGTCAGGGCTCGAATAGCCCTTTTCCTTTCTTATTTCCCGTAATCTTTCCCCAATTTTCTTTAGCTCCACTTTTGGGTCAGATTCGCTTTTTGCAGGATTCGTATCCTTTTTGTCCATGCAATAAAGTAACCCAAAAACATATTTTAAACATACTCTTAATTAGCATACTCCTATTTAAGAGTATTTATATATTTGTATTAGTAATACGGAAGCTTATGAAACAGATATTTGACTTAATGAACCCAGCACAAGAGAAGAGATTAGATGAGTTGGTAAAAGACATTGTAAAGAAGTTTAATCCTCTACAAATACTTTGTTATGCAAGCAATTTAAGGATTGATGCAGCAATCAGCTGCTTTTCGGAGCTGAGGTTGATTGAGTCATGTGATTATGAGTTGCTCACAGTGACTGAACTTTTGGGGAGATCGGAAACTGAATTACAAGAATTCATAAGTGAAATCTATCGGGGTGGAAGCGTAACAGTACTCAATCTCACAAAGGGAGACATGGAAAAAGCAATCAAAAGCAAAAATCTTTATATCTCTACCATATTAAGTGAAGGGGTAGTTTTGTATGTCGCTGATGGATTTGAGATTCAATTACCAGGCTGATTTATGATGCTTGGAACTTATCCTGCTCTCCTCTATAGTCCTCATTCTTCCGGGCTGCCGCTTTGATCAGGGTTAGTTATTTAACGCTTAACCAACTGAACCGAAGAGCACATCTCCTGCGTCGAAAAGCTCTTCGCCCTTCGGGTGCATCGTTCAGGTAAGGTACCTGAAAGGCAGTTCCTTAGTCAAGCTAAAGACTTTAAGAAAAGCTTCATTGCATTCAGCCTTTCCTTGACGCTCCCAAAATGACCCCGAAAAATGATAATTCATTAAGATTCATTTTGGCTTTTGCTAAGGCAAATTTAAACCTCTTCGGCAGGAAAGGCCAAGCCCTTCGGGTTTGGACAAAAAAATCTCCACACCTGTGCTTTGCTCCGGGTAGTATTTTTTCGCCGCAAAGCCTTGCCTCGCCAGGCCCCCGCTCAATTTTTTTGCCTCTATCAAAAGCCAAATGAGGCGTATGCCGAATTGGTGATAACAGATTTTTAACCATTAATTAATTTACTATGAAAGTAGCAGAAAAAAGCAACGGAGCATTGCACAGCACAGAAGAAAGAAGAGAAGAAATTGCCAACACAGTTTCACAAACCTCAAAACCTGCAGGAAATTCAGGGCAGGAAAAAATCAAGGAGGAAAAGCCAAAGGCTGAAAGCACCCAAAACGGACAGACCGGAACAGCAGCAAGGGAAGAGAAACCGCAGGAGCCAGTTAAAGAAGAAACAAAACCAGTTGAAAAAATTCAACAGCCTGCTTTAAACCTTGAATCTACTCTAAAAGTAGTGAATGATTTGCACCGCAGATGCATTCAGCGGGAAAACCTTTTAACTCGCATTAACGAGTTAGAAGCGTTCGAAATTGCCCTAATTGAAGAAAGCGATGAACTGGAAAGCAACCACTTTCAAGGCTGTAAACTAATGATTGTCGATGATAAGAACAGGCAGTTCATTACCTCAACATCAGGCTTAATTAAGTTGGTGGCGGAATTTATTCATAACGCTTGCTTAACCAAGTTGGGAGAAATTGAATCAAACATCGTATTTCCCCGTGCCTAATTATCTGTGCTCTGGCTTAGCCAGAGCATTTTTTATACCTGATTTAATTGTAGCTGCAAATGATTGACTTATTTATAGAAGTAACCGACCAACTGTTTTGGCAGGGTTACACCGAGCAACTTTCAAAAGATGATCCGCAACGGTTCAGTATGGAGCTGAACGACTTCCTCAATAATTACTACTCTTATGAATGAAGTATTATATCTGATGCTACGGGTTGAGGTTCAATCCGCCTTCAAAAATATATCTGATACAGTAAACGAAGTCGAAACCTTATCACAGTTTAAATTAACCGACACTAAAAATGTGAAGGTGCTTAAAACCGAGTTTTTATTAACAAGAATCAGAAACCCTAAGAAATAACAACATGGCACATAACATAAATTACAACGAGCTAACAAGTAAGCATAGCTTTTTTTCAGTCAAGGAAAAAGCCTGGCACGGACTAGGACAAATTGTAAGCGATTACCCCACCAGTGCAGAGGCAATAAAACATGCAGGTTTGGATTACCTAGTCGAAAAACGACCTCTGTTTACCTATGATAATGAAAATTTTAAAGGGAATGAAGATACCGATATCATAATTCCCGAGATTGAAGTTCCAAACTATTACGCTACAATGCGGACAGATACCGAGGATGTTTTAGGTGTTGTAGGTCGTGAGTATCATGTAGTACAAAACACGGATGCATTTTCATTCTTTGATTCGATTGTAGGTGGAGGCCATGGAATCTTATATGAGACCGCCGGAGCATTAGGCAAAGGAGAGCGAATTTTTATAACCGCCAAGCTACCTGATTACATCAGGGTGGGTTTTGATGATCTGATTGAGAAATACCTGTTCTTGACTACTTCACATGACGGTTCAGGGAGTATTATCGCAGCTTTTACTCCAATCAGGATTGTATGTAACAACACCTTGCATAGTGCATTGAACAACATGAGCAATTGTATAAAAATTCGGCATACCGAGAGTGCAAAGGATAAGCTAACGCAAGCGCACCAACTTATGGGAATAACTAATAAGCTTGCGATAGAATTAAGCGAAATTTTCAATCAATGGTCACGCATTCGCATAACTGATAAACAAGTTTTAAAGTTGATACAGCAGGCAATGGCTCCTTCAAAGGAGATGTTAGAGAATGTTTTAAGTGGCAAGGAAGATGAATATTCCAGCTACTTTAAAAATGTTTGCAATAGCGTTTGTGAGTTTGCTTTCTCAAGTGATACACAGCAAACACGTACAACCAAAGGCACTCTGTTTGGCGCATATAATGCAATCACCGGCTACTATCAAAATGTGAAAACCTATAAGGATGATGAAAGTAAACTGAAATCAATTCAGTTTGGGAGCGGGTTGCACAAAGCTCAAGCAGCATTTACACTATGTAGACAGTTTGAAAAGAATCAAATGATATTCAATTAACTAGGGAGAGGGGGAGAATCTCCCTTTTTTATTCTTTAAAAAGTCGCGGGTAGCCCCGCATTTTTCCATTATTGATGAAGATAATGTTAAGTGAAAAAATGCGGGGCTGGCTACTAATTAGATTGACAGAAGGAATATATACACTTGAATTATCTAATCAAAATCAACGGACTATAATTCTTTTTAAACTTCGTTATATATCTTGACAAATCGTTTTTGGGCGTAACTTGTAACCATCCATAAGCTGTATTCTGGAGCCCTTGCGAATTACTAGTAATATCTATCCCACTTTCAAACATTTGAACTCCATTGCGACACAGAATAATTTGGCTTTCAATGGTTGCCATGTCGCCGCTAGTATAAGTAAACTTTAAGTCCTTTTGAATGCTTCTTAACAGATTTAAATCAGATGTTTTAAGGCTTTTTGCATTCTTTATTGACGCTGGCAAACTATCTTTATCGGAATCACCGATAAAAACATACATGACCCAATTTCCATCATTGAAATCAAAGTTGCTAAACGGGTTCATAATTTGTCCCCTTTGAAAAATGTACGCAGGCTTTGGGTTGTCAAAAGAAAATTGGATAACAAGGGGATAATTAGTTATCGCGAAGAAAACTAAGCAGAAACTAATCAACACCAAGAAACCGAAGGCTATTATTTTCATCATTGAACAACCGCCCTTTTAGAGCTTGCATGCACACTAGAAAGCCCATAGTCACTAAAAACTGGTGGATGCAACGAGCCTTTCTTACTGAACTTTTTTGAATGGCTCCAATCCTTTTTTAGGCCAAATGATTCTTTTGCCCTGAAAATCAATCTCATCATTAATATATATAGAATTGAAAAGGTCCACTTCTAAAGGAATGGTGCATTCAAAGTAGTTCACATTGAAACTATTTACTGAATATGTTTTGGTTGCCAAATCCTTTCTATATAATTGAATCAAGGGTTCTTTACCCGAATGACGTATTTCGATTCTTATAGTTCTGATGCTCTTTGAGTCGGCTATTACAAAACTTTTTTGTTCTTGGAATTGGCCAGGAACACCATTTATAACGCATCTATATTCTAAATTTTGGGGAAATAAATAGGAGAACTTTACCGAATCCTTAGGTGTGATTACCACTTTTGCACTTTCACCAGGTAAAAGTTTTTCTACTACGCTAATAGGAAGGCTATCTGGGTTATAATAACTTGATAATGCAATTTTGGTATCAACCGCTTTCCACGTTCCATTCGAAACATACAAAGGTTGTTCATACCGGTACATATAACCGAAAGTCGAATCCCTATTTAAAGTTAATGTTTCAAGCCCGCGACTGTATATACCGGGCACCGTTTTTACCGCACAGGAGGTAAAGACAAAAACTGATATAATCAAAAATAGCTTTTTCATATTAATTACCTAAACCCTCTAAATAAGGCCATGATTTAACACCATTCTTATCAGTTGAGTAGATCCCATTAATATAATTTCCACCAATACCTTGAAGCGTAGTTGGAGTTGGTGTAAATGATGATGGAGGCAAACTTGCTGGATCAAAGGCAAATTGTCTTCTGTAGGCAGTCGTTTCTCCTGCGATCGGGGTATGACCGTTTAGAAAATAAAATGAGCTGGAGCCTGGAATGCCTCTTGTTAGTCCTTGTTGTACTTGACCAGCATGTGCCAGTTCATGAACAGTATTAGCAGCTGCACCACTGATGTAATTTATCACAGTTGTCCCAGTAGCACTGGTCGAAAGATAACCTTGTGATGATCCAACAGGCAACTCGTTAAAAGCAAACATCTTAGTTTTATCAGCACCCATTGCAGCAATTTCGCTTCGAGAAGTTGATATTTGGCCGCGAGCATCTGCTGCCGCGTTTCGTTTTTCAGCCAGACTCGCCACTTTATCCATATTGCCCTTATCTAGAGCCTTAGCTATTCTCGATGTCAAATTAGACTCCCTCTTTTGAAGCTGGCTCTCTGTTCGTTTTAACTGTGCATCAATTTGCGCGGCTTTCTTTTTATCTTTTGGATCTTCCCATTCTTTACCATTAGGGTCAATTCTATTTACAGGATTGTTACCTACATAGGCATATGGGGAATAAGGCATATATTTTTCAGCAAGTGGGTCAACCGTTGACCAACGCAATAGTTTATCTTGGGTAATTACTATTTTTTGTAAGATACTATCATTTCGCCCAATAAGGTTAATCACCTTTTCTTGGAAATCAAATTCTAAAAATTTGACTAGCTTATCGGGATCATCTGCGGGAACACGTAATCTATCCAGCCTGCTTTCTTTATAAACTACTTTAGGCTTATAACCGAAAATGTCATAAGGATTGTTTTGGGCGAAGGCGGAAATTGTAATCGTTAGAAGGATGACATTAAGAAGGAGTTTTTTCATGTTACTTTTAATTAATTGTTCACTGATAGATTCTGCTTTGCCTTTTCTTTCTCCACAGCCTTCATCCATTCTTTGTATAACTCTGGCGGCATGTCCTTATAACCGAGGGTATGGATCTTAGCTAATGTATTTTTATAAAGTTTAATATTAGTGATTAGAAATTCATGATTAGGAGAGGCTTTTTTCTTTTCAATTTTAAGTTTAGCATCTACATAGTTAGCCTTAAGTTGTAATAAAGGAATACATTGGGGGTAATGCTTTAGCGCTGTATTTATAACATTTATAAAAAAATCATCTTTCCCGAACTGGAAGTGATAGGCGTTTGCCAAGTCATACATAGTCATCGCAATTGCTTCTTTATCTGTAAGTGGAGCCATATAACTTCCCTTTTTTATCGCCTCTACACTTATCGCCATTTCCTTTATTATCCATTGGTCCCTGGGAAACCCCCCATTTGTTAGTTCCACATTAGTCCATTGACCTTTTTCGTCCAAATGTTTTATATAGATATGGTTTGGAGCCAAGGCTAAACTTGCCTTTCCACCTATTTCTTCACATAAAATTTTATAATAATAAGGCAGTGAATGACAGTTGCCAGAATGCGTCCTTACGAGTTTTGTTACAAACATCTTGGTCCAATCTTTTTCTCCCATGAAGTCTTTAAAATCGTACCTGAAGGGTTTAAAATTATTTGCAATGATACTATCCGTCATGTAAGTAAATGCAGCCCAATTCGGTGCTGTTTTGTAACCTTGGATGCCTTTAGATCGAATCATATCCTTTAGTTGTCTTCCTACATTCGAAACATCCGCACAAAATGCCTGATAATTTAACTTTCCTTTGTGAAATGAATTTTCAGTTAAGAAGACGGATCTTTTGAAATCAATAGATTTTGACCCATTCAACATCTTTCGTTGCTCTTCAAAGGATTGCCTATAGAGCGCTTTCGCTTCCTGATCTTGAGAAAAAGCTGACGGGCAAATTGACCATACTAGTAAAAGTTGTAAAAGTATTTTCACAGAATAGGAGATATTAGGTATCTGTTTGTAAATATATTTATTAAAAATTAAATTCAAATATCTTCTCTTAATTTTCCTTGGCTTTCATAAATAAGGCTAGCGGCAATTACAAGTTTGTCTAATTGAGAAAAAAAATAGCCATAGTCCTCAATATCCTGCTTTTTAAGCAGCTCTGCCCCTGGCTTTATCGTCAATTTAAGCCGTTCACAAAGAATATTTTGTGCAACGCCTATAGGGTATTGGATGAAAAAAGCTTCTAGTAGCAACAAGGCATCTTCTTTGTATAAGATAGTTGTGTTATTCAAGGTTAACTCTTTAATCAATCGAAATACTTCCAAGTTCCCTCGGAACCTTCAAGGGTATTAGCAAATATTGATATCGTTAGTAAATGTCAATTCCGAACTCTTTCGCAAAATAATAAAGTTTTTTTAAATGTGTCCTGCGGAGCACATTTATTTTTCAAAAGACAATGCACCTTTCCTTTCACAACCATGAAGGAAAACCATAAAGGTCATTATATCAATATTGGTGAGAATCTTCGAAGGATTAGACTGGATAAGGGCTATTCTCAACAGGTCCTTTCAAATAAATGTGACGTAGAAAGAGCGCGAATCAGCCGGATCGAAAATGGCACGGAAGATATTAAGGTCTCAACCCTTCTAAAGTTGGCAGATGCGCTTGAAGTTGACTTTGTGGACTTAATTACTACACATACTAAAGAATAGACCATTCATTGCGAAATTGATTTTTCTTTCGCATCTTGACTTCTAAACATAAATCATGAATAACTATAACAAGTTAAAAGACCTACTGGCATCTATTGAAGGCGATGCTGACAAATTTTACAACAAAGGTATCAGTGCTGCGGGAACTAGAGTCCGGAAGGGATTACAGGATATTAAGACGCTAGCTTCTGATATGAGAAAAGAAGTTACAGACATTAAAAACAAAGCCAAATAAATGAAAGAGCTGCAAGAGGCGGCTCTTTTCATTTATGGATGTATGTATATCGGTCATGATACTTCCCATTCTCGCGCGTAATCTGTAAAGTGTCCTTATTCAAAATATTAATAGTTAGACTGTAAGTATCCATTATCAGTTTGCCTTTTGCGGTAATTAACCAGGTTCC
>CBFGOI010000118.1:0-13880 GCA_965650335.1 uncultured Pedobacter sp. | reverse complement strand
TCATGGTAATGTAAACACTTCAGAAACTAGTGTTACTGTCAATTCCTTATTGAGTTCATCTATACCAGATGTATATGCAATGAATTCATCGACGGATGAGAAGAACACAATTTATTTAGGTTACGGGCCATCTTCGCTTAGCATTAATGCAAAGGCAAATGGCGGCACGGCTCCGTATAGTTATGCATGGAGTAACGGTGCAGCTACACAATCAATCAGTGTAAATGCAGCAGGAACGTATACTGCAACTATAACCGATGCCAAAGGTTGTCAAACCGCCTCATCTATTGTGATCCATGTGCTGGATGTACGTTGCGGAAATAATAATGATAAGGTGATGGTTTGTCACAATGGTCAGACCATTTGTGTTGCTTCATCATCGGTACAAGCCCATTTAGATCATGGCGACCAACTTGGTTCTTGTAATACGGGGACGATTTCATCCATCCCTGTAAGTCAGAACTTAGAGCAACCGGCAACATACAAGGTGGTGCTTTATCCGAATCCAGTATCAGATATCCTGAATATTCAGGTAAGCACATTGGAAAAAGGAGCTACAGTACGAGTGTTCAATTTAGCTGGAGTGGAAGTTCTTTCACAACGCTTAACTCAAACACTTCAAACTATTTCTGTTTCTGCTCTGCAGCCAGGAGTATACGTGGTACAAATAACTAACGGAACTCAGGTTACCAGAGAAAAAGTAATTAAGGAATAAATAATTTTTTAAATTTATGCAGAAGGGTATTCAATAAAATGAATACCCTTTCTGCATTTGGTATTGAGAGAAATAAATTGAAATTTAAACACGGTATTCTTTTAAAAACATGAAATTTTTAACTCTATTATTAATTCTCCAAAGTCTTTTTTTTGGAGTATATGCCCAGAATCCGCAGAAGGCATACGCTTTGTATTCTCCGGACAAAAAGTTGGAAATTAAGCTAGAGAAACAGCCTGATGGCAGTTATTGGTACAGCTTTTCTGCTAACAAAAAATTATTGATAGGCAAATCACCGCTTGGGTTTGAGACAGTAAAAAGTGGTAAAATCCCCTCGGCAGGATGGACAGTTACAGCCCAGGACCGAAAAACAGTGAATTCTGTTTGGAAACCTGTTTGGGGTAAGCGGCAAGTAGTTTCTGATCGTTATAATGAATTAACACTAAAGTTGTCCTCTGCCGGCAATAATTCAGAGAAAATGAACATGGTGTTTCGGGCCTACAATGAGGGCGTAGCATTCCGGTACCTTATCCCGCAGGAAAGTAATTTCGAACAGGAGGTTCTTTCAGAGCTTACTGGGTTTAATTTTGCTGGTGATTTTACAGCATGGTATTATAATGGTGAACGACATAATTTGGGGCCCGAATTGCTCTCGAAGGCTGATGGCGACCGAATGCCGGTGATGACCATTAAAGCTTGCGATGACTCCTATATGGCCATTCACGAGGCCTGTTTAGATGAAGGCGAACCTCTTAAACTACGATCCAAAAAAGGAGAACTTTCGTTTTCTGTCACTTCCAAACCTCGGCAGCTTCATCCTGGCTACCACTCTGCCTGGAGAGTGATCTTTTTTGGAAACACACCAGGTAAACTGGTCGATTCGCACTTACTGGAATTGCTAAATCCGGCCCCTGAAATGGACTTTTCCTGGGTAAAGCCGGGTGTGGCCCTTTGGGATTGGAGAATAGACGGTGCAGTTTGGGATGGCTTTCATTATGAGATGAACTATGCTTCCTGGGTGAAGATGATCGATTTTGCTGCTAAACAGGGCTTCCCCCATTTGGTACTGGATGCCAACTGGTACGGACCGGAATTTTCAAAAGACTCGGATCCTTTAAAAGGGGACAAAGCAAAGGATGTACAAAATATCATCCGATACGGGAAAGAAAAAGGTGTGGGCGTATGGCTCTACCTGAACGATGTTGGTGGAAAGAGGTTTCCTATAGAAAAAACACTCCAGCGATATGGCCAATGGGGCGCTGTCGGCGTGAAGTACGGTTTTATGGCGGGTAGTCCTGAAGAAAAAAACACCCGCACAAAAATGATCACCGAACTGTGTGCCAGGAACAAACTGCTGGTTGACTACCACGACGGGCCGGTGCACCCTTTCGGCCAGATGCGTACCTGGCCAAATGCCCTCACCCGCGAATACTGCAAAGCACAGCTGGATGGTAAAGATATATTTTATCCTAAAACGTTTGTAACGTCAGCCTTTGTAAATATGATCGCCGGGCCAGTTGATATGAACAATGGGATGTTCGATCTCCGTCAGGGAAAAACCACACGAAAAGATAACAATATGGAAGTTCCATCCACGGTTGTATCAGAGGCTGCCCGTACCCTCATCACTTTTTCAGGGGCAACGATTATTCCGGATATCCCCGAGTATTATGAGAAATATCCTGAACTGCTTGGCTTTCTATCGGCTCAGAAAATGCCCTGGAAGGAAAGTAAAACATTAGCAGGCGAAATCGGGGAATATATAATAACCATGCGGCAAGCTTCAAATGGGGTGTACCTGGTAGGCGCTGCTACCAACGAAAAGGAACGGGTACTTCAGATTCCAATGTCTTTTTTACCTCGGGGTACTTTTGTAGCTGAGGTTATAGAAGACGGGGACACTGCTGATTATTTGACAAACCGGGAAACTTACAAGGTAATGAAGAAAAATATTACCAGAAAAGATCATTTAAATGTCAGACTGGCTGCAGGCGGAGGTGCTTGCATTAAGCTTGTGCTGAAGAAGTAAATCAGTTCATGATAACCACACTTACTCTTAAAAAGACAATAGCACTAAACCTGCTGCTACTTACAGGGATTATGGCACTTGCGCAGCAACCAGCTGCATTAAAATTATGGTACAATAAACCCGCAACACAGTGGACTCAGGCGCTACCTCTGGGTAATGGAAAAGTAGGTGCCATGCTGTTTGGAGGGGTCGAAGAGGAGCTGATACAGCTGAATGAAAGCACATTGTACAGTGGCGGCCCGGTAAAAAAGACTATTAATCCGAATGCTTCTTCTTTTCTTCCGCAGATCAGGGAGGCGCTGCTGAAAGAGGAGGATTATACCAAAGTCAATGCATTGGCTAAAAAGATGCAAGGTGTGTTCACTGAATCCTATATGCCACTAGGAAATATAAGTCATTAAACAAAACTTTGCGGGAGCTAAACCAAGCTCTTATTATCGTGATTTAAACATTGAAAACGCCGTTTCTACTAGCAGATTTACAGTTGGAGGCATACAGTATCAACGCGAAGCTTTTATTTCAGCACCTAATAACATCTTCGTTATAAGGCTATCAACATCAACTAAACAAAGCTTAACCTTTGATGTGTCTGCAAATAGTCCTTTAAGAAACACAGTAACAGCAAAGGGAGGTAATGAATTATTTGTTAGTGGAAAAGCCCCGGCTCATGTTGACCCAAGGACTTACAATCCTAAAGGCAGAGAACCTATCATATATGAAGATACAACCGGATGTAATGGCATGCGTTTTCAACCGTATCTATGCGCAGGCAACGGGAGGCACTGTAACTTCAGATACTTCCGGAATTCACGTAACAAAAGCTAACGAAGTTCTCTTATTTGTTTCCGCAGCAACCAGCTTTAATGGTTTTGATAAATGCCCTGATTCTGATGGAAAAGATGAAAAAATGCTTGCCACAAAAACATTGTCAGAGGCTGTGAAAAAACCGTACTCTTCTTTGAAAAAAGCTCATCTGGCAGATTATCAGAAATATTTTAAACGTGTAAGTTTTAATTTAAAAGATACGGTTAAAGTAAATGCCAGCGCTTCTTTACCAAGCGATGATCGCTTAAACGCTTACTCCAAGGGAGCTTATGCCCCCTTTTTAGAAACCTTGTATTTCCAGTTCGGCCGCTATTTGCTGATTTCTTCATCCAGGCCAGGTGGTCCGGCGGCAAACTTACAGGGAATTTGGAATAAAGAATTAAGGGCACCATGGAGCTCTAACTATACCATTAATATCAATACGCAAATGAACTACTGGCCGGCAGAGCTAACAAGCCTGTCGGAAATGCATTTGCCGCTTTTTGATTTTATGCATGATTTATCAATAACCGGAGCGCAAACAGCTAAAGAATTTTACAATGCAAGGGGATGGGTAGCGCATCATAATTCAGAAATATGGGCTGCTGCTAATCCGATGGGCGATAAAGGTGCAGGCGACCCGGTGTGGGCTAACTGGTATATGGGCGCTAACTGGCTAAGCAGGCATTTATGGGAACATTATGCTTTTACAGGCGACAAAAAGTTTTTGGCAGAGAAGGCCTATCCTTTAATGAAGGGGGCTGCACTCTTTACTTTAGATTGGCTGGTTGAAGATCGGGATGGCTTTCTGGTAACAGCTCCGTCAACTTCTCCGGAAAACAAATTCAAAGATAAAAATGGGAAACAGCAAGCAGTTTCCGTAGCTACGACCATGGACATGTCCATCATTCGTGATTTATTCAGTAACCTGATAAGTGCTTCAAAAGTGTTAGGAATTGATAAGGCTTTCCGTGATACCTTGATTGCCAAACAAAGAAAATTGTATCCATTGCGTATTGGCAGCAAAGGACAATTATTGGAGTGGTATAAAGATTTTGAAGAAGCAGATCCGAAACACCGCCATGCTTCACATCTGTATGGATTGTTTCCAGGTTATGAAATATAATCCAATACCCCTGACTTTTTTGCGGCATCAAAAAAATCACTGGAAATACGCACCGATGCAGGAACAGGCTGGAGCAAAGGCTGGAAAATTAACTGGTGGGCCCGGTTAGCCGATGGCAATCATGCTTACAGCCTTATAAGAAGCTTGTTGAATTATGTGGAGCCAGGAGGTGGAGGCGGTGGCGGTACTTACGCTAACTTCTTTGATGCACACCCTCCTTTTCAGATTGATGGAAATTTTGCTGGAACTGCAGGAATGGCCGAAATGTTGCTTCAAAGCCATTTAAATTATATTCGTCTCTTACCGGCTTTGCCTACTATATGGGAAGAAGGAAATATTAAAGGTTTAAAAGCCAGGGGCGGTTTTGAAGTAAGTATAAGCTGGAAAAACCAAACTTTAAGTTCTGCAACTATTACATCGTTAATTGGGAATGATTGCATAATCAGGACAAGCGTACCAGTTAAAATAAATGGCTCTGATGTGGTTTCGACAAAGAAAGATGAGGGCTACGAATTGTCTTTCAAAACAACGAGAGGGAAATTGTATCAATTGGTAAGATTGTGATAAAAAATTAGTCAATGGAGATTCTGAGTCAAAAAGGGGACACTGCACAAAGCAAAAAACGTCCCCTTCTCAGTTCCAGTTGAAGCCTAATTTAATAACCTGAGCTCGATCATAAAACCAGCTTACTTTAGAAGTTTCCTTTACATCAAACTTGATAGCCGGTTTTTTAGGGAAGAAACTGTAAGCGATTAAATCCGGAAAGAATATTTGTCATAAGATCACCAAAAGACGATGTCTGGAATGCTCTACCTAGCGCATGTTTTTTAATTTATCATTGATGGTTTCGATCACTGATCTTTTTCTTAGCATAATTTTATCTTTCAATTCCATTAAGCAGTTCTTCATCTTGCTTTAAGAATATCAGCAATCATCCTCATTTCTTATTTTTCGGTGATCAGGCCAGCGAAGCCACCCAAAGGCAGGCATTGAATAGGAAGCGTTTGCCCTCCCTTTATATTTATACGCTCATTAGCGATTTGTCAGGAGACTGAAAAACAAAAAAACTATTTTCATTTGTTCCATATTTGAAATTTGTTCGTTAGATCTTTAATAAATCGTTTTAGTAAAAAGCCCAAACGAAAGCTTATTACGCTTCGTTTTTGGACTTTACCACCCGCATTAATTAGGATGTTCTAACACAATCCTAAGAATTAACAATGTTTTATTTATGGCAATTCATATTTCACTCCTTCCCTCTAATAGAGAAGCGTTATTTCTCCTACTACCATTTTAAGAAGAAGGATATAAATGGTTTATGAATCAATGCTTGTAAGAAATCTTACCCAAACGCTGCCGTCGAACCATAAAACGGCTTTTTGCTCCGAAGTTCGTTATAGTCTGCCTTCAGTTTTTTTTTAATCACTCCTTACATATGATTTTTATTTAAACTTCACATTTTCTACAAACTCCCCGATAATGATGTCGCCCTCATTTGCAGACCTGATCTTTTTGCCATTAATTTTTACATTTTCGAATGTGATATTATTGACATTCCGACTTGCATTGTGTCCTCTGATTTGAGATGAGCGTAAACTCGTTCCATTGTAAGTAATGTTCTTAAAATAAATATTCTCAATCGATCTTCCTGATTGGGTATTGTATTTCGGGTCATTCACCACACGTAAATCAACTAAACGTCCCTCCTGGATATCTTCTATCCGAATATTTTCGTAAGTCACATTTCGCACAAGATTGTTATCGGCTGCTATTATGGCCATAGTGCCCAGGCAGCATGGGTCATCTTCATCATGCTCCAGGATGTCGATGTTTGAGAAAGTGATGTTTTCAATTGTATCTCCCTCAAGGGTGGTATTACCATGAGCTCCTATATTGGTCGGATGGGCAATATCTGCCCATAGCGTGGAATTTGTAATCTTAACGTTTTTGGCATTCCCGTAGAAATCCCATCGATGTGCATAAATGGCAATGCAATCATCTGAATTGCGCATGAAGACACAGTCTATCTCTACATCCGAGCAGCTCATCAGGTCAATACCATCACTCCAGCCTCTGCAACTAAAGGAGGTCAGATTTTTGATTTTCAACCCCTTAGATTGTCCGCCGAAAATAGTATAATGTCGAGGGTTGACGACATGGATTCCGTCAATTTCTACATTCTCGGAAAACCGGATCTCTACCCCTCGCTCAGGCTCCAAAATGACCCCTCTTCCAATAATGCGTACATCTTTAACATTGTCGCAAAGCAGTTTTCCTTTGATTACTGCACCACCATGAATGTACACGGTTTGTCCGCTTTTGATGCGGTAGACATCCCCTGGTTTGTCAGGAGCTTCGTGTACACCAGGCCCAAAATAGACGACATTGGGATCATTAGGGTTCGGTCGACTTCTTTCAATAGAATGAGCAAACAGGTGAAGATTGTGTAGCTTGTCACCGTTCACCTCCACCGAAATATTTCTGGGCCTATCAAGGGTAAACTCGATAGTGTTTCCGTTCACTTTCGAAGCAATCTTATACGAGGATGGCCTAACATCTACAGTTCCAACGTTTCCGTTGTTCTTGCGTATTTTTACTTCTACTATTCCCGAGAAGTCAAAATAAACCATGGAAGCATCCTGTACCTTGTCCATGTCCACCTGCACCCTGTACTCATAAAGGTCTTTCCACTGTCCACCGGGTTTTCTGACCTGCACCGTAAAATCATCATTGTGCATAGAATAAAACAGGGCTTTAGGAACTTCATAGGTTACAAGGCTGTCTTGTGCGAAAACCACTTGAACAGTTACGGAGCAGATTAATAAAATAAGAGGAAAAAGCTTATTCATAAATTAAGTGTGTGTTTATTTTCAAAATTCGATTCGGCGATCATCTTCCAATTGATAATTCGGGGGATAAAAAAGGCCTGTTAAATTAAATGAGAATTATATATCATTAGGTTTGATTTAGCTTTTCACCTAATGTTGAATTACGAACTATTAATTGCGTTGGTAAAACAATGGTTTGGTTGTTCTGATGGGGTTCCGGATCAGAGATACTGCTCAATAGCAAATTAATGATATTTTCCGAAATTTCTCTGATCGGTTGTGCTACTGCCGTAATCGGGGGAGTAAATAATCTGAAGAAATTATAATCATCAAATACTATTACACCCAAATCCTCGGGGATTTTTAATTTAAGATTTCGGATTGCCTCTAGTCCAGCCTCTGCAAGATAATTAGTGGAAAAAAAAACAGCATCAAGTTGCTTGTTCATTTTGAGAAACTGCTCTATTTCCTCCACCGATTTGTCTAACTCCTCATAATAAACTGTTTTTTTAATAAAGCACTCAGCTTCATGTTCATCTATAGCGCTCATATATCCGTCCAATCTTTGCTGCATTTGAATCTGCCCGGATGGGAGTGTTACAAACGCTATATTTCTATGTCCACCGTTGAAGAAATGTTTAATGGCTTCATAAGTGCCCATAAAATTATTTACGACCACATTATTAGTAGGAATGGACGCATAGTATCTGTCAAATAAAATTACCGGAAGATTATCTGCTAAAAGTGATTTTATTTCCTCCTCAATTCCCAGGGGAGGTGCTATAATATATCCGTCTACCTTTTGGGCTCGGTACATTTTTAAAAGTTCCTGTGTTTTTTTTGTGTCGTTTTCCGTACTGCTATAAATTATCTTATATCCTTTTTTATAGGCACTCTCCTCAATCATCCTGGCAATACCCGAAAAAAAAGGGTCGGATACGTCCTCTATCATTACTACTAGAATATTTGTTTTACCCGTTCTTAATGCTCTTGCATACTCATTGGGCTGATAACCTACTGCTTTTATATAGTCAAGGATACGATTTTCCACAGCATTGCTTATGCCTTTATCCTGACCTTTCCCATTGATTACAAAGGAAACAGTAGTTTTAGAAACTTTTAAGGCAGCTGCAATATCACTAATAGACAACTTCTTCACCATATTTTACCACTAAACTCACCTGATCCGCCGTCTCAAAAGGCACCTGAATATATTTAGACCGGTAAAATGCTTCTTGCTTCACCGGGCGAACTAATTTTCCATTAACCTTTACTTCCACATCGATTTATATAGACCAACTCCTTTTGTGCTTACCTTTTTAATATTTCCAGCCTCATCAAAATTGAGGCTGTCTAAGCAAAGCTGTCGCAATACAAAATCTTTTTTCTGTGGAAAAATCCGGTGATAGAGGATATAATCCTGGTTCCTTGACCTGAATACGGTGTGATGGCCCGGGCCCACAACAGAACTATCACTTGCTGTTTCTAAAATAACACGCTGTTCTGGTTCAGTAAACGGACCTAGTGGACTATTCGAAGTAGCGTAACCAATTTGATAAGTTGCATCAATGGCCTTACCCTCTGAAAACATCAAATAATATTTTCCATTCCTTTTAATCATATGAGGAGCTTCGAAATAATGCGGGGTGGTAACTTCCAGAGGAGCACCATCGAAAGTCTTCATGTCCTTTTTTAGTTTAACCGCCATGCAGTGCCCATTCACCCAATTCCATCCTGAACCCCAATATAGATAAGCCTGTCCGTCATCGTCTATAAAGCAATCTGCATCGATGTTGTGCATCTGCGGAAAATCTGTGAATTTTATTAATGGAGAATTGTCGTCTTTCAGGTTTTTCCATGGCCCGAGTGGATTTGCACTAACTCCTGCCCAAACTTCACTGCCAACAGACACATACATATAAAATTTATTGTCTGTACCCCTAACAACAGATGGTGCCCATACCTTATGTTCGTTGGAGGTAGGGCTGGTACATAATGATTTGGTTGGCCAGTTAAGATGATGACGCTTGAATTTCAGAAAATCCTTCGTCTCAAACACTGCAAGCTCCTCGCCTCCCCATGGATCAATCGTAGCATAGATATAATACGTATTCTTGTCTTTTACAACCGTAGGATCGGCAAAGTAGCCAGGCAATATTGGGTTAGATACTTTTCTAGTGCCGGGTTGAGACCTAACAGAACAAGAAAGATTGACTACAAGGCTTAGTAAAATAAGGACTGTCGTTTTCTTTAGCATATTTTGGTTCTAATTTTCAAATTGTTAATATCGGTTTAACAAGGCAGCAGTTAACAATGCCTTCCTACAAGGGCTTTATCCAGACCGCTTGTCCGCCCGAAGCCTCCAGCTTAGCATCTAAAACAGTAGCTGAATTCACTTTTATTCGCTTCATGCCAACTTTGGTTTTAGTCGGTGCAGTTTTATCATCGTAATAGATAGTTGCGATATATTTCTTTCCGGCGGGTAAAAAGCTCAATGGAACCTTCAGATCCTTTGATTCATTATTGTTCAGGGTACCTAAGAACCATTCATTTTCTTTTCTTCTGGCGGTTGTTATAAATTTTCCGGGCTCCCCTTGCAGCACCCTGGTTTCGTCCCAGCTTGCCGGTATCTTATCCCAGAATTCCAGCTCAGGTTCATTACTCGAGAATTCAGGCTTATCATACCAGTATAGGGTTTGAATCGGACTGTAATAAACAGCGGCCATTGCCAGCTGATGTGCATGGGTTGTCTTAATTCGGGAGTTATAATAGCAGATAGTATAATCCGCAGCACCGGCTATGTAACGGGTAAAGGGAAGAACCGTATTATGGGTTGCGTCAGGCATTTCCTCGTTTCCCCGAATACCTTCTGACGTCATCAGATTAGGCCATGTACGCTGCTCGCCGGTTGGCCGCCATTCGTCGTGAACATTCACCATGATTTTTGCCTCCGCAGCTTGTTGTATTGCTTTTTCGAGCCAGTTAGTCCAGCGATGCGAGCCCGCCTGCACAAAGCCAAACTTCACTCCTTTAACACCCCAGCTGCTATAGACCTTAAAGAGCGAATCAGATTGAGCAAGTAAAGCCTGCTGATTCACATATAACCATACTCCAACGCCCTTTTCTTTAGCATATTGAAGAATGGCCGGTAAATCAAAGTCGCCTATAGCCACTTTTGTTGCATCACTCTCAAATGAAAAGTGATGGCCGTACCAGCAACAATCGAATAATATATATTGAAGATTATGTTGTACTGCAAAATCGATATTTGCCCTGGCATCCGCAGTGCTTAGTTTGGAGACCCGCATTATCTTACCCGGCTTGATCCAGCTCGTATCTTCAATCTTACAAGCTTCATTCAGACTTAATAGAATGTGGTTGTTCTCAATCAGATCCCCTGCCCTTTCGGCAACCATGATCACCCTCCAGGGTGTAGCAAAGGGGGAGATCATATCCGCCGGAGTAAACATCGAGGTAACCAGAGTATTAGGCCTGGAGGCGCTTAATTTAAACTTGGTGCGGGCATAATCTACCATCTGCGCTTCTGCAAGGCAGACGTGAAGTCCGTTAGGTAATTCAAGAGTAAGCGGCCGTTCACTTTCGTCCGGCCAGTCCTTCAACGGCAACAATTTATACGGAGCCTGCGCCCAGGATGCATGCCAGGCTTTAGTACCTTCAGGCAGAGAAAATTCTGTATTCTCCGACATGATCCTGTAGTAGGTTCCTTTCGGATTTTCCGGAAAGGAATAGCGTATAGCGGCTCCCTCATTATAGGCTCTGATTTCAATATTGACCAGATAGATCGGGTTATCGTCTTTTACAGTCTCTACTTTAAGCAAGTTATAATGATCTCTTATTAATGCACGTTCCCCGGCAACCGGCTTCCAGGTAGTGTCCTTTGATGTCTTTGTAAGCTTCGTAACAGCCAGGTTTTCGAACCAATTCTCGTGCTTATCTACCTGGAGCGCCATTGCCCGTTCCGATAAATTGTTATCAAGCTGCAGATCAAGTTCCGACTCGTTAATTACAGGTTTACTGTTATAGCTTACCTGATAGTACATTTTTCGCTTATCAGTACCAAATGCCTTTTGATAAAATCTGACTGTAAGCTTTTTATCGGGCGATTGTATCATTGACTCTGTTCCTTTAACAACATTTTGCCCTATGGCTGGCAGTGATAGTAAAAGGAAAAGATTGAGTAATATGTTGTTAGCTTTCATCCAAGTACGGTTGGCTTATTTCTTAGCGTCGGAATACTTCAATTCACCGGTTTTCACGTTCAATTTCCATGGCTGAGGCTTTGGCAGCCACAGATTGCCGTTTCCGATTTCTAAAGGCATCCACAAATACCTGGATTCCCACTGAGTATTTGGCTTCCACTGATCCCCCATGTAAATCACAGTTGTTCCTTTAGTACCCGTAACCTTAATCATCATGGTGGACTGAGAGCTGTATGTGTTCGTTTCAGGTGGAGCTATGTCCTTAAATTCTGACCATGGGCCAGCGAGTGAAGTAGCCGTGGCGTATTTATTCGGGTTAGGATGCCAGCTCGTTAATGCTGAACCGATGGCGTAGTACAAATCGCCGTAGTGGACAATAGCACCGCCTTCGAGCGGAGCGCTGATAAAAGCTACCTGCTTTTCCACATCCATATAATCATCAGACAATTTCGCAATATAAAACCCTTTTGTTGGTCTGCTTTCGAACACCAAATAAGCGCTGCCGTCATCGTCTATGAATTGTCCGATGTCGCGGCTCTCCAAGCCGAGCGGGCGAAAACTCTTCACAAACTTATATTCACCGTCAACTTTGTCGGATACAGCCACACCAACACGGGCAAATTTATACTTGGTGCTATCCAGGTGCATATACATCACGTATTTACGGGTTTTCTCATTATAGAACACTTTTGGGCGCTCAAGGATAAGCGTTCCCTCCCTGATACCCTCCAAGGTGGAAGCTTTAAATACCTGACCACGAAATTTCCAGTTAACAAGATCTTTTGATGAGTAGCATCCCACGTACCGCGTATTCGCTGAATTGCTTTTTCTTCTGTCTTCTCCAAACCAGTAATAGGTATTACCTCGCTTAATAATTCCTCCTCCGTGAGCCTGTATATGCTCGTTTTTATCGTCGGGCCATAGCTCGCCGGGTTTTACTTCTTTAAATCCTTTTTGTGCAATGGCTGATATAGACGACAATGCCATCGCTGTAAGTACAAATGTTAATTTTAGTATATTCATATAGTTCGTGTGTGTGTGTGTGTTATTGGGCGACTTAATTTACTCTCACTGCTCCCAGAGGGCGAGAAAGACTCCCGCACCCGTGCAAACCGCATATTTAATCAAACTCAGTTTTTCAATATTATAATCCAATAAGAGGGTGTTTATTCATAGATGGTTTTATAAGGTATTTATATACTCAATATTTCAGATTATTTTTATGTTCCTCATTTTGCGGGCTTCGGTTAGCCGCATTACCTTCAAAGAGGCGAAATATCAAATTAATTATCTTCAGTACTATATTCTTTGAGTATAAATACCCAGTCAAATCTATCGTATTATAAAGGCGTTAGAATTCGTGCTGAGACATGCTCTTATCTTAATTCTAAAAAAGCCTTTTCTGCAAATAGTATTGCCGGTCTCAGAATGATGATTATATGGAATCTAAAAATTTTTATTTCTTTTTAACCTTCTTTGTCTCTGCCATGGTATTGTTAATGCGTGGTAACTTTGTAAGTTTTGGTACATCAATTTTTATATCATGCATTTTTCTTGGTGACTTGTGTAAATCCGAAGTTAAATCTGTTCAGCTAAAGAAGCTTTTCGCTATTTTAACATTTATAGTGGCATTATTTTTAAATAGCTACCTGGTCTTTTTCACCTAAGTGAGCTTGAAAATTCATTTCATTCTTCCTAAAAAGTGGAATTCTGCATATATTATATTAAAATATTAGCAGTCAGTTTTCATTTCTTTGTTTTAACTTTATAAGATCTTTATTACCAATTTTTTTTAAAAAACCGTCACCGGAACCTTGTCTGTTAGATATATTCCAATTATCAACCAACATGCCATTTAATATTTTCTCCATATTAACTTGTTTCTTTTCACTGTTTATTGTGCCAGTTTTGGGACAAAACATCTATTCTCTCGGCATTGAAGACGGACTATCAAACAACAACGTTACATCCATTTATAAAGACAAGTATGGTTTTATGTGGTTCGGTACTCTTGATGGGGTTAATCGTTTTGACGGGTATACTTTTAAGCTGTTTAAAAATAAATTCGGCGACCTTTCTTCCCTTCCTAATAACAGAATTAGAGCTTTAGCGGGAGATAATACCGGAAATCTTTGGGTGGGCACTGAAAAGGGAATAG
>CBFGOI010000117.1:0-14094 GCA_965650335.1 uncultured Pedobacter sp. | reverse complement strand
CGAAAAAACTCTTTTCTGTTGGGGCATTCCACGATTTAAAAAAATACTGAAATAGTATAAAAAGAAACAGTAAAAAGGGTATAATTCCTGCGTCTGCCCAAACACCAATTATTGTATTGTGACCGCGAATGATGTTTGAAAAAGAGATCCCGTATCCAAGTATCGGATTATCGTAGACATAATTAAGCATCTTTTGCAAAAGCACATCTCTTCCAGAAAAGTCGACCTTTTGAGTGTTAAAGGTTAGAATATTGGCTATATCCTGTAACCTTTCTTGTTGCGCCGGCAACAAGCTTCCCTTGGTTACGCCCGTGTTCATAGCTGTAATCACTACAAATGGCAGAACGAATACACTAATCAAAATCCTTTTAGGTGTGATTAATTTGTAAAAAGTTAAGGCAGATATAATTATCAGAACAAGAAAGCCGGTTTTAGAAAAGGTTAATATAAGAGCGTAAACCGACATCCCTAATAACAAGAGTTTTAGTACAGATTGAAGTTTTGTTTGTGCTTTAAAAAAATGATAAATCAAAACAATGGTGAGTAAACAGCCAACCGCAGCTTTGTTTGCATCGCCATATATGCCTGCAGCCCTTTCTACCCGGTATGTATAAACTCCATCCACCATAGAAAAATTAAGCCTTTGAAAAACAATTAAGAATAAAGTAGCTACCGAAAAACTTATCACAACTGTTTTTATAAATAGTTTTTGATGCTTTGCAGAGCTTAGAAAAACAGCAAAACCTAAAAAATATATTACCGGGATAAGCGAACTTAAAAATGGCGAAGGTGTTTGATAAACAATGCTGGCACAAGTTCCTATAGCGTAATAAAAAATAAAGAACGCGATCCAGATTTTAACAATTGGTGCAAAGTCTTCTCTGTCATTAAAAAAAATAAGTGTCCCAATCATAACCAGAATTAAATTCACGTAAACACTCAATTGTCCTAAAGAAACGGACATAAATAAGGTAATGAAAGACTGTATCTCCAGGGCGCTGAACACAAAGGGGATCAGCAAACATAAAATGCCGATATTTTTCATTGTTAATTATATTATTTCATTAAAAAGCCTGTGCCATTGATTACATACATTTTCTATCGAGTATCGCTCCAGGCTGTTTACAGCGTTTTTTCCCAACTTTCTTCGTAAGGTATCATCAGAAATTAACTGTATTAGGCCTTTTTGCATTTCCTGCATGTTTTGGTCTTGAATAAGCAAACCATTGTGGCGATGAATAATCATTTCGGATGGACCGGTAACACAATCGAAAGCAATACAAGCCATACCCTGAGACATTGCCTCTAATAATACCATTGGAAGTCCTTCATTACGGGAAGGAAGAATGAAAACTTCAGATTCTTTCATCACTTCGCGTATGTCTCTCCTAAATCCTGTGAACAGGATTTGTTGCTTCAAACCTTCATTATCAATTAGTTTTTCAATAATTGGACGACCGACCTCTCCCCTGCCTACAATTTTCAGAGTCCAGCCGGGGTGTTGTCTTAATACCGGTGATATTAATTGGATTAGATTGTCAAAACCTTTGTCGTGATAGCGATCAAGGCAACCTATGGCCAAAATAGTCTTCCTTCGGGGAATGGTATTGTCTTGTATTGGCGTAAAGGTAGAGGGGTTTGGCATGACCACTACCCTGGCACCCTTTTTCTCAAAAAAAGGCTTATCAAATTTTGTTAGGACAGTTAGGGCATTCGCTTGTTTGTATAAATAATTCCAGGTAAACTGGCTGATTTTATCGCTGGGACCTAAATGGTTAAAATGTTCTGAAACTATAATCTTTATTGAGAAAAGTTTACAAGCTAGAATTGACATAAAGTTCGTTCTTGTTAAAAACGATATTACTATATCAGGCCTGTTCTTTGCTTTTTTATAGTAAATAATAAGATTGTAGATACTTCGTATTGTGTGGTTTTTAATACTGCCGAAATGCAACCGTACCCGCTTAACTTGTTCCGCAAGATAAAAGTCGTCTCCATCGTTTAGAGTTATAATCCTTACGTCGTGTCCTTGTGTGACAAAATGATTCGCCAAAAGAACCATTACCCGCTCCGCACCTCCACCAACCAGAGAAGACGATATGAAATCAATTTTCATGATAAGAAATAGAATATTTAATGATGATTAGCAATCAGGTAATTAAAGATCTATGTAGAGTAAACTCGATGAGATGCTTTTTTAAACTCTTTGTAGGTAAACCCAACATAGATCACACTGCATATTATATACATTATGGTTGTGCTCATGGCCAAACCGTAAATACCAAAGAGCTTAATTAAGACAAGGTTAAGTACTAAGTTGATGCAGAGATTCCAGAAAGAGACCAATGCCATGAATTTATTTTTATTGATAGCTGTTAAAAATTTAACACAAATGAGCGTGCATAAGTAAAAAGGAATATATAGTAAGCCGATTTTTTGAATATTTGCTACGATAAATGTATCGTGAGAGGTAAACGCCTTTCGCTCGAACAATACACGTACAATATCATTTGAAATTAAGATCCCTAACAGAGAAATGATCAGGGAACCGAAAAAAACAAGTTTTAAAATTTTAAATAACTGATTATACGTTTTAAGTAAATCATCATTGATACCACGAGAAAAATGCGGGAGCAATACGCTGCCCAGTGGTAAAATGAGCATTCCAACTGCAAAAACCGGAATTTTACTCCCATAATTTAATGCCGCTATAGATCCTGTTACCAGCTGGGCAGAAAAAAATTTCTCAACAAACGAATTGCTTCCGGTAAGAAGTCCGGAAGCTGCCTTTGGAGGCAGTTGAACAATCATAGTCCGGATATTCTTATTCATGTGCGGTTTGCCCAAATTGATTTCATCATAATAAAGGCAAACTATTAATAGGTAGAAAAATGCAATGATACTGCCGCTTAACATGCCAATCGCTAACGTTATTTCCCGGAATTTCTCTTTAAAAAAAAGCAGGCAGACAACCGTTGTTATAGTGGTAAATATTGGCGGTAGCGTGGAATATAAAAACTTATTTTTAACCTCAAGTAAACTACATAACAAGCTTGAGTAACCCCAAAAAAACAAACAGGGCAGTATCCAGTAAAACTGAATTCGTATTAGGTGATAATATTGCTCCGTATGATTCGGGAAAACTATGGTTAAGAGATATTCAGAAAAAACCAAACATGCAATCGCAAGTAAAACAACGATGGCAGTTACTATTAAAAAGCTAATTGTTTGAAATGCCTTTTGCTGATTATTAGTTTTTAATTCTGTAATATAATTGGGCACAAAAAGATTACTTAATGCATCGACAAACACGTTTTGGACAAACGATGGAATTAAAACTGCGATGAAGTAAGTGTCTAACAGCTCAGACAGACCAAAATGAGCCGCGATAATCGTCTCTTTATAAAATCCTGCAATTTTTATGACAATGCTTACAAAACCTACCACCATTATACTTCTTATAACTGGCTGATTAAGTACTGGTCTGATTTTTAATAAAATAGTATTTCTATTAATTTCTATCATTTACATGTTTTATAGTAGGAATCCGGCCGGCGGAATTACACCTGAGTTCACATTACTTTTCTAAATGGCCATGATACTGCAAAAACCACCTTCAATAAGTTATTATCAATTGAACTAACATATTCTTTGAAGCTAAATTCCAGGTAATTTGAAGCTTTCAGCAAGGAATACAAACGCATTAGAAAATGCTTAAAGGCTTTCCTTAAATGTTTTTCATGAAACCAGTTTACAAATGCTATGGCAAAAACAGCCATCCCAAACGCTTTTTTATCATAACCTAAACTCGAAAGACTCTTACTGTTTTCTTCGATATAATAAACCCGTAAGGATTTGTTAATATACTTGGTTATAAACTCTTCCTTTGCTATCAAAAACCAGATATAGCCCTCTGGTATTAACCCTCTTCCATAAATTCCGTCATTGATACTAATACTTTTGAGTATATCGGTTTTATTAAAACCCCATTTCTCGCCTTTTATTAGGTGGTAAATATTTTTATCAAAAGAGTTTTTATAAAAGGGATCTTCGGGGAAACAATCTCCGATTAATGCTCCGTGCTGATCGACACAGCAGCAGGATATGCCGGAAATCATTGGTTTTATCTCTGCAGGAATGCGGTTGTATTCTGCATAAAAAACATCTAGCGCATCGGGGCTACATGCATCATCAGCATCTAAAACGATAAAAAACTCGCCCTCGGCTATTTTTATAGCTTCCATAAGACAACCCATCTTGTGCTTGTTTACCTCATGATGAATGTAGTTTACTGGTAGATTGGTTCTGTCTAAATATTCATGTATAATTTCATGCGAGTTATCAGTAGAGCCATCGTTTATAATAATAACTTCAAAATTTTTATACGTTTGAGCATCTAATGAATTGAACACCCTGTGTAGGGTACGAGAGCTATTAAATACTGGCACAAAGACCGTAAACTGATATTTGTATCTGATGTTTTTTATCTCTTTAAGTTCGGGCAGATATTTTTTTAAGTTCATTGCTGTCTTTATTTGATAATAGCCTTCATTGATTTTGACGCGCTTTTATGAAGCTAAAATTTCAGCACCTTTTTTATTTAGTCCGGCATAATAGGATACAGCTTCACGCAGTCCCTTTTCCAGCGAAAAAGCAGGTGAATAGTTCAGCAAATCCTTTGCTTTTTCTATAGAGGCCAAAGAATGAGGAATATCACCCCTTCTTTCTGAACCATAAATCACATCCACCTCCAAAACCCCGGGATCATATTTTGCCAGGTTGGTTCTCAATGCTTTGATCAATCCGTTTAATGTAGTTCTCTGACCATAAGCAACATTGTATACCTGATTTACCGCTTTTTTATTTTCTGACAGCGCTGAAAGTATATTCATTTGAACCACATTGTCGATATAGGTGAAATCTCTTGAATAGTTTCCATCTCCATTTACTACCGGACTTTTATGATTTAAAAACTGAGAAACAAATTTTGGTATAACAGCCGCATACGCGCCGTGTGGATCTTGTCTTTGTCCGAATACGTTGAAATATCTTAAACCGATAAGTTCCATGTTGTACAATCGGGCAAACACATCAGCATAAAGTTCATTAACGTATTTTGTAACGGCATAGGGCGACAGTGGCTTTCCATGTTTTTCTTCCACCTTTGGCAATTCGGTACTGTCTCCATAGGTAGATGAAGATGCAGCATAAACGATGCGTTTAACTTTTTCATCCCGTGCCGCGACCAGCATATTTAGAAAGCCGGTTATGTTTACGGCATTCGTCGTAATCGAGTCTTCAATTGATCTGGGCACAGAACCCAAAGCCGCCTGGTGGAAAACATAATCTATTCCGCTTACCGCCTTTTGACAGACATGCAAAACCCGGATATCTCCTTCTATGAGCTCAAAGTTGGGATGAAGCATGAATGATTCTAGATTCTTTTTGTGACCGGTTGAAAAATTATCAAGAACGCGAACTTTACCCGCGCCGTATTTTAACAAGTATTCAACAAGGTTAGAGCCGATAAAGCCGGCACCGCCTGTAACTAAGAAAGAATGGGTCGAAAGATCATGTTCACCATGATAAGGTGTTGTATACATAGCCATAAGTAATTTTTTGATTTAGAGTATTTTAAAGACGTGCGTTGGCAATTTCTGCAGGCAGAGCAGATTTGATATCATAAACCACTGTGTTTTCTTTGCATAAAGACGGGATATCGATATCTCCGAATTCTTTATGGGCTACAGCAAGCAGCACAGCGTCGTATTTGCGATCCTTAGATTCACCGTTTTGACAAATAACACCATACTCGTGTTTTACCTGATTTGAATCAGCCCAGGGATCATGAATCACCACTTTGACATTATATTCTTCAAGTCTTTTAACCACATCAATTACCTTGGTATTTCTTACATCGGGGCAATTTTCTTTGAAAGTGAAACCCAAAACCAAAACACTGCTGCTGGCGATATGAGTGCCCTTCGTAATCATTTTTTTAATAAGCTGGTCGGCAACATAAGCGCCCATGCCATCATTAACCCGGCGACCCGCCAGAATAATTTCAGGATGATAGCCAACTTCCTGCGCTTTTTGTGCGAGATAATAAGGATCTACGCCGATGCAATGACCACCAACCAGACCTGGCTGAAATTTCATAAAATTCCATTTGGTACCTGCAGCGTTTAAAACTGCTTGAGTATCGATATTAAGTTTATTGAAAATCATGGCTAGCTCGTTGACAAATGCAATGTTTATATCACGCTGCGCATTTTCAATTACTTTGGCCGCTTCTGCTACCTTTATCGTGGTTGCTTTATGCGTCCCCGCTACAATTACCGATCGATATAAGTTATCTATCATTTCGGCTGCCTCTGGGGTTGAGCCCGATGTGATTTTTAAAATATTGGCTACGGTATGTTCTTTATCGCCCGGGTTGATACGTTCAGGTGAATAGCCCGCAAAGAAGTCTTTGTTAAAGATCAGGCCCGAATTTTTTTCTAAAACCGGAACACATTCATCTTCAGTTACACCTGGGTATACAGTTGATTCATAGATTACTATATCGCCTTTTTTCAATACTTGGGCAACCAATTTACTTGCCTTAAAAAGCGGATGCAGATCTGGCCGGTTATTTTTATCTACCGGAGTCGGAACCGTAATGATATATATATTGCAAGCTCTGATTTTCTCCAGTTCTGTGGTACAATAAAGTCCTGTTAATTTTGAACAGTCTTGGGTTAATACTTTATGTAAGTCCAGATCAGAAACTTCTAACGTTTGATCGTGGCCTACCTTAAGCTGTTCAACGCGGTCATTATTGATATCAAAGCCAAAAACCTTATAACGTTTAGAAAATTCTACAGCAAGTGGCAATCCAACATAACCCAATCCCACTACAGCTATTTTTTTATCTTGAACAATCTGATTTTTCATTTTTCTTTTATTTATTGTTAGTTAATTAGTACGAGATTAGAAGCATCAACCCTGCTTACCAATGCACATTCCAGATTGTCCAGAACCATTAGCACACTCTTTCCCTGAATTTTGATAACACTGCCTTGCTGATTAGTAAGCACTCCGTTCTTGATGCTTACACGGTCGCCTATTGAGATTGTGGCCAAATCCACAACTTCCAGATCAGGGTAATTAATCGTCGCATTTTTAATACGCTCTATTTCCGTATCCCTGATCTTCGCCGGTCTGCCCATATAGTAAATGAAATTTAGAACACCTAGAGTCTGTCGCACTTTGTACTCTTCTCTACTATTGATCTTTACAAAGACGTATGAGCTAAACAAGGGTAAGTCCACAATTTTTTTCCGGTCTGCCCATTGATTTTCAACTTTTCGCACCGGGCAATAGCTTTCGATACCATTCGATTGTAAAAGAGAATCTACTTTCTTTTCCCAACGTGGGCGAGTATATACTACCAGCCAATCTTTCGAAGAGGTGCTATACTGACTAATTTTTGTTTCCATATGGTTGGAGGTATTAAGTGAAGGGGTCATTTAAGGAAATAATTTCTTGATAGAACTTTGAGCGGAAAGCACAGAGCTTCGCCATCTCAGTTACATGAGTATTTTTTGATTTAATTTTTTGCGCTCAGATCATCGAGAACACGATGAAAGAGTTTTTTTGAGCATGTTAAGGGCTAGATAGAGCTTCGCTATCTCACTTACATGATTATTTGTTTTTTGAGTAGTCTGTTAAACCACCCGGCAATGGTAGATGCTTAATAAAAAGCAGATTGTATTGTTATTAGATAGATGATAAAAAATTATTCAATTATAATATTGGTTAAACTAACCGGTATTATTCTACTTCGACATTTTTGTTTATTTCAAACAGTTCAGAGTTTTACCCGCTCCCTCCTTCTGCATGTCTGCATCAAGAGGGAAAGGATAAGGCACAATATTATGAATACGCATACCTGCCATAAGCATAGGCATTGCTGTTGTCTTCTTTTGCATCGTTAAATACCACAAGTGGATTTTTTAACTTTTTATTCTCATAAATATCCTGCAAAACTCTAAGTTGAAATCTATCAGTGAAATTATAGCGCACCAGGTAAATACTTGAATCAGAATGTTCGGCAAGGCTAAATGCATCTGCTACCTGGCCCACTGGCGAGGTGTCAACAACTATATAATCAAATCGCTCGCGAAGTTTTTCAAATAATACGTCCAGGCGGTTGTTTAACAATAATTCTGCAGGATTATCCGGCACTGTTCCACAGCCAATCACAGATAAGTTAGGAGAAAGTCCAGAAGGGTATATAATCTCATCTAAAGTCATGGAGTTGGAATTTAGGTAATCTGTAATGCCGTATTCTGATTTCAACTTTACACTTTGAAGTAAATCGGGCTTCCGGAGGTCAAACTCCATAACAACCACCCTCTTATCGGTTAAGGATAAAGTAAGTCCTAAATTGATACTGAAGAAAGTTTTCCCCTCGCCCTGAACGCTCGACGTAACTAAAAGGACCTGGTTTTGATTGGTACTGTTAAGATAATTTAAATTGCTTCGTATATATCGGAATAACTCTGAAATGGTTGTGCGGCTTCCTTTTTCTGTAACCACCGAACCAAGTTTGCCTTTATTACTTAATTCGCCTAACACCCTGGCTCCTGAAATAAATCCCAGCTCGGATGCATCCTGAACTTTCGTGTTAAATTTTTCACGGCCGTATATTACACCTGCGGGTAGAATAATTCCTATTAAAAAAGAGAACAAATAGACTAATGTGCTTTTTGGCTGTTCGGGGACAGAATTATAAGCCGGGCTATCAATTACCTGAGATGTAGGGACGGCTGCTGTTAATGAAAGCGCCGTTTCTTCCCTTTTTTGTAATAGATAATGATATAAACTTAACTTAACGTTTTGCTCACGGCTTTTTTCAAGCAAGCCCCTTTCAATTGCGGGAACCTCTCTCACCTTCGACTCGTAATGATCAAGTTTCGCTCTCAAATTATTTCCTTCTATTGTTATTCCTCTTTTGATATTCTTAACGTTTTCCTGCAAACTCCATTTAAGATTATTTATTTGCTCAGTCAGTTCAACTATCAAAGGATTACTTGCTCTATTAGTGCTAAGTAGTCTTTGCTTTTCCAGTTGTAAAGTGTTATACCTCTCGCTCAACTTTTCCAGTGTAGCGTCTTGCAAACCAAACGTACTTGGAACCAGCCCAAAACCTTTATCAGACTGATTTAAATAAGATTCTAAGGAATTAATAATGGATAACTTCATTTCGGATGCAGCCAGTTGCTGACCATAATTTTGGGAATTAGTTAAATTCATCTGAGCACTTGACATGAGATCGGTCACCTTATTTTGCTGTTTATAACTCTCCACATCCTGCTCAACAGAAGAAAGATCTTTTGAGAGATATTTCAACCGGTTATCGATAAAGCTTATCGTGTTTCTTGCGATAGTATTCTTATTTATTACATTCTCGTAATTATACGTTTCGATCAGTTTGCTGAGAATATCAATACCCCGCTGAGGGACTTCGTCTATCATACTTATCACGATAGTATTTGCGTCCTTTACCACCGGAACTATGTTGAGTTTGAAAAGACTGAATGATTCAGCCATTTTTGACAGGTTTTTGAATCTGATGGTTACTGGTTGATGATCTTTGGTAAATGCAGGGCCTTTTACTACACGAACAGTATAGTCTGGGTTATGGATAACCTGATTAAAACGATATATAGTTTTTTTCTCTCCGTCTTGGATTATGAATTTACTGTCACCTAGAATTTGAATGCTTATTTCTTTCATAGGTGCTTTATTAGAAAGCTTTGACACAACAACTTTTATAGGTAGCGTATTTCCATAGAGCTCTACGCTGTTTAATAAATTTTTCTGCGAATAGCTTGTTTCTAAAGACAACTCTTTTAAAACTTTATAAATTAAATCTCTTGAACGTAATACCTCCATCTCGTTGGCAACCGTTTTTGCAGTTTTAAACATTTCCAGATCGCTAAAAGCGGTTCCTTTTAACATACCCTCTCCTTTGGCATCGTCCTGGACTAAAAGTGTACTACTAATTTTGTATTGAGCGGGAGTATACTTGACGTAGAGAAACGCCAGAGATAAGCAACAAATCAGGGTTAGAGCAAAAGCTTCCCAATGATTAAGGTACTTGGTTAAATCTTTTAGAGTTTTCATTGGATTTGTTTTAGATGAACATCATAAAATTGATTAGAAATTTAAATTCAGACTATCTGTTTATAAAAGTAGTGGCCAACACTGCAACCGCGGATATTGTTGCCACCACTAATGGCATTAATCTGTTATTTGCGTTGTATTCCAGCGATTTAGACTTGTCTGGTTCAACATATACTACATCGTTTTGCTTCAGGTAGAAGTAGGGCGACTGGAAGACTTCTTGTTTATTTAAATTCATTCGAACCATGGTCCGTTTACCGTCAACTTTTCGGATAACCAATACATTTTCGCGCTTTCCGTACGGCGTCATATCCCCTGCCATGCCAAGCGCCTGCAGAAGATCAACCTGTTCGTTTGATATTGTGAATGTTGCTGGCTTGTTAACCTCTCCAATAACGGTAATTCGGAAATTAAGAAACTGAACAGTGACGATAGAATTCTTAACATACTTATCAAGTTTTTTAGAAATCATATTCTGAGCCTGCTCAAGGGTTAAGCCCTTAACCTGGGTGAGGCCAATAACCGGGAAGTTGACCTCTCCTTTATTATTCACCCGATAGCCTTCCTTTTCGTACATGGCACTACCATTTTTAATGCTGTTTGAATTGAACGCAAACAACACGTTCGATTCTGTACTCTGGGTATTTATGGTGATATTGAGTAAATCACTTTCCTGGATTTTAGGTTCTACATCATTTAGAATTGCTGTGTTCTCTTTAGATTTATCCGAGAGGTCGCTAAAGTAGACCAGATTTCTTTTTGATGAGCAAGCACTAAATGCTATCAGGCAAACAGTACTTAATAGGTAAATTTTTTTCATCACGTTCAAGTGTTTTTTAATGAATCTTTATAAATAACATGATCAAATTTACACACTTATTGAAAAGAAAAACCGTTTTCTGACGGTTGTAACGCCAATTGTAAAGTATTCACAATCACCTTCACATATCAGTAAAATATGCTTCACAAATTCATAAAAAGACGATCGTAAGTGTGCAATTTTTACTCCTTTATAAATTTTTATCAGTGACCTTAGTTTTTTTAACTCATTGTAAAATCAAAAACTTGGTCTAAAAATTTCACACTAAAACCATACTGAAACGACACAGGTTTACACAGGAGATAAAGAATTTTCTGGAAGATTGGCGGAATTGGTTAGTGGGAATTTCGGTCACTACCATCTACTGGCGTAGATGGTAGAATGAATTACATAGTAGCTGAAGGCTCTATATTGTGTATTAAAAAATCATTGTGCTTTTCAAGGAGGGTGATGTATTTGTTGCGCCAGTAATTTACTGATTCCAGCTCTTCGGCATCTATATCCATCACCTTTCGTTGATTATTGTGCAGTGTCGTACGGTCGAACATGTCAGGAAATTCAGCTGAAAAATCGTGATTCAAAACTTCGCCGATTTTATATATAATTTCCCTGCTCAGACTTTCCTGGGTAAACCAGTTGTATATTGATCGTCTGCTAACTTTTAGTTTTCTTGAGAGTTCGCTAATACTAATGTGATTGCGTCGTATAACTAGCTCTACTATTTCACCATTTTGCATAACCACTAATTAAATATTCAAAAATTAATAAATTACTAATAACCAGCATGAATGCCGGACATTAAAACAAGCAAGTTGCTGCGCGGGAAATGCTGGGATGCTTATCTAATCAATACACAGCCCCTTTAACCTGCACATTCATTTTTTATGATATTATATAGGTATTATACAAGTGTTTTTATACTGTAATGGGCGCCCCGGTGAAAATAGGTGATCGAAACTGGTACTGCAGCGATGGTTCATTGTGATAGAGAGAGTTTGCATAAGTTTTCTTTTTGAATAGGTTAACGTTTTTTCTGTTACGAATTTGTTTCTTACATATAGCCTTCTTCAGGTTACAAGTACGCTGTATTCAATAAAATTTCTTACAATTTTCGGATGCTTGAGGAGTGGGTAGATAAAAGTATTCATAGCTCAATATTTATTTAATAATGCAGGATGTAAATATCAGAAGCACCGAATACTGGTAGACTGACCATCATTAACCAGATACCTGATTCTCGTCAATATGGAAAAATTGTAATACTAAGATAATGAGATAGTTACAAAATACAGAAAAAATACTAAAAAGAAAATTGTTGTTTTTAGGCAGATTTTAGTTTTCGTGATGTGAAATTCTTGTGAATCTAACTTTCTGGTATGGTCTTCACGAAACTGCACCGAGGTTTACGGCCGAGTGAAAGAACTGGACAGAAATTCCACGATTGTATATAGAATCTTCACTCAATCCACAATATTTTCAGCTAGTTTTTCATATGTAAAGCTGTAAACTTGGGTGCCAGGCTGGCCCTTTAAAAAAAGCAGAAAGGGCATTCAATTATTTGACACCCTTTCTGTATTTTATAATTGCAACACCGTTTATTTGAAACCAGATGATTCACCATGTTTTTATTACGATGAATCATCACTTCTTCTGCGATCTTGCCTATTATTTTATTATCACCTTGCCAGAATATTGATTATTCAGAATTATGGAATAGATGCCACCGGCAAATGCCTGACTTAAAACAATATCTATATGACCGGTATCGTTTTTAAGGAATTTTGAATAAACAACCCGTCCCATCAGATCAATTAATCTCAATTCCACATCCTTACCAATCAACCCCGACCTGGTCACAATAGTAAATTTTTCGTTCGTTACCGGGTTAGGATAAATAAGAGTAGTTACTACCTCGTCCTTATCCCTGAACCCGTCAAGTTTAAGTGTGTTTCCCTCTTTATTCAGAGCAATCTGATTCGTAGTAAAGTTTTGTATTTCTGTTGCACTTAATGCTCTGCTGTATATTTTAAAGCCGTCAATAGAGCCTCTAAACATCGGGTCGCTAAACTGAGATTTGCCCAAATAATTCTGCGTAGTACTGCCAATGGTAGAAGGCTTGATAGTAACGCCGGTATTTGAGGCAACAGCAGTTCCATTGATATACATTGTGCAGGTATTTCCGGATTGGGTAATAGCAAAATGCGCCCAGGTATTAAGTGGCAGGGTATAAGTAAAACTCACCTGCTGCTCCGATCCTCCGTTCTTAATTGCATAGCGCATAATGTTAGCAGTTCCTGCCTGGATGGTTAAGAACATATACTTACTGGTCCCGGTACCAAAATCAAATACCCGCATCCAGTTAGATTTAACATCCATTCTTACCCAGGTGGATATGGTAAAATCGTTTAATGAACTTACAATCCCGGTTGGTAAGGTAGCATAAGCTGTTGAAGTTCCGTCCAGCTTAAGCGCAGATCCGGAAAGGCCGGTATCGCGGGTAGCTGTGGTCTGCAGAGTAGCGTGATTAGCTCCCCAGCTATCAATGCCACGCGTCCCACTTGACTCGTCAAATTTCAGGTAAGTGATTTGCCCCGTATTTGGCGTTGCTACCGCTTCGGCACTATTCGGGTTTTCCCCAAGAGAGTTGCTAGCAGACACTACGTAGTAATAGGTGCTTCCATTACTGACATTGGCATCAGTAAATGAGGTAGCCGTAACCGTTCCGATAGTGGTATAAGGTCCACCTGAAGTAGTTGAACGTTTAACATTGTAGCTTAAGTTCTGAATCGGGTCCCATTCGATGATATTTTTAGCATCGCCTGCAGCCACTATCACATTGTTTACGATGGTGTAGACTGTTAAAGTAATACTTTGTGAACCGCTTATGGTTCCGTTGGAAGCCGTTAAAGCTACCGCAAAGGCACCATATGTTGCAGGAGTGCCTGATATTACGCCAGTACTGGCATTTAAACTTAAACCAGCAGGCAGGCCAGTTGCCGTAAAATTGGTTAACGACGTGTTACTGGTAATGCTATATGTAAATGGTGTGCCCATTACCGCAGTTGGCGCAGTATTATTCGTAATAAGAACTGTTAACACTT
>CBFGOI010000116.1:0-14164 GCA_965650335.1 uncultured Pedobacter sp. | reverse complement strand
CTCAAAACTTCACCAAGTTTGATTCCTGGAGAAAGTTTGCCTGCTATTCTGGAATTGCTCCCTTTCCCCACTCTTCAGGCACTTCTATTAAAGGCCGAACCAGGGTGTCCCATCTGGCAAACAAGCAGATTAAGGCACTCTTGTTTCTTTGCGCTAGTGTTGCTGTGCAATGTGACCCGGAACTAAAAAACTATTACAGAAAACGAATTGAGGAGGGTAAAAGTAAAATGAGCACCTTGAACATTGTTAAAAACAAACTTATATCAAGAGTCTTCGCTGTTGTGAAGAGGCAATCGGAATATGTAACCGCTGTGGATTTTGCGGCTTAGTTAAAATATTTTTTAACCTTTATTTGGAGTTGGCTTAGAATACATAAATTCTCCTTCCTTTGTCAGTCCGATTTATTCCATGTTCTCTTGATAGGTTCATGCACTTAGGAGGAGAGCGGCTTAACAAAGGAATGGGATGGTGTATGAGTTTTTTAAGAGTTATGTTCTCATATCTCTTGAGGAGTTCGTACAATTACAATTATATCAACATCAACTAGTTTATCATCTTACTATGAGATAGATGTACATAGATTATGCATGAATTTTTAATAAAAATATTTACAAATTGTAAAATTTTGTACTATTTTTGTACTAAAGAAAGTATGAACAGGCTTGAGGAATTAAAAAGGCATCTTAAAAGAGGTCAGGTGTATCGGCGGGATGATTTAGCCAAATGGTCTAAATCAGTAGATCGGCACCTTGATGCTCTGGTTGAGGAAGATACACTTCAAAAACTTTCTCAGGGCTTATACTATTACCCGAAATTAAGTGCCTTTGGTAAAACTCCACCGGAGGAAGAGGTCTTGATAAGAAGCTTTCTTAAAGATGATAGGTTTCTGCTTACTTCAGCAAGTTCTTATAACAGTTTAGGGGTTGGTACTACCCAGTTGTATAACGAAAGAACCGTATACAACCATAAACGACACGGTGAATTCAAACTAGGAAACAGGATGTTCTCCTTCCGCATGAAGCCACACTTTCCGAGTAAAGTAACTAAAGAATTTCTGTTGGTTGACCTCGTGAATAACTTGGAAACGCTTGCCGAAGACCCGACAGAAGTATTAAAAAATGTAGCGTTAAAAGTTTACACTATGGACACCAAAAAGTTAAAACGTTATGTGTCTCAGTACGGAAATGCAAAGGCAAAAAAGATATTAACTCCATTATTAGAGTCGCCAGCTAAACAGGATGTCTCTTAGTTATTTGCACGACCTTAAAGATTTCCCTCAGTTATTGCGAATACTCGAGGATGAGTCAGGTATTCAGGCGACGTTAATTGAAAAAGATTACTGGCTGATGCATGTGTTGTACGGCCTGAAAGCCCAGGAATTTAGCTTTGAACTTAAAGGCGGAACCTCGCTGTCTAAAGGATTCAAAGTAATACACCGTTTTTCTGAAGATATTGATATTCATATCACTCCTCCAAAGGAATTCGGAATCAATGAGAATCCCAAAAACAACAAGCCGAATAATGTTAAGGCACGCAAGGCTTTTTATGACTGGCTGGCGAAAACCATTAAAATAGATGGTATTGTTTCCGTTGAACGAGACGTGGCTTTTGACGACCCGGAAAATTACCGTAGCGGAGGCATTAGGTTACACTATGAAGCCACAACCTCTGCGATTGAAGGTATTAAAGAAGGTATTCTATTAGAAGCTGGGTTTGATACGGTAACTCCTAACCAAAGTATATCAATCAGTTCATGGGCGTATGACAAAGCAACTGAAACGGAATCTATCAAGATTGTCGATAACCGCGCAATGAATGTTAGTTGCTATCATCCCGGCTATACGTTTGTAGAAAAGCTTCAGACCATTGCAACTAAGTTTCGCCAGGAACAGGAAGATGGAACGCAAAAGCCAAACTATATGCGGCAATACTATGACGTATACTGTCTTTTAGAACAGCCGCAGGTATTAGACTTCATAGGCACTTCTGAGTATACAGTACATAAAGAAACTCGGTTTCCAAGGAAAGATCTTGAAATCCCAATTGCGGAAAATGAAGCGTTTTTACTTTCCCAGCCAGAGCAACGTGCGGCATTCAGGAAACGGTACGAACTTACAAAAGCCTTGTATTATAAAGGACAACCCGATTTCGATGAGGTGATTGGACGAATAAAGGGGTTTATTGGACGGCTGTAATGTCATCAGTAAAGTTTCTAAAAGCATCCCCGTTTTTCTCGAAACTTTCAAGTCCTCATCAGACCAAACATAAACACTAGCCTCCTTTCATTTCTAGGTTGGATTTGCACGCTTTTTCACAATAAGCTTTTTGCGTCCGAGATAACATTTCCACACCTTAATTAGAAACAGCTTGCTACCAAACTTATCTCAATTCATATTAAAGGTCAAAATATTTCGCGAAAAAGCTGGCCAAAAAAAACAATCATAATACTTCGCATCAGGATTTCACCACATATTCCTGCCACTTCACCCCATAAATTATAACACAACGAATGTGTTTACTTCCTTTGATGAAAAGGAAATAAACAATGAATGAAAAATTGAAATCACTATTTCTGGGTTGGTTAATTCACTATGGATTAGTACAGGCAGCTATTATGCTGGCTTATATCATGCAGTACATTGAAAAATCTGCGGTAAAGTGAGCCACCAATCTGCTCAAAGTGAGCCACCCAGAAGTGGTGTACAAGTAAGAACAAAAATACTGTTATTTTAACTTCCGCAAAGACTCTCCTTTGAGTTCAATTTTATGAGCATGAGCTGTCAGTCTGTCAAGTATGGCATCGGCCAGAGTAGGTTCATTAATATAGTCGTACCATTTATTCACCGGGAGTTGAGAAGTGATGATCGTGGCACCGTTGCGGTAACGGTCTTCCATGATTTGTTGCAGGGTAAGCCTTCGTGGGAGGAACCGCGTTAAGTTTGCATCTAGGTCATAGAATGTCGATAGATATTATTGCTTTACTAACGCACCTTATGGCTCGGTTGATTTTGATAGAATCGAACAGTGAAGAAAATATTTAGCTATACTGAAGGTGATTTTGCCGGTGCTTCAGGAATGGGAAAGTCTTATCTAATTGGAACAAACAAGACGAACGCAATAAAATTAGATTTATACTATTCTATGGACCCCTTTTTTCAAGATGCGATCGAAGTTGATGGAGTTCGAATGGCTACAGTTGAAGAAATCATCGCAATGAAGATTTTTGTAATACAAAAAGGAGGCAGAAAAAAAGATTTTTGGGATTTACATGAAGCATTCGGCAAGTACACGATAGATGAAATGATTGAACTGCATAAACAACGTTTTGAGTGGAGTCATGATCCTGTTTTAATCCGCAAAAACTTGGTTGATTTTTCTAATGCTGATGTTGACTTTGATCCTATTTGTCTTAGAGGTAAGGTTTGACAGTTTATAAAGGATGATATTGAAGATCTGATTTAAAAATTTCATCATGAAAGAAACCCCTGTCACAGAGCATCCCTATACTACTGCATTTTTGGAAACGCATCCTGGGTATGTCCGCGATATGTAACATTAGCATCTATAATTTGCTTATGAACTTTAAAAGTGGAGATTTGTAACAATGGGTTCAACGAAGAAGACATATAAACCAGTATCAATGACTTCAAAACACTGGGTACAGACTTCCTATAGTTTGTTTTGCCCTCTTGTGTCGTGCGATCTCCTTATTCAATATTCTTTTCTTAAAAGTAGTAAAGCCTTCATTAATTAAATCCCAACTTACTCAAAAGTTGGGAGGTGTTATTTTTTTAAGCTGTGGCTTGAAAATCCAATACGGCTTTGCCGAATAAATCATTAAACGTGTCTTTTATGAAAATTACTTGTCCAGAACATAATGGTCTGATATATGTCGATGTTAGTATCTTCAATGAGAAAAACAAACTCATTAAAAAAGTCGTGGAGTGCCCTGTATGTGATGATGAGGTTGTTATCAACGGCTTTTTCGATTTTGACTCTGAAGGACTCGCAGTACCCGTTAATCAATAATATACTTATGTTTTCACCACTGATAAAGAGTTTTTGCCGACTTCAGGACTTCCACCAGTTAGCCCCGGCAGCATGATTTCCGGGGAGAATTTTACTTAGCAATATTATAATTTCACTAATTTTTCAAACAGAATATGACTAATCCAATCATTTTATCAAAAGGCATATATCATCTAATAAAAAATCATTTAAGACAAAAGAATCAGCTTTCGGACTTTAACAAGGAAAAACTTGAAACAGAAATAAAGTCAGCCCTCATTGTGCCGGGAAAAGAGATTCCAGAGGATGTTGTTTCAATTAACACAAATGTTCAGGTGCGTGATGTTGAAACTGGCAATGAGTTTAAGTTTGATTTGGTAAGCCCGGATGAGGCTAAGATAAAAATCAACAAATTTTCAGCGCTTTCTGATATCGGTCTGGCTTTAATAGGATACCGAGTCGGTGAAGAGATTCAATGGGAAATGCCCGATGGGTTGAAGCGGTTCCGTATAGAGAATGTATCGTTAATGAAATAATTTAATAAGATGGTGGGAAAAACCACCATTTTATTTTGATTGTAACATATATATCAGAAAACAACGCTTAATAAGTAAATATTTGCTTATTAACATTAAAAGTAGAGATTTGTAATAATGGGTTCGCATAACCACATATATAGTATAACTGAAATTAGCTTTGCATCTAAAGTGCACACAAAAGCTGTTTTATGCTGTGGCCCAAAATCTTCATGCCGTGCTTTAGGTTATTCATTTCTTAAAAGCAGTAAGGACTTTATTAATTAAGCCCCAGCCATAAATCTGGCGAAAGGGGCCGGTAATCGAACATCTTGTTTTATCACTGTCTTAATTAATAACGAAATGAATAATTTCTCAACCAACAAATCGGCATACACAAGTCTAACTAGAATTTTCTCAAAGCGTTTAGATGCTGCCTTTGCCAGCTATGCCCAATCCATAGCCATTCACCACCATTTCGGCTATTGTTTCCAAACAAGCAGTAAGGACTTCATTAAGTAAGCCCCGACCATCTCTATGGTTTGGGGCCAGTCAGGAAACTCAGGTTTTTTACTGTCTTAATATGTTCATTATGAAAAAATTTCGCTTCCGGTCCCTGTTAGGCGTCGGCTTTATATTTCTTTTTAGTTTAAACGTTATTTTAGTCATCGCAGGCTTGATAACAACTATAACTGGATTCATTATCGTTCCTATAGTTTTGTCGGCAGTCCAAATTGTTTTGCATGATCTTTTTACCAGAAAACATTCGACTTTAAGATACTATCCGTTTAAGCCAAAGCTGAAACACGTGTTGGGTAAGATAAGTCCGCTTCTTCCAAAATTTTTATTTAAGGATGAGGTGCTTAGAACGTCTGTTAGTTCCAAACAATATCAGCTTATCGTTAATCGGGCCAATAATATTCCGACTGATGTTGTCAGAAGTGCCTTGTTACCTTTGGATGATCCCGATTTTGAAGGTTTGAAATATGTTTACAGCGATGTTCCCATTGATTTAAGGGCAACAGATTTAAGAGTTCAAATTGGTTCTGTGCAATGCGATCAACCTTACGCTTTAAGTATACTCAACATCGGTGGGTTGAATCAAAAGGTGGTGAGTGATACAACTATTCTGGCACTATCTGAAGGGGCGAACATTCAGAGATGTGCAGTAAATACAGGAAATGGCGGTTTCAGTCCATATTTAATCAGAGGTGGTAGTGATTTAATATGGCAGATTGCCCATGAGGATTATGCTTTTCGCAAAGATGACGGCTCTTTTAATGAGAATTTTTTTCAGGTAACATCTACCCGGCCCTATATCAAAATGATCGAAATAGTGCTTCCAAGGAATGAATTATCCATCATGAAACGGCTAGCTGGTGATAGGATGATCTCCTTTTTAAACAGGCTAAGAGACTTGTCTGAGGGAAAACCAATCGGCATTAGATTATTTAATCCGAGCCAGGAAGTGATAAACTGTATATGTAATTCGATGTATGCCACCAGGATATACCTGGACTTTATAACAATTGATAGCACAGTCTCTGTAAGTGGCTTTGATTCGTTTAGTGTGAGCAGCGCATTAAGTGCAAGCTGTTTTGAACCATTAGCAGGTGCTAAGAAAGCAATTAGTAGTTATGGGCTGCCAACGAAAGTTATTGCTTCCGGAACCATAGTTTCCGAATATGATATTCTTCGGTCAATTGCTTTAGGGGCAAGCGCCTGTTACTGTACGGCACCAATGATTTTAGCGGTTGGTTCTGGTTCGCGACTTAAGTTCAAAGATCCTATCGGCCAGAGGGTGCGTGTGGCAAACTTCCACAGAAATACTATAGATGCTACTCTTAAACTGATGGAGTTGTGCGGCTACAATACCCTGGAGGATGTGAAACCAGACGATTTTTACCGAAAGATAAATTTTTTCGAAGTCAAAAGTTTGAAGGAAATCTATTTCGATCATCATCCGGCAAAAGGCCTTCGTCTATTTTCAGGGTTGAGTTGAGATAAACTTTGAGAGCCTTTGGATGAGGCTAATATTAATAATACAATAAAAACAATGATATGAAAACAGAAAAATTAATGCTCGTGCAAAGAGAATACGATTTATTAACAAAACACCTTAAAGCCTCTAATCTCTCAGATTATAATAAAAAGCGATTATTAACAGAGTTGGAATCGGCCACGGTGGTGAAGGAAGATGACCTGCCGACCGACACCGTTTCCATGGAATCAGAAGTAGAAATACGGGAAACAGAAAGCGGTAAAGGCTTCACGTTTCAGATAGTAATGCCAGTTGAAGCGAATATGCAGAAACAGAGAGTTTCCGTATTCGCTCCGATTGCTATCGCCATTTTAGGATACAAAATTGGTTCAAAAGTTCAATGGGAAATGCCAACAGGAGTGAAAACCTTCGAAATTTTAAAAGTAAGGCATAAGGAAAAAAGCATGATATAGCCGGAGGAGTAATGGATTGGAAAAAATCAGAAGAGATGCTGACAGAAATGTCTCTGGCATACAATAAGGATAATATCAGGAAAATCACCTACAACAAGGAGATTTTCCCGCTTTCGTTCAGATTCTATACTGGTGAACGGACAACTGAGCTTTATGATAGCATATCAAGCATTCATCAGCAATTGATGGATAAAAATTTTTTTACAAATAACATTTCAAAACGGAGGGATGTCATGAATATAATGCAATTAGAGATATTGTTAATAGGGGTTTTCATATCCGCGTTTACGGTAACCGGGTACTTATTAGGGAAGTTCGTAATTAGTCTGTACCGTAAAAAGCTCCTTAGTCAAAAGTTGAATAGCTTAGTTAAAAATCACAAATTAAAGCCGTCTAAAAAGCTTTACTTTTCTGATAAGCTGCTTGTTTTGGATACCTACAAAAAAGTTGCTTTATATCTGGATTATTTCAACTTGAATAAAGTCACTTTTATCGAATTAGAAGACTTAAAAGACTGTAGGTTGGTTATAAGGAGTTTAATGGTTCGATTGGACCTTATCTTCCATAATCCGAGTAAGAAGCCTATTTCAATCGTGTTTTATCATCAGTTATTAGATTATCAAGCTCTACGATACAGCTTAACCACTAAGGCAAGAATGTGGAATGCAATTTTCATGAACTCAATAGACAGCGAAAAAGAGTTTGAATATGGTATAACCGGTTAAAGGATTTTATTAAGCAAGAAATGCTTCAAACCCTAAAGTTATTCATGGGAATATTTGCTATACTGTTCATCAAACTCATTCTTTCTTTAACAGTAAGCTTAGTGTATATACTTTATACCGTTACAAGAAAACCTGTAGCCTATATAGCCAGAATAGTTGATAGCCAGGATAAAAAATAATCTTCCTGAATTATTTAAATTATGAGAAAAGAACAATTAATATTGACAAAAGAGGATTTAGCATTCCTAATGGAATGTTATTTCTTAGATCATATTTCAGTGTTTAATAAAGCGAACTTGTCAGAGGAACTCAGAAATGCAAAAATTGTTATAAACGAATGTCTTCCCAGCAATGTGGTACGCATCAATTCTAATGTGCTTGTTTGCAATATAGATAAATCACAGACATTTAATGTCCATATAGTTTCTCTAGATGCCACAAATAAAAGATCGAATGATATTCCGATTTCTGACCCTTTGGCCATTGCACTATTGGGCTATTCCAGCGGGTCTGTTGTGGAATGGGAAATGGAAGATGGTCTTAATAAGTTTCTGGTAATATCGGTTTCACAAGAAGATGTTATAATTGATGCCATTTAATTACAATTGACCGTGAATTTATCCATTTTTAAAATTTTGATAAGCTTAATCTTCTGCCTTGTTTTCAATCTTGGGCCGAACTTTTCTCAAGGCATAGCTACTCAGAAAGCAACTACTACCGGGGAGGTATGCGGACAAATATATGCAACTGACATCCAGGCCAATGCATTCTTTTTGAACAATGGCGAGTATCTTCATTCGATATCTTCCATTACATCCAAACCTATATTTGCATATTATAAGTTAAGAGCGCTTTTTCTTACTAATATCATTGAGGTTGAAAAGTTTGAATTCGATTTTTCACATATCTCCAATATACATTTTACAAATTTCAGGATTCTGATTTTGTATCCTTTTCATGTTTTCTGGTAATGCCTGAATATTTATTCAATTAATTATTCACATTTAAAATATAAAACATGAATCATACCCTGCAAAATGCCATGGTTTTAGGCATACTATTTTCTATTGTTATAATTCCCATTCTTATAATAAGCACACTTGCAAAGCGAAAAAGGAAACAAAAAATGAAGCTTAGACTTCTGGAACTCTCGGAGAAGTATCATATGGCAGTTTCCCAGTCGGATTTTCTGCATGCGAAACTTATAGCACTTGACGACCAAAAAAAATGCTTGCTATATTTCGATAACCTATCTGAAAACCCACCTTTATTTATTGAATTAAAAGAAGTTATTAAGATAGATATTGATAAAAAGATTACTGGAGAGCAGGTCAAATCAGTTAAGTTAAGTCTACAAAATAAAAAATCTGATATTATACTTGTCACTTTCTACGAATTTCCGCATGATAATGAAAGTCATCTTAAGCATTTAATTGCAAAGGCTACAGAATGGCAGCAAAATTTAACTTTATTGATTCAATAAGAAAATAGCCGGGGTTTTCCCTGGCTATTTTTGATTGATAATTCACAAAAGAAATTTTTACCAACCTGAACTTGTTATTTCACAATGACTCACACAGCAGTCAACTTCAAAGATTTTGCTTCTTTAAAGGTTAATTAATGAGTAGCGTATTCAAAAGTGCAGTAGATTAATGTAGAACCTTGCGTTTTAAGCGCCCACCCGTAGTATCATCAACACTTTTCTGGACAATAAAGGCCTTAGGATCTATAGACAATATTTCCTTTTTCAATTCAGGAATTTCCAGGCGGGTAGCTACTGTCATTATAATGTCGCGGGGATCGTTTTCATCACCGTTATTACCAAACCCACTTTTGCCCTGATAGATGGTTACGCCGCGTTTAAGTTTTTGAGTAATTACCTTTCTTATTTCCTCGCTTCGGGTGGCAACAATTGTGATTTCAGTATACTGTTCAATACCGTTCAATATAAAATCCAGCATTTTAGAAGCTCCCAGATAAGTTAAAATTGAATATAATGCTGATTCTACGCCCAGGAAATATAATGCACTTAAGAATATTATTACATTAAGTATCAAAATAATATCACTGACTTTTAAAATATGAGCTTTCCTGCTAAGAAGAAGTGCTGCAATTTCGGTTCCATCCAATACCGCACCTCCTCTCATTGCTAAACCAATTCCGGAGCCGATAAAAAAGCCTCCGAATATTGCCGTAAGAAGTTTGTCAGGTGTCACATCAGGAAACGGAACAAATGCCAGGCAGAGAGAAAGTCCGGCAATTGCTAATGAGCTTTTGATAGCAAAAGGTAAGCCCATCTGCTTCAGTCCAATAAATAGAAACGGAAGATTAATTACAAAGATTAATATAGATATTGGGAAGCCAAATATATCTGCTAATAACATTGATATACCGGTTACCCCACCGTCTATGAACCGGCTTGAAAGTAAAAAACCCTTTAACCCCATTGAGGCTGAAAGTATCCCTAGCATTATCAGAATGGTATCTCTTAATATTTCTTTTAACCTCATCTCTAAAATTATGAATTATTAAAAGAAGATTGATTTACATTACGGAATAGGATAAAAATGTTTAATACTCAAAATTACAGTTCATCTTTTTCATATCCTCCCATACAATCCATGCAAGCACATGATACTCCTTTACGCATTGATGCATTTGAAATTACATGAGGAAAAGATCGCCGCTATCTCGCTCCATTTTCGCGAAATAATGAATATTCTGGGCTTAGACCTGACCGATGATAGTCTGAATGGAACTCCGGGCAGGGTTGCTAAAATGTACGTAAACGAAATATTTTCGGGCCTAAACCCTGCTAATAAACCGAATGTAGCGCTGTTTGATAATAAGTGTCAGTACAATCAGATGCTTATTGAGAAAAATATTACCCTTTATTCAAGTTGTGAGCATCATTTCGTCCCAATAATAAGCAAGGCATATGTTGCTTACATTTCTTCTTGAAAAGTTATTGGGCTTTCTAAGCTTAATCGTATCGTTCAGTATTATTCCCAAAGACCACAGGTACAGGAAAGACTGACTATTCAAATAGCCAATGAACTCAAATCTATCCTTGAAACAGAAGACGTAGCGGTTGTAATTGATGCTGCACATTTATGTGTTTCATCCAGAGGTATTAAAGATACAAGTAGTACAACGATTACAGCGGAGCTTTCAACAATCCGGATACCAGAAAAGAATTTTTAAGCTATGTTTCGCATGTTTAAAGAAAATTGGCAGTGAGCAGATCGCTCACTGCCATTTCACTTATTTGATTTGGCTGAACGCCTGCTCAAGATCAGCTTTTATATCGTCGATATGCTCGATACCTACAGACACCCTTAATGAAGTAGGTGTAACTCCCGCCGTTAACTGTTCAGCATCTGTTAACTGTTGATGCGTAGTGGCAGATGGTTGAATAATCAGCGTTTTTGAATCTCCCATATTTGCCAGGTGACTTATTAGTTTCAAATTGTCAATCACTTGTGTAGCCTGTTCTTTATTTCCCTTAAGTTCAAAAGACAATACCCCACCAAAACCTCTCTTCAAATATTTCTTTGCGAGATCGTTATAAGGGCTACTTGCAAGACCTGGATAATTCACACTCGCTACCATCGGATGATTTTCCAGCCATTCGGCCAATGAAAGTGCATTCTCGACGTGGCGTTGTACTCTTAAAGAAAGTGTTTCTAAGCCTTGTAATAATAAAAAGGAATTGAACGGAGAAATTGCAGGACCTAAATCCCTAAGGCCCTCAACTCGTGCCCGTATAATAAACTGAATATTTCCGAAAGGACCTGCCTGACCGAAAACATCGTTGAATATTAATCCATGGTAGCCTTCAGACGGTTCTGTAAATTGAGGGAACTTACCATTACCCCAGTTGTACGTGCCACCATCTACGATTACACCGCCTATACTGGTTCCATGCCCACCAATCCATTTCGTGGCCGATTGTACAACGATGTGAGCCCCATGTTCTAAAGGTCTGAATAAGTAGCCCGCTGCTCCAAACGTATTATCTACCACTAATGGAAGATCATATTTCTGCGCAAGAGCAGCGATTTTTTCAAAATCGGGGATGCTAAAGCCGGGGTTTCCGATAGTTTCAATATAAACTGCCTTTGTTTTATTATCTATTTTACTTTCTATATCTGAAAGATCATCAACCTTAGCAAACCGAACTTCAATTCCCAGTCGTTTGAATGCTACTTTAAACTGGTTATAAGTACCTCCGTATAAGTGTGATGAAGAAACAAAGTTTTCTCCTGCCTCCAGTATGTTATGCATTGCGATAAATTGCGCTGCCTGACCTGAAGCTACAGCCAACGCAGCTACGCCTCCTTCCAAAGCCGCAACTCGTTTCTCGAAAACATCTGTTGTGGGGTTCATTATTCGGGTATAGATATTACCGAATTCTTTTAATGCAAAAAGGTTAGCGCCATGTTCAGCATTTTTGAACACAAATGAAGTGGTTTGATAGATAGGAACTGCTCTGGAGCCTGTTGTGGGATCTGCTTCCTGGCCCGCGTGTTGTTGTAGTGTCTCAAATTTAAGTGACATGCTTTTTGGTTTTAGTGTAAAAAATTGGACGATTAGGGTACGTCGCTATTTTTCAAAAGTATGCATAGCAAAGTTTCGAAGCAAAGCAAACCTATTAATTGATTAAAATTATCCATTGATTTTTTCAATAAATGCCATCAGATGTTTTCATAAGCTCTATGACATACGCTTGATTCGAAAGTGACTTTGTATCAGTCTGGAATGATCCGAGGTGATATTATATTAAATATGTGCAAAGCCAGCGCCCGGCAGGCAAACTTGTAAGTAGCGTGAATCTTGATTTGACCGACTTGTGCTTTTTAAACTTTACTTCCTCCTGAGGTTCAAAACTAGATTTGATTTTTTCTCTGTAGTGGACTTGGTCTGTCTAAGATTTTTCTACAAGACTATACCATAACTATTAATTAATAACAATGTTTCAATCGTGTTTTCAATCGATCTAAAATTCACCGATAAGCATTTTCCCTTTTAAAATCTACGTGAAATAATATGTTCTGTGCAGAATTTAATGAAATCAATATCTGCATCTTTATCTTTCAGGTAGTCCCGGAGTTCATCGGCAGTGAAATAGTTTAATTTGGAACCTAAGTCACTTATTGAGTCTCGGTAATCTTCAAGAACCTCATCTATTTTCTTTTTGACAAATTTGTCTTTAATCTGCCTTTTTGAATCAAGTTGCTTAGATGTTACAAAATGAGAACTGTCAATGAATTTTTTTTCGCTTTTGTGATAGACACGGATTTTTACATTGTAAGTTCCGTCTGCTCTTCTGTGATGTTCATATACTACTGCGCTAACAGTTGCCATAATTAGCACGCAAATTCGCTGTGACGTATTTGTGACCTATTTGCGTTAAGTTCAACAAAAAATTATGTAAATCCTGACATCAGGGCGACTGCCTGAGCCACTGTCGCAGAAGGTTAAATCTGCGTTTAGAAACGAAAAAAGGCCTGTTTTGATGTAAAACAGACCTTTTTGAACCAGTGCGCCCACCTGGGCTCGAACCAGGGACCAAAAGATTATGAGTCTTCTACTCTAACCAACTGAGCTATGAGCGCTGCTATATTCGTTAGCGCTGCAAATTTAACTATTTGAAGCAATTATTAAAATATCTTCTTAATAAATAATTCATATTTAACTACCCTGTTGACAATCACACCTTTAAACATTTACAATTGAGCGAACTACGCAAATGATCCATCAAAGAGGTAGGTAGACTTCGTAAGAATATTTGTTTGTCGTATTGAAAATCGGCTTTTCTATAAATCCGACCTTGATTAACTGTGAGATTTTTGACTGCTTCTTCAGTGTATCTAATCAAGTTCTTGATATACATATCCTAAAGTTTTTTGTAAGCTTGGGCAATGAATAATTTTCTGAAGTTAATTACATATATTCTACTTTTGAATAGACGTGCTCCGGGTTTTAGTCGGAAAAGGTTCAGGACTTTTAAAATATTAGAGATCAATTTTCTTTTTATGAGTGCCAGGCGATTGATAAAGTATTATTTTTCATTATTACATGTAAATTATGTTAAGCTTAATAGGAAGTGGAGTTATAATAATGTAATAAGTCCGTATTATAGACTGTACTACATCGACGAAGGCGAAGGTTCTATCTCAAGCTCGAAGGAAGTACTGCCTTTAGAGCCTGGGTTTATGTACATGATTCCCAGCTTTACTTTGTGCAATTTAAACTGTCCTCACTACCTGAGTCAATATTTTATCCAATTTTTCGAGGAATCCTCAGATGGGATTTCCTTATTTATGAACAATCGCCGGCTAATGAGGTTAAAGGCAAGCGATACGGATATTGAGAATTTTAAGAGACTGGTGAGAATTAATCCCGGCCGGGGCATCAACCGCTCAGATAATCCAAAAGTATATGAAAAAGATATATTTT
>CBFGOI010000115.1:0-14767 GCA_965650335.1 uncultured Pedobacter sp. | reverse complement strand
GGGGAAGGGTAGCATGATGACTGTAGTTCACAATGACGGAACCGGTGGAACAATGCCACACTATAACTGCGATATCCGTCCAATACCCCATCGCCGTCATTCCCGCGCAGGCGGGAATCCTAATGCAGTGCTCGTTCCTCTTCTTTTCCGGTAAAGCACATTGCGATTGCCGATCTGGCTGGTAATTTCCAGCGTCCGTCATTCCCGCGCAGGCGGGAATCCTAATGCAGAGCTCATTCCTCTTTTTACTTGTAACCATGTTACGATTGCTGATCAGGTGGGTAATGACAGGAAGAGTAAGAAACAGAACATTTCTGTATCAGAAAACTTACTCAGTAAAAAAAATTTATTATTTTTATTAATCTAATACCTAAAACACTTATTATGAAAAAGTTATTAACCATCGCCTTTTTATTAGTTACCACACACATCTTTGCCCAGCAGAACACCGGAATTCAATTTGTTAACAACCTCAGCTGGGAGCAGATCAAGGAAAAAGCCAGAGTAGAAAACCGGTACATATTTCTCGACGCCTACACTACCTGGTGTGGCCCATGCAAACAAATGGCCAAAAATATTTTTCCTTTAAAAGAGGTCGGCGATTTCTACAACGCCAATTTCCTAAATGTAAAAGTGCAGATAGATACGACTAAGAATGATGACAATGACGTTAAAGCCTGGTATCGCGACGCGCATTATATTTCCAAAACATTTAATGTCAAAGCCTATCCCACTTACCTGTTTTTAAACCCCCAGGGAGAGCTGGTTCATAGAATAGTGGGCGGAAGACCTGCAGAGGACTTTATAGCAAAAGCGAAAGACGCTATGGATCCCGATAAGCAATACTTCTCCCTAAAGCGTCAGTATGAAGCCGGCAAAAAAGATCCTGAATTTTTGTTTAAACTGATTAGTGCAGCCAATGATGCTTACGAAAGCGAATTTATTCCGGTAGTGGCCCGTGACTATTTTTCGACCGTTAAAGATTTAAATAAACCTGAAATCATCAGATTACTTCCATACGCCACCTCCAAAACCAGCGATGCAGGTTTTACTTTCTTTATGAATAATCCGGCTGCCGCCGACTCAGTTCTGGGGAAAGGAGCCAGCGCACGCACTGTAAAGTCTATTATATTTAATGAAGAGGTAGTTCCACAACTCCGAACCGGCGAAACAAAACAACAGGGAGCGATGCTCTTCTACACCGGCGAGCCGAAAAACGATGTAAACTGGACGCAAATCAAAAAGGACCTTGACGCGAAATACCCCCAGTTTTCCGATGTAATTTATTTGAGGTCGAGGAAGTCGTACTTTGAATGGAAAAAAGATTTTCCAAATTTCGCTTTTGCAATGGACCAGTACATTAGCAAATTTCCCGATGAACTAAACAAATATGAACTAAACAATTCGGCATGGTGGCTCTTCGAAAAATGCGAGGATCCGAAAGCTCTCAAGTCTGCCCTGGCATGGTCTAAAAAAACATTGGAAGGGGAGACTGCAAAAGAGGTAATGTTTATGGATACCTATGCCAATCTATTGTATAAGACCGGCAAAAAGCAGGAAGCTCTGGCCCTGGAAACTGAAGCAGTAACACTTTCGGGCGAAAAAGACGAAAACGGCGACTTGCACAAGGTTTTGAATAAAATGAAAAAGGGCGAAAAAACCTGGTAATGTAAGAGGAGCTTTGGCACAAAGAAACGGCACTTGTCACACACACCATTGCCGGCATTTACGCGCAGACGGGAATCCTAATGCAGTGAACTCCATCCATTTTAGGTACAACAACGCAGACAGCGTTCTAAACGCTGTCTGCGTTGTTCAAACGTCAACCACCTCTACTGTCTGTTTCTGAATCAGCATACAAGAAGGAATTGTATTTACGCAGTTTTGTTAAAAACACACAAATTATGATAAAAAAAAATTTATTCATTGCATTATTACTAATCTTCAACTTACACTTATTCGCTCAGGATTATGTGATTAAAGCCACCGGGGATACCATCAGAGGCAACATTCTGCGTTTGAATAAATCGATGCTGAAAATTCAACCGCTTTCGGGAAAACCTTTCAAATTGTACCCGCGTGATGTAAGAGAATTCAGACAAAACGGAGCCCTGTTTCTGAGTCGTGAAATAAAATATAGTAACGAGCCGCAGTTTATTGGTGTCGAGATAGAAGGAAAAGTAAACCTGCTAATCATTGGCGGTAGGAGTCCCGTAATGACGTCCGATGGCAGTGGCGGCATAAGGATGTTAGGTGCTGAGGAACGGCGAACCTATTACGTGGAGAAGAACGGAGCAGTGACGGTCTTGCAAGATGTGATAACGGATCCCTCCTCGGGTAAAAAACGGTTAAATGAAGTTCGGAACTTGCTGCTGGCGGTGATGGGAGATGATGCAGAGATAGCGGAGAAGATAAACCAAACTGGTTTCTTTGGCAGATGGGCCGTCCGCAAGCTGGTTGAGGATTATAACCGTAAACACCAATAGCGTATCTGGGTTTTCTTTTGCTGGTGCGAATCGTCCTACAACCCATCGCCGTCATTTCCGCGCAGGTGGGAAACCTAATGCTGTGCTCGTTCCTCTTTTTCTGGTATAGCGCATTACGATTGCCGATCGGATCGGCAATGACGGGGAAGGTAAGAAGATGATTGTCGTTTAGTAAGACCGGAGCTCTTTAACCGATGGCACACTGGAAGACAAGACACTCATCCAATACCCCATCGCCGTCATTCCCGCGCAGGCGGGAATCCTAATGCAGTGCTCATTCGTCACGCATAGATTATCAATCAAGTCGGCAATAACCTTGCTCTTTTAATTCTTAGTTTCTTTATTATTTTTGATAATGGAAAGAGGTGGCTGTATCTACATTATGACAAATACATTTAATACTGTTTTATACATCGGCGTAACCTCAGATCTGTTCTCAAGGGTAAGCGAACACAAAACCAAAAAGTATCCTAAGTCTTTTACAGCCAAATACAATTGCGGCAAACTAGTGTACTATGAAATGTTTTCGCGGATTGAAGAAGCCATTGGCAAGGAAAAGCAGTTGAAGAAGTGGAATCGGGAATGGAAGAATAAATTGATTCAGGATGCCAATCCTGGCTGGTTGGATTTGTTTAGTGATGATTTGTGATATTAATTAGCTTACGATGTCATTCTCGCTCCGGTAGAGCGCATTACGATTGCCGATCGGGTCGGTAATTTCCATCGCCGTCATTCCCGCGCAGGCGGGAATCCTAATGCTGAGCACATTCCTCTTTTTTCCGGTATAGCGCATTACGATTGCCGATCGGTCGGCAATGACGGGGAAGGGTAGCATGATGACTGTAGTTCACAATGACGGAACCGGTGGAACAATGGCACACTATAACTGCGATATCCGTCCAATAACCCATCGCCGTCATTCCCGCGCAGGCGGGAATCCTAATGCAGCGCTCGTTCCTCTTTTTTTCCGGTAAAGGGTAGCATGTCGGCTGTAGTTCAGCAATGACGGAAACCGGTGGAACAATGGCGCGCTATAACAGCCATATCCGTCCACAGCCAGGGGTTGCTAAAGGACACCAACAATGGTATAGGATTTAACCAACCCGCTCCACGATAGGCCTGTTTGTCCTGATATATATAACCTTTTTCTTCGTATATGAATGCGTCTGGACCTTCACATAGGCCACTGCGGTTTTAACAGCATAGAGATGATCGGGAAAGTCCTCGTACCTGCCATCTACCACAATGGGAAATCTCTTGCAATCGGCTACCGGTATTTTGAAGAACCGGATTAACTCCGTTAAACTCATTAATTTGACCCCGGGCTTGAGTGTGATTATGACAAGCAATTTCCTGCCCTTACTATCCGGAACCTGAAAACCCTTACCTTTTCTGTCAACTTCAATAGATTTGACGTCGCCTTTATCAAAAATCAGTTGGGTTGCCCATTTTGAAGGATGTCCCGGCAGTATGACTTTCGTCCAGGTAACGTGGCTGCCAACTTCCGGGTCGGGAAAAGCCGGATATTCAACCTGACCTGAACAGATGCAGGTTAGGAACATAAGCGTTAAAGAAATTAAATACTTCATATGGCGGGTGCAAAGATCTTCAAGGCAAGGATTTGGTGATTTTCCCCTTTGCTGGTGTCCTCACTAACAAATCGATCATCCTCCGATTGCTGTTTATAATCCATTTGTTGAAATTATAGTGTTGGTAAGTGTAACCACCAAGGCCTTGAAATGAACATGTCACAGAGTTGGTCATCTTTCAGTATCCAACACGTTTCTGCTCGTCTTCCGTGCCAGTGGTCCTTTGTTTAATAGGTTTTATCTGGCTTTTGCCAAATTGATAAGTAAGATTTATTCTGAACAAGCGGGTTTCGACTTTGGTGAAATCCGTAACATCGATTGCATTATAAGTCATTGTGCTTTTTAACCTCATCGTGTTAAACACATCGGCTATATTTAAATTAATGTTAGCCTTGTTATTGAGGAAAGTTTTTCGGAGTCCGACATTCATAGCTGTGCGCGGCAGAACGGCCCAAAATCCGTTTATAGCCAAAGACGAATACGATGCAGATACTTCTGCTTTGAATTGGCGAGGTAACGAAATAGAATGAGTAGTATTGAATCTATAGGCTGGCCGGCTGTTCTTTATATCTACGTCCCTATATACAATTCTGCTATTATTGTAGACGAAAACAAGGTTATTGTTTGTCGTCCAAAACGACGTAATCTTTATTGGTGAGCTGAGGCTAAGACTTAAGTTATCAAAGGCACTTAAATTATCGGTAGTTTCAATCCAGATCTGGCTGGAATCCGCTTGAGTTTCCATATAATAAGCGTAAGAAATATAATCCGTGGTTCTACTGTAGTTTAAAGAAGTTAAGAAAACATCTTTATAAATATGATTAAAACTAAAAGAGTTAGTATATGACGGCGCTATATATGGATTACCATAGTAATAGTTATAATTATCTACAAAATATGTAAATGGATTTAATTGATTATACGCAGGGCGTCCTATTCTTCTACTGTATGCAGAATTAATTTTATGCTGCTTCGAAATCTCATAGGTAGCAAATGCTGTTGGAAATAACTTGAAATAATTTTGCGTTACCTGGCTGTTAAGTGTAACGGAGTTTCCTTTAGAAATAGTTTGTTCCCCTCTAAGACCTACCTGGAACTGCAACTTTCCTAGTACATGTTTATAATTTACATAAGCGGCGTTGATTGTTTCATCATAAATAAAATGATTGGTTTTCCCCTTGTCAATTTCCCACTGATTTTTAGTGTACAAATTAAAAACGACATCATTATCAGTTGATACATAACTATATTTGAGGCCGCAATCAAATGTTCGACCTTTTGCAAAAGGTCGCGAATAATCTATTTTTACAGAGTTAATCTCCAGGTTAGAGGGCATTGCGACATTGGAAATATATGGATCTCGAACCTTTGGACTAGTATAACTAAAATCAGAAAGGATGTCGGTTCTGGTTTGCCCGGTAAATATAGAACGATCTAAATCAATTGACAACTCCTCACCTTGTCTCAATGTGATTTTATAATTGAGGTTTAAGCCAATATTATTCCACTGGCGATCTCCTGTCCTCGATAATGAGGAAGTTGAATCTACTGCACCTTGTGGGGCGTGAATGGATGTAAATGTAGATTGATCATAATCACGAGAATCTGAAAAACCCTTTACAAGTACTCCTAAGATACTTTTTTTATTAATTGAGTAATCTAATCCAGCAGCAAAGGAATTATTGTTCATTACTGTCCGTCTCTCACCTTCGGCTTCCAAAAATTTAAGTACATCAGCCCTATGAAGATGTGTTCGTGATAAATACTTGTTGCTGGCAAGGCTGTAATTACCGTAAGCATTAAACTTCTTATTCCTATAATTCAAATTAATCGAATTGTTGTATTTATTATATACTCCTCTTGATACCCCAGAACCCAGGTTTCCGTTTAAACCAATTGTTTGGTTTTTCTTTGTTATAATGTTGATAATACCTCCAGTACCGGCAGCATCATACTTAGAAGATGGATTTTCAATTATCTCAATCTTATCTATTAAACTACTATTCATACTTTGTAGCCTGTTAGCCAGATCAGCAGAGGATAAGTGAGTCGGTTTCCCATCGATCAACACATTCACCCCCGATCGTCCTTTAAGCGACACCTTCCCATCGAGCATCGAAACTCCGGGAGCATTTTCCAGAATATCAGCAGCGTTAGTTCCCACGGATGTGATACTATTTTGAACATTAATTATAAGCTTGTCAAGCTGTTGCTCAAATAATGGCTTTTTTGAAACAATCACAACTTCTTTTAGTGCCTTGGTATCCATCTGCAAGACAATCGGATTCAGTTCTAAATCAGCAGCTGCGTTGGTAGTTTTACCGATATATTTGATATATCCAATAGACGTTACGGCTAATATGTACTGCCCGGCACTAATATTTTCGAGTAGAAAAATGCCTTCTGAATTGGTAAGACTTGACCTTACAAGAGTTGAATCCGTTGCCTTAAGTAAAGTAGCTGTGCAGAATTCTAGCGGCTTATTATTTATATCAATGACTTTTCCTGTAATTTTCAGAGTATTAAGCCTTTGTGCATAACATAATTGAGAAAAGACGACCAATAAAAAGCTGAATAATATGAGTTTCTTCACTTTGATAAAATTGTCAATAAGATAAGCGCAAGGCTTTCACTGCATTATTGTAAAAAAAGATTTTTTAAGGCCTGGTTCGTGTCTCCACGAAACAGAAGAATAATTTAATTTGGTTCATGAGGACACGAACCAAGGCGTAGGAAGTCAGCTGAATTAAGGTAAAAGGACCAAGTTCTATTTGGCCATCATGAATAAAGTATTCGGTCATTATATGTGATAAGGTGGTTAAAAAATAAGAATGCAGCTCAGCTTACGCACTATAGACTCAATTAATCTCAGGTAGAAATCAATAACAGATGGCTGCTATTCTAAAACTCAGGGATGAAATTATAACTTTTTATCTATAAAGCAAAAAATGGATACAAGCAGGGTATTTTAAAAGGGTGATATATCGAAGACTCCACGCCTTGGTTCGTGTCTCCACGAACCAAGGCGTAGCAATTTATGAAAAGCAACTATTACATTTTTTCCGGCATGAAGGACAAAGCGAGGTTACCGATCCTTGCTAGATTATTATCTGAAAGTTTCCCCATCAGATATCGAACCGCCGTATACGAGCCCCGTACGTACGGTGGTGTGAGAGGCGCACCGTGGGCTTATGGCTCACGGCCGTCTACTCGATTGTGCCGTTTTTATTTAGGCAACTTAAAAAAATCACTCCACCGTTTTTCTGTATGAAGGATTTTGAAGGAAGGTTGCTCATTTACCCCAAAATCGTTTAACTCTTGCCGTAAATATAACAAAGTCAGAAAGTCAAGTGCAATTTCTTTGTATTTCGATTCATTATTAATAGCATATATTTTTGAAAAAACTACAGCTGCATCATAATTATCAGCACTTGTCATTCCGCCTTGTATGGTAGATGCATTATTATAGTAATCGTATGTCTTTTGAAATTCGTCAGTTCTATAAAAATAATTTGCGCTATCAACAAGCTGTTTTGTGTAGGCTACATCAGTAGAGTCTTTTTGCTTTGCCTGTAGTGCGGGCGGATTATGATATTGAAAGCCATAAGTAAGGGCGTAAACGCTTAACGAGAATAGTCCCATGTCTTTTCTTCTACTATCCACCTGGTCTTCTTTAATAATTGGTCTAAAACCGGATGCTTTGCCATTGTTAAGCCAATTCACCTGTGTTCCATAGAGTTGCTTGAAATTAAGGTTACATTGGACCCTGTCGTATAAGAAGGCATAATTTTCTAAGTTTATTTCAGATGTTCCTTTAAGCTTTTCCATTGCAGATAAAGCAAGTTGCTGAAATAGAGCATCGTGGTCAGCATGTTGAATTATAAGCCATAAATTATTTTGCCCATCTTTCCCTATGTCAGATATTTTTGGCCACCCGTATTGTCTAATAATAGCTTTGGCTGCCTCCAAGTTTTTAAAGTCGGATTCTCTTATCTGCTTATTGATTGTATTAATTTCATTTTTATCGCTTGTTTGTGTTCTCTTATATCTAAGCCTTTGGTCCTTGATTGTCATTTGACTTATTTGCTTTCGTAAAGCTGGCAGTTTCAATCTCCGCTCATATTTCGCCTCTCTTTCAAAAGCTGTCTTCTCCAACCTTTTCCATCTTTTAGGGTTTGAGTTGCGTAAATTGTCAAAATAGGGGTCAGAGGAAAGCCAATCCGCTTCTGTCCACCCTAAGGATAATGCAAGATTTAAGTAGTCAAATGCTTTCCGACTATTGCTGTCTAACGAATAGGAACCAGCGGCTTTATATGCATTAAGTGCATCGGGTCGAAACTGTCTAAAGGCTTTTTCAAAATAAACTATTGCATTTTTATAGTCTTTTTGAAGATGAAATAGACCGGCTTTTGCAATTAAAGCTTCTGAACTCTGCTCGACTTGTCCTTTAACATTTGTGGATATGGAAACGACAAGAAGGAGTATCAAAATGCGGATCATCGAATGTTTTTTAAAATTCTGACTAACGTTAATTAAGTTGTTGATTGTCGATGCAATTTCTCTTCTAGTTTCTGCCGATTTGCGTCTTTCTTATTCCCATTCGTTAGCTCTGGAAATTAATCGGATCCCGATCTGGTGAATTCTGACTAACGTTAAATAACTTGCTGATTTTCAATGCATTTTTTTTCATTCTACAAACGTTAGCTCCGGAAATTAATCGGAATTTCTGATCTAAGCCCCTAAAGGTTCGTGTCTCCACGAAACAGAAGAATAATTTAATTTGGTACGGGAGGACACTAACCAAGGCATAGCTGTAGTACATTTAATAGCCACTGGTTTTTTCCTTAGCTAGAAAGTTATTCTTTTTTAGCTCTCTATAAATACTCATCGTCGAATTTATGTATTCATAGAGTAATGGATGGCTCGTTTTACTCGGACTGTGAGCATAAGCAGTAAACTTAAGTGAATCATTTTGAAAAAACTTAAAGTCCATTGTTGTTCCGTCCAAAACAAATCTATTCTTATTGTTTTCTTTGTTCTCCAGTTCAGCCTGTGACGATTTTAGAAGTGTGGTTAAAAGTTTTTCATATTCCGGATACTGATTATAGTCGATTTTAATGCTGTCAATACTATAAACTGTATTCACCTTCATCGCGGAATCTAATCTTCTGTAAAGATTCATTGTCGTATCGTTTTTTAGGTCATATCTTGTCTTAATTAAAGATTTTGAAAGACTTTTGTAAGTACTCTCTGTTCTCAGTTTATTCATTAAAACACTGTCTTTAAATTTGAATTTTATTCTTATTTCATTTTCAAAACAATTAGTCTCAACAAAATATTCTTGCATCGCGACTGAAGTTACTGCTCGTAGTCTGATACTCCTCCCTTCAAGTTTTTGTGAATACAAGTCGACTGAAATTATAAATAAGAGAGCAATTGTTAAAAGATAAGTTTTCATAGTGGTAAGATTTCGGTTGTATTACAGCTAACGGTTATAGTTTGCGCTGTGAGGGTCGCCCATGCGGGGGAGAAAGGTAGCGCAAAATATTTGTTACCTGCTCGCATTTTTAGTCGCACTCGATGAATTCTCTTTCTTCTGCTAGATTAGATGTACCGGCAACTGCTTTTCTATAGTTCACACAGGCTTTGTCCTTTAAACCAAGTTTCCACTGCGCCTTTGCTTTAGATAACAAATAACAATCAATACTTGCGACATTCTTCATAGCTGTATCGAAATCTTTAATTGCTCCCAAGTAATTCCCCTTTTCATAATATGCTCTTCCTCTCATTCCGTATAAATAACTATCGATTTCAAATGATGTTAATCTTATTGCTTCGTTTAATTGCTCGATTGCATGGTCGTATTGCTTTAACTTTATTAGTTGTCTTGCATAGTTGCGTCTTGCTTGGATGTATTTCGGATTAAGTTTAACCGCAAAACCATATTCTTTGGCCGCTACAACAGTAGTCAAACTATCATCTGGACATCCCTTAGTTCTATTATTAGCCGATTGAAAGTAAGCCTCTGCAGTTTTATGCTTTTTAAATTGTCGGCAAGGATTTATGGTCGTATCGGTTGTTGCAGTGCTTTTTACTTTTAGGTCGTAATAGTTTTTATAAAAAACTTGGTCGGTACTTACAAAGCTCAAACTGATTACAACGGTTAGTCCAATAAGATTTAATGCTGTCTTCATTTCGTTCAGACTGAGAATAACAGGTTTTTATGATTCACTGAATTAATAAATAACCATTGAATTAACGTAAACCACCGTCAGCCATTTTTGCACAAATTTGCTGTTACCTGTAGGTTTTATTGATTTGAGATAATTTCTATTGCTTTTTCAAGTAACTCATCTTTTCCTTGTCTTATTCCTTGAATGGTTGGTTTTACTTCCACATCTGGTATAATTCCAACCCTTTGAGTTTCTTTTCCATTGGGGTAGTAAACTCCAATGCCAGAAATCATAGTTCTAAGTCCACCCGGAAGCATAATTGTCGATACGTTTCCATCTGCTCCAGCAGTCGTACTTCCAATTATTGTAGTGTTATTTCCTGCCCTAAACGCCATTGCTGTATATTCGGCTTGACTTTGTGATAATTCATTTACCAAAACGACTAATTTTCCTTTGTAAGCTTGTCCTTGCCTTGGAATGTCTATATTATTAGTGAATTTAAATTCTCCCGGATTGTTGACATTTCCATTAGTGAATTTCACAAATGGTGTAGGTACTGAAACAAAGTAAGAGCCTAGGCTAAACGGAACGAATGTAGATGGATAATTACGCATGTCGATGATTATACCTTTCGTTTTGCTAAACTCATACTTTATTTTGTTAATGTCGCCTTGCTTTATAGTTTGCAATGTTATATAACCTATGTTGTCATCAAGCATTTTGTAAGATTTATCTTCGTTCTTCCTGTACCAACTATAGATATTTAGACTATCTTTTGGATATAGCTTGAGTGTCTTTGCTTGTGTTTCGGAATTATACGATTTAAACTCTATTTCAACTTCTTTTGCGTTAGAACGCAAGAGATTAGCGGACATATCTCTTAATCTTGTTGGTACATTTGAGGCGGGGTAATATTTAGATTTTTCTTTTACAATTTCTTCGATTGCTCTGCCATTTATTTTGGTAATCACGTCACCAATCTTCAACTCGGCTTCGCTTTTTAATTCTTCATTATAATAATCTGTTACCACGAGTTGATTTTGTATAAAGCGAAGGTGTAGTGGTGAGTAATTCGAGCCTTTCCATTTGTCAATTTTATCTGCACCGCCCCAAAGATTAGCGTGGGTATCTTGAATATCTCCAATAAGTTGAATAGCGGTCAATTCATAGCTTAATTCGTCTTTTGCATTAATAAACAATGGAATGTATTCTCTTAGTTTTTTGTTCCAATCTTCATCCATCAAATGTTTATAAGGATAAAAGTAATTTATAATATTCCAATACCTATAAAGCGATAATAACCTAAATCCATCGTCTGGATATGACATTTTAGAATAAGCGTTTTCGTTTTTAAATTCGGGATTTCCAACGTTTGAAACCATGCCAACGTAATAATTTCCATCTTGAGAACGGTTGTCGTAAACTTGTAACAATTTGTTTTTTAATTCATGATTTTGATTATTAACCCACGATAAGTCTGGCTTTAACCAAGCGGTTTTATCCGTTGGTTTACATTTTATACATTCTTTAATCATACCAAGCGAATTAATCCAGCTAATGATGAGATTATCTCTCTCTTTATCACCTTTAATATTAATGTATTTTGGTAAAAATCTAAATAGCTCATAATCCCAATTGTAGTTGCCTTTGGCAATTAAGGGATGATAATATTTAAGAAAACCCCAAACTCGCCCCAGTAATTCTAGATTTTCTATATTTTCAGAAGACAGATTAGAAAGCTGCACAGGCGACCCATTATCAAATTCCTTGTCAACCTGTGCTTTTGATAATTCTTTATTTTCTTCTTTTAGCGTCTGAATATCTTTTCCGTCGATTGAAAGAGTAAAATCGTCAAACCAAGCTTCACCTTTTCCAGAAAGTATTCCTGCAATAAAAATGCTTTCAGCTTCTTCGGGGTATTTAAGTGTGATGCTGTATTTTTGCCAATCTTTTGTGCCTGTTATTTTTTGGGCTTGCATGTTGTCAAATGCTAAAGAAGTTCCGTTGCCGTCAACACGCAACAACAAACCAGCAAAACCATTTTCAACGTTTTTGATTTTCATAAAACCCTCAAGTTTTATTGTTGTCCCCTTATAGTTCGCAGGTATTTTGTAGGCAATGCTACCAAAGGAACTTCCAGCTTCGTTTGAAGTAATTTTTCCGGAATTTCTTCCTGAATGAGCAACACTGTCTATTGTCAATTCATAATTTCCCCATTTAAACCAACCGTCTGAAATTGCTTTTTTATTTTTTTGTTTTTCAAATCCGAGATTGTATTTTTCAGCCTCTTGTGCTTGACAACTCAAAGAGATAATTGTCAATAGCATTAATAGAATTCTGTTCATAGTCTGGTTTTTTAAACTTGCAACCAACGAATATATTTACCCATATGCGCAAATATTCAATATAGTTGAACCCCTTGTAACTCTACAAAACCTAACCCTCAAACCAATTAAGCAATATTTCTGCATTTATATCATATTTAGTTATCAGTTGATTTTCCTCTCTACACTACCCGTCATTTTGGAAGCCTTATTTTAATAAAATCTAAAGCTCAGACAGGTATTGCGTCGCTAAAGATTCTAAAACTCAAATATAGAAGCGGGAAGTTAGGAAAGATTTTTGGGTTTTCAGGCATTCGGTAGTTTGTTTGAAAGATAGCAGCTGCTCCCTAAACCCGACAGAAACGGATACCGGCCCTGCGCCTAATGCATCGTGTAGTATGAGTGCATGGCGGGACTACCATAACATAGCAGCACCCAGCACCTTTTCCGAACCCTATCCATATCCACCCAGCGCAAAACCACACCTCAAAAAAAAATCACAACCCTTTTTTTATTTTCTCGTATAATTTATTTTCCTTTGAATTAATACTTTGAAATCTATTTAAACCTTACACCTTATCCAATGAAAAATGAATTACGCGGGCGAATCGTAATCACAGTAAAAGATCTCGCTATCCTATCGGGCTGGGGCCCACCAAAATGCAGGGAGTTTATACGTACGGCTAAAGAAGAGCTGGGTTTGGCTAAAGATGATGTGTTTACCATTTACCATTTAAGTGCCAAGCTGAAAGTTCCGGTTGAAGAACTGCAATTAAGGATTAGTTAAAACGAAGCTTTTTTGTATTTGATACGAATGCGTGGTCTCTTGCCTGTTTGCAAGGGGCCATGTGTGTGTTATTGCCATACATTTCTGAGCCAGGTTGATGGTTTCTTTCATTATTATTTCCGGAATGTGCGATGCAACAGGAATTGTGTTTAAAGAAACGCGGGACCTTTGCGAGGAAAGGCGATCTGCATTGAAGCATAGCCTGGCTGCATTGAAAGAACCGGCAAAAGTATTGAAGGAAGCGTCGATCTTTTTAAAAGAGCGGCGCAACTTCTTTAAAGAACGTGCGACTGCATTCGAACAACCGGTCGTTTCGTTGAAAGAAACGAGCGTTTCTCCCTAAGAAAATGACCTCTTATTCCTTATAAATCTCGTGTGTTTTTGGCGATTATGTGTGTTGATAGTGCTTTTGAGTGGGTTTTTCTGCGTTTTTTTGTCGCCTTTGCCCGAAAGGCGGTTTTTGTTCGATGTGGTTTAATTAGGCTTGTTAGAAATCAATATGTGGTGTTTTGCGCTGTTTTGCGGCTGAATGACTATTGATGTTTCTGAATGTGCCCAAATGGGTTCGGTATGGATACAGTCGGGGTTTTGTGCCCTTACTTTTACATGATCTGCCGCTGCGGAAATGTATCCGCCGGTTAAAAAGACAAGCATATATGAAAATTGCAAAATTGATTAAGGACTATTCGAAATTATCGGAAGCGAACCTGGATTTTAAAGCGCAAATGATTGTGATCAACCTGACGGATAACCCGAACTTTCCGATTACGGAACCGACGATTGCGAACTTTACCCTGATTAAAAATGCCTATACCGCTGCTTTGCAAAACAGTGCCGACGGGGGCAGAACTGCTGTGGCAATTAAGAATCAGGCGAAGGAGGACTTGCTGACGAATATGCGCAACCTGGCGCTGAACATTGAGGCCCAGGCACAAGGCGACAAGGCGAAGCTGGTGAGCTCGGGCTTTGACCTGGCTGGCGATGGTGAAAATGTTCAGCCGCTGGCAGGGCCGACGAATTTCCAGATAGCTGACGGTTTGAATGCCGGTGAATTGAAGCTGAGTGTAAAGGCGGTTGCGCAGGCGGTTTCGTATCTGCATGAATATACGGAGGGTCCGGTTACGGAGGATAGCAAATGGATATCGAAAGTGAGCACCTCTAGGGAGCATACGTTTAGCGGCATCAGAAGCGGCATACGCGTGTATGGCAGGGTGGCGGTGATCGGCAGAAAAGGGCAGGAGGTGTATAGCAATATGCTGTCGAGGGTAGTGCAGTAAATGGCGAGCGGAGTAGGGGCTGCGTGCTCATATTCCAGCTAAGCCCTGGCCAGGGCGTAGAAATTGTAGGCTGTCACCTCACCCTTAATCCCTCTCCTCAAGGAGAGGGTGTTGGCGCTTTAGCCGGTATG
>CBFGOI010000114.1:0-14926 GCA_965650335.1 uncultured Pedobacter sp. | reverse complement strand
TTTGAGGCATGTCTTCAGGCTCTAAAACAAAATCCACCAGCCCTGTTGCTATGGCATTTTCGGGCATACTTCCAAATTTTGTAGTTGCCGGGTTTTTAGCAATAACCATCCCTCCTGCTTTTTTAATCGCTGTTATACCTTCTGTTCCATCAGAACCTAATCCGGATAAAATTATTCCTATAGCCTTATTCCCATAATCTGCTGCCAAAGAGTTGAAAAAAGTATTGATTGTTAAATGTGGACCAGGGCTCGAGGTTTTATCTGTGAAATGCAGATGATCTTGCTTAATGGTCATAAACTTATCATTTGGAATAAGATAAACATGATTTGCTATCACCCTCATTCCCTCTTCTGCTTGTTCTACTACAAGCTTGCTATGGCGGCTCAATAATTCAACCATCTGACTTTTGAAATCTGCAGATAAATGCTGGATTACTATATAGGAAACCCCATCAAGTGGCGTATGATCAAAAAATAAATTTATTTCTTCCATGCCCCCGGCTGAGGCGCCGATTGCTATAATGTGATAAGGAGCGTCAGAATACATAGGGATGATTAATTTATTTTAGCAAAATATACATTTTATTTAGGAAGAAACAGATTATATTTTGACATGATGACTTTTAAGTTGCCAAGAATGTATGAAGGCTGTATAATCCGTGTCGCCTTACTTGAATTGCTTTATTTTGTATTGAAACTGGTTCTAAAAATACTCAAGAAAGGTACATAAATTAATCATCGCCAAATCCCCAAAATGATTCATCTCTTTTTACCGTTTCAAATGCCATTCTGATTTGTATTTTTGCGCTTTGTTAAGATAAAGAATATGGCCAGAACTAAAATTAAAGATTTACTGAACGCTACCGAATTCGGCAAAGAGGTTATTGTTAACGGATGGGTTAGAACTTTCCGAAACAATCAGTTTATCGCGATAAATGACGGTTCTACCCTTAACAATATACAAGCGGTTGTTGACTTTACTACAACAGACGAGGCCCTGTTAAAACGTGTCACTACTGGTGCAGCAGTATCGGTAACCGGCCAGCTGATCGAATCTATGGGAAAAGGTCAGCGAGTTGAGATTAAAGTAAGAACGCTCGAAATTCTTGGCGACAGTGATGCTGAGAAATACCCGCTTCAGCCCAAAAAACACAGTCTCGAATTTTTGCGTGAAATTGCTCATCTGCGTTTCCGCACCAATACGTTTAATGCAGTTTTCAAAGTTCGTCATGCCTTGTCTTTTGCTATTCATAAGTTTTTTAACGATAAAGGTTTTGTGTACATGCACACTCCTGTCATCACCGGTTCGGATGCTGAAGGTGCCGGCGAAATGTTTCGCGTTACCACGATAGATTTCGATAATGTACCACGTAATGAGGATGGAACTGTAAATTATAAAGAAGATTTCTTTGGTAAATCGACAAATCTTACCGTTTCCGGACAACTAGAAGGCGAGCTTGCCGCGATGGCTTTCGGTGAAGTATATACCTTCGGACCAACATTCAGGGCCGAGAACTCAAATACCACCCGTCACCTGGCCGAGTTCTGGATGATTGAGCCCGAAATGGCTTTTTACGACATTCACGACAACATGAACTTGGCTGAAGAATTACTAAAATATGTAATTAGCTATGCCCTGGACAACTGTTCTGATGAACTTGAATTTTTAAAGAACCGGTTACTTGAAGAAGAAAAGCAGAAAGCGCAAAACGAACGCTCTGAACTTGATCTTATTTCTAAACTTAATTTCTGCTTAGAAAACAATTTCGAGCGCATTACCTATACGGAGGCGATTAATATTCTAAAAAGCTCTAAACCTAACCAGAAAAAGCAGTTTAAATATTTAATAAACGACTGGGGCGCCGACCTGCAATCAGAACACGAGCGCTACCTGGTTGAAAAGCATTTTAAGAAGCCGGTAATCTTAACCGACTATCCTGCTGCTATCAAATCTTTTTACATGCGCAGGAATGATGGTCCTGAAGCAGGTAAAGAAACCGTTAGAGCAATGGATATCCTTTTCCCGGGAATTGGTGAAATAGTTGGAGGCTCGCAACGTGAAGAGCGCTTGGAGGTTCTTGAAAACCGCATGAAAGACATGCATATTCCTACTGAAGAAATGGATTGGTACCTCGATACCCGCCGTTTTGGATCTGCTCCGCATTCGGGTTTCGGATTGGGCTTTGAACGTTTGGTGCTCTTTGTTACAGGTATGACAAACATCCGCGATGTAATTCCTTTTCCACGTACTCCTAAAAATGCGGAGTTTTAAAAGGGTACTATCAATGTGTTGAGTATTGCCACAAAGGCTCGAAGACTCTAATTTAGCTCTAGATTCTTAGTAGTCCGCATACATTTCTTAGTGTCTTTGCGTCTTGGTAGCAAATATTAAGGGTGCAACCAATGTGTTGAGTATTGCCTCAAAAGCTCGAAGACTCCAAGTTTAACGATAGATTCCTATTAGTCCCTCTTTGCGTCTTCGTAGCAAATACCAAGAACAAAAACCTCCATTTACGTCTTTTTTCTTTGCAATGAAAGACAAAAGGCTGAACACTAAAAACAAATTATCTACCCCAAAATCGGTAACAACAGCTTATATTGATTACTCGACAAAAAATAAGATACTCGAAGTTGAATTTACAGCCGGTAAAGCGTATCATTATCTGGAAGTTGAGCTGCCCGTTTGGGAGGAATACAGGGAACTAATCCTGGCTGGTGGCTCGTCCGGCGAGTTCGTAAATCGAAGAATTAAACCTGAATATCGTTTCAGAGAAATACTTTGATGTATTGAACAAAGTACTCAGACGCAAGTTCTATATTTAATGAATCAACAAGTTTTGCATTTTCGAATCGCTTCTGTAAAACAGGAAACCCCTGCGGCCAAAACCTATGAATTACAGCTTTTAAATTCGCCTCCATTAACCTATAAACCCGGGCAATTTCTAACCTTTATCATAAAAACTGAAAAACAAGAGATACGTCGCTCCTATTCCATTCTAACCCTTCCGGGAGAACCAATAAAAATTACGGTTAAGAAAGTAGATAATGGTTCTATTTCCCGGTATATTCTGCAACACTGGAAGGTAAATGAGATTATTACATCTCTTCCCCCTGCCGGGAGATTCAATTTTGAGCCTGTTTCAGATAAAAAACGAGATATCTTTTGCTTTGCCGCCGGAAGTGGCATTGTTCCTATCCTCCCGCAAATAAGAATGATGCTACAGAAAGAACCTCAAAGTATTATTCACCTTATTTATAGCAACCATAACGAAAGCGACACGCTGTTTCTTGACGAAATAGAGGCCCTGGCACAAAGCGAACCGCAATTAAACCTGATCCATTTCTTTTCTGATCCGGTTTACCGAAAAAAAGAACAGGGCCGCTTAAGTAATATCACTACCGAAACATTGATTAATCGCCTGCAACAGTATAAAAAAGAAGATGCAGTATTTCTGCTGTGCGGTCCATTCTCGTACATGCGCATGGTGAATTTTACAATAGGACTGATGCATTTTAACAAAGAAAACATCCGAAAAGAAAATTTTCTGCCCGAAGTAATGAGTTCAGACCGTGTGATACATCAAATATTCCCGGATACAACTGTAGAAATAGAATTTTATGGAAAGAAAGAAATGGTTAAGGTCCCTTCCGGAGAAAACATTCTGGATGCGGCACTAAAAAGCGGCCTGAACTTGCCTTATAGCTGCAAAGGTGGAGTGTGCGGAAACTGTGCGGCAAAATGCAAAGGCGGACAAATCTACATGAGTATTAACGAAGTATTAACGGATGCAGACATAAAAGAAGGATGGGTTTTAACTTGCACCGGTTATCCTGAAACAAAAAACACCTCAATCATTTTTCTTACAGAACAATGAGAGGATTTCTACCTTTATAATATGTTCACTCACATTAGTTCAGGCACACTATGCTACTAAAGATTTACGAAAAAAACCCCAACGAGAAAGCTATACAGCAAGTAGTTGATGTATTGAAAAAAGGAGGACTCATCATTTATCCAACCGATACCATTTATGGTCTTGGATGCGATATTACCAATCAGAAGGCAATTGAAAAAATATATCAGATCAGGGGAATGAAACCAGAAAAAGCGAATCTGTCTTTTATCTGCTATGATTTAAGTCACATCTCCGACTATATTAAACCCATTGATAATTCTGCGTTCAGGTTATTAAAAAAAGCTTTACCCGGCCCCTTCACTTTCATCTTCGAAGCAAACAATAAAGTGCCCAAGCTTTTAAGCTCCAACAAAAAAACGGTGGGAATCAGGGTGCCCGACAATGATATCGCCCGCGAAATTGTAAGGGTACTTGGAAATCCTATCGTTTCTGCTTCTATTCATGATGAAGACGAAATACTGGAATACTCCACCGACCCGGAACTAATTCATGAAAAATACAAGGATAAAGTAGATCTGGTTATTGATGGAGGCTATGGAGGTAATATGGCTTCTACTGTTGTTGATTGCACATCGGGCGAATTTCAAGTTTTAAGACAGGGTAAAGGCGATCTTGCAGAACTTATTTAACCTCGTCTTCTGTTAAAAAAATTCTATCCAGAAATGCTTTGAGAAGTATAAAATATTAAAATTTTATACTTTCGCGCTTATGGCAATAAATCTTATCCCTTTTAAAGATTTTTTTAAATCCGGACAAATTGGCGGGGCGCTTCTGATTTTTTCTGTTATTATCTCGCTTATAATTGCCAATACCGGCCTTTATGAAGAATTTCATTCGCTATTAAATTACTCTTTTGGCTACGCTCCCTTTGATTTAACCTACACCACAGAGGTGTGGATCAATGATGGGTTAATGACTATTTTCTTTCTCCTGGTAGGCCTTGAAATTAAGCGTGAACTGCTTGAGGGAGAGCTGTCGTCTGTGAGAAGAGCAATGCTGCCTATTTTTGCCGCCCTTGGCGGAATGCTGGTTCCCGCCGGCATTTTCTATCTATTTAACTCTGGAACATCCACTGCAAATGGCTGGGGGATTCCCATGGCTACCGATATTGCCTTTGCTCTGGCAGTGATATCAATGCTCGGAAAAAGAGTACCAACTTCTTTAAAAGTTTTTCTTTCGGCTCTAGCCATTGTTGACGATTTAGGGGCAATAATCGTGATCGCTATCTTTTATACAGAGGAACTCCATTTAAACCAACTGCTGTATGCCGGAGGTATTCTGGTAATACTCTCTTTAATGAATCTTTTTGGTGTTAAAAAGCTAATATTTTATATAATCCCGGGTATATTTCTTTGGTATTTTATTCATCATTCCGGCATCCACGCAACTATTGCCGGAGTGTTGCTGGCATTCACAATTCCAACAAATCCCGTCAAACATGCCTCACCTTTAGAACGTATGGAACATGCGATTGTAGCTCCGGTTAACTATTTAATTATGCCGGTTTTTGCTTTGGCAAATACCAATATTCGTTTTCAAACCAGCATGCTGGATGGCTTAAGCTCGCCACTTGGATTAGGAATTATTTGCGGCCTGTTAATCGGCAAAACACTGGGCGTGAGCACATTTTCGTATCTGGCGGTTAAACTGGGATTCAGCAGTCTGCCGAGCCGAAGTTCATGGCGACATATTATTGGCTTAGGAATACTTGCCGGGATAGGTTTCACCATGTCTGTGTTCATTGCTCTCTTGTCTTTTGATTCACCCGAATTTCATGATGCCGCGAAGTTTTCAATACTTGTAGCCTCTTTATTAGCGGGTGTACTTGGATATATTTACCTGAGTATAGTGTATCGCAAAAGAGTAAAGAAGATTATGGCTTTAAAAGGTGCCCAGGTTCTTTGACATTATAGCTAAACACTTCAAACCTTCCATCCTATCCATCAATATTAGCACAAAAAAAAGATGCTGAAATAATCCAGCATCTTCTTTTATCCCCTTCTCTACAGGTTTTTAATGTTTTGATTTACCTTTTTTTCCGCCCTTAGAGTTTTTATTCCTTTTATCATCGTCGGTATCGTTTCCTAAATTCCGATTGCGTTTATTTCTATCATCATCATTCCTGTCATATACCCGGTCGCGATCGTCTATCACGCCATCGTTATTTCTATCATAATTTCTGTCACGCGAATCAATTACTCCATCGTTATTTCTGTCGTAATCTCTGTCACGCGAATCAATTACACCATCATTATTTCTGTCATTCCTGTCGTAACGGCCATTACCATATTGACCTTGTTTTTTCCTTTGTCCTGGAGGCATACCATGAGGATGTTTGCCTTCCCATCCTTTTCTTCGTTCGCCATACTGGCCGTTTTGACCGATTGGGTTACCATTTTGGTCTTGGTAAACCTTAACTTGTGTATTGCGGGTTTCGTAATGCCCCGGTATAGTACGACCGCCTACTCCAAAAATGCCGCCTGTTCGCTGTTCCGGCACCCAAACCCGTTCTTCTCGAGTTTCATACCTGTAATCACCCTGATCATCTCTGTAGGTGCCAGTTTGTGCACTTGATTCTAAAGCAAAGAAACTTAGTCCTGCAATGAATGCTGTTAATACTAACTTTTTCATATTTTATCTGTGTGTGTTTATGTTCGACAGATGAAAAGCGAAAAAGTTTAATCATACCCAGGTCTAGTATCAATCGCCCCAATATCGACCTACTAATCAAAAGATTAACGAAAAACTAAATTAGGCTAAATTACAGATGCAGGTGTATAGAACTTAATTCTTTTCCTAAAAAGAGAGTTGCTTTTTTATTAAAGTCTAAGGCAGATTCCGTTGTGTAAAAAGTCTGCTGTTGGTTTTTGGAACATAATAAATCTATTTCCTGATGTCTTTGCAGATAATCTTTTAATGATTCAGCAACAAGTTCTCCCTGCGATATAATTTGAATACCAGCACCGGTGAACTCTCTGATTTTATTAATCAATAAAGGATAATGAGTACAAGCAAGTACTAATGTATCGATATCAGGATGACTACCGAATAAATTGTCGAGGTTTTTCCTGACAAAATAATCAGCCGCAGGACTATCAATTTCGTTATTTTCGATCAGAGGAACCCACATCGGACAAGCTTCCTGATAAACGTTCACATCCGGGAAGAACTTTCCAATTTCAATTACATACGATTGAGAAGCTACCGTTCCGGGAGTAGCTAATATTCCAACATTGCCTGTGCGTGTATAATTTCCAACCACCTCTGAAGTGGGACGTATCACGCCTAATACTTTGCGCAAATCTCCCAATCGAGGCAAATTATTTTGCTGAATACTGCGTAATGCTTTCGCTGAAGCAGTGTTACAGGCCAGCACCACAAGATTACAGCCTAGCTTAAACAACTCCTGCACACATTGCCAGGTATACTCATAAACAGTTTCAAACGACCGTGTCCCATAAGGCACTCGTGCATTATCGCCTAAATAAATATAATCATAGTCGGGAAGTTGCTTAACGATCTCTTTATAAACAGTTAAGCCGCCGTAGCCGGAATCAAAAACACCTATCGGTCCGCTGTGTTGCGACATGAGAAATTTTTCTGCTAATGTAAGAACTAAAGGGGAAAGATGTAATTGAACCTTGCGGATTTAAGATTCAACAGAAATACTATTCCTCATTCGATAGCGGTTACTGATCACTCTTGCGAAAGCCTCTTCCCAATCTTTTGTAAAACGGGCGATATTAAACCGTTCGAGAGCAATTCGCCTTCCCGCCGAACCCATGTCTCCCGCCAGACTTTTGTGCAACAACAAATCATTCATTCGTTTTTCCAGGTACTGGATGTCTGTGTGAATATAGCCCGACACTCCATTTTGTATTACCGAAACCAGTTCGGTTGTTGCAAGGCTAATAACGGGCATCCCAATCATCATTGCTTCGCAAACCGCTAAACCCAAACTTGTAAAGCGAATTGGATTAAAGAAAAACCTGTATTGTTTGATGAAATCAGGCACGTCACGATGCTGAAGTTCGCCTAAACCAAGATTCTCTGTTCCTATCCCAATCAAATCCAAGGGTACGCTTTCGCGAAGCTTAAGAAAAACATCGAGTCCAAGCCTTCGGCCACGTTTCTGAATATTGTTAATAACCACGATTCCCTTATTAATTTCGCCGGTGTAGCGGGCGCCGGTGTCTAGCACCCCATGCTCAATGACGCGTGTAGGCGTACGATTATTATCCCACATTAAATGGTTAAAATGTGTTACATGTACTAAAAGAACATCAGGGTCGTCCACAACATGTTTGCTATCTGCAGGTGTTTGCCTGGGCGGATCATGTTCAAGGTAAATTCGCGGAAGCTCACGTTGTTCTGCCGTTAAAATTTCATATTGATCGTTTAGGTAGTTATTATCTGACTGGAATAATATACAATCAAATGCCAGATTCTTCACCTCTTCTACCGGCACTTCAACCACATTATTTCCAAAGGCCATCGCCTCGCCTCTGCCATAATACCCCACCGATCGATCTTCTCTTATTGGAATATATATGTCGAAATTCCCTTGAGAAAGGTAATAAAGGTAAGAACCATGCACGTTCCATGTAAAGACTTTGGGGCGTGAATGTATCGCGGGAGAAATTGGCAGATTTTCCATACAATATGTAAGATTCTTTCTTAACATATCCATATAAGAACGGTTTCTTAATTTTAAAAACCTTTCTCCATCGCTTTGCAGAAAAAATAAATGACCTGATAAAATATTTTAATCCAGACAGTTAACTGATAATTAGCTTTAATTAAATATTATAGAGGCGGCATGAGTCCTCAAATTTAGACTTTATTCTTTTCGATTAATAACTGGATAATGCCATCGACCATACCTACCCGGGGTACGAATATTTGCTTTACTCCCGCCCATTTCATTACACTCAGATAAATTTCGCAGGCAGGAATAATAACGTCGGCTCTATCCTGATTCAAACCCAGTACTGTTATCCGCTCCTTTAAAGAAAATGAATTCAGGTAGTTGTACATTTCCTTTAACTTTGAAAAGTTTAAAGGCATTCCTTCCTTCTCCGCAGACATTTTAAAAAGCTTATTGATGTTACCGCCTGTGCCAATTCCAATCAGGTTCGGATATTGCTTGCTATTCACCTTGATCCACTCTTTGATGTCATCCCAGGATTCGTCTGTATCTGCATTATCCAGCATCCTGACCGTACCAATAGGAAAAGATTTTGAAGCCTTAACTTTTCCTTCGCAAAACACCGACAGCTCTGTACTTCCTCCGCCTACATCAATGTACAGATAGTTTTTTTTTCGCTCCAGGGTTTGCTCAATATGACTGGAATAAATAATATTCGCCTCACTCTGTCCTTCAACGATCTCGATGTCGATTCCAGATTCAGCTTTAATGCGATTAACCAACTCCGCTCCGTTCTCTGCTTCACGCATAGCCGAAGTTGCGCAGGCCCGGTAATCTACTACCTTGTAAACATCGATCAGGTTTTTAAAAGCCTGCATTGTTTTTAATAGCTCTTGTGACTTTTTCTCCGATATACATTTATCCAAAAAAGCATCATCGCCCAAACGAAGTGGCACCCGTATCAGTGTGTTTTTTTTGAAGGAAGTTGCCTTTCCATTCTCGATTATATCAGCAATTAAAAGGCGAACCGCATTCGAGCCTATATCTATAGCAGCGTATCTCAATGGTTTTTATCTTTTGTATTTAAGGTAAGTATAAATATCTGTTTGAGCTCTATAGCTCATTTTTCCTTTTGGCCTGTATTTATTGTTATTAAAACTGTTAATCTCTCTGGCCTTCGTATTGTCTTTTAACTGAATATCGATAATATCTCGTATTTCCTTTCGGATGCTTTCATCGAAAATGGGAAAGCCAACCTCCACACGGTGATCAAGATTGCGGGTCATTAAATCCGCAGAAGTCAGAAATATCCGCTCCTGTCCGCCGTTAGCAAAAATCCATACCCGCGCATGCTCTAAATACTTATCCACTATGCTTATTACCTCAATATTTTCGCTTACGCCTTCTATCCCAGGCACAAGAGTACACATCCCCCGTATAATTAACTGGATTTTCACCCCCGACGAACTCGCATCGTATAATTTTTGAACCATGTCTTCATCAGCCAGGCTATTCATTTTCAAAATCATATAAGCGGGTTTGCCATCCTTCGCGTTTTTAATTTCGGTATCAATTAACGCTTCAAATTTGTCCCTTGTTTCCAAAGGAGACACGATTAAGCATTTATAATCCTTATAAAAAACCTTTTTATCTAAGCCTTTAAAAAGGTGCTTAAGTTCCTGGGTAATTTCAGGATGAGTGGTAAACAAGCTATGATCGCAGTAAAGTCTGGCGGTTTTCTCATTAAAATTACCAGTAGCCAGGTTGGCATAATAAGTAACCTTGCCTTTTTCTTTCCTGGTTATCAGACACACTTTCGAATGGACCTTGTAATCCAATATGCCATAATTAACCTGAACACCGTCTTCCTCCAGGCGCTTCGTCCAATTTATATTATTTTGCTCGTCGAACCGGGCTTTTAGTTCAACCAGACAATTAACCCGCTTGCCGTTCTTAGCAGCATTAATCAGGGCATTAATTACGCGTGAATTCTCTGCCAGGCGATATAAAGTTATATCAATCTCAATTACCTTAGGATCGATTGCTGCCTCGCGCAAAAAGTGAATAATATAATCGAACGACTGATAAGGAAGGTTTATCAGGTAATCACGTTTAGCAATCTGGCTAAAAATACTTTTGCCCATGTCTAATTGAGCAACTTCAAGCGGCGGATCGTTTTTATATTCAAGCTCCTCCCTGCCCACGTTCGGAAAATTGATAAAGTCTTTAAAATTATGGTACCGGTTTCCCGGGATTAATGCGTCTGTATCCAGATCCAGTTTCTCGACCAGAAATGACAACATATCAAGCGGCATATTATTATCGTACAAAAGGCGCATAGGTTTTCCCTTTTTGCGTTTTTGCAGGCTCTTTGTTAAGGTATCGATGAATTTCTCACTCACATTTCTGTCCAGATCCAGTTCCGCATCACGCGTTAGCTGAATAGAATAGGCTTCAATGGTGTGGTAATCAAAAATGAAATATATGTTATCAAGGCAATACCTTATGGCATCATCCAAAAGGATAATAAACTTTAAATTGTTGGTTTCGGGAAGTACGATGAAGCGCTCGAGTCGCTTAGTGGGTATTTCCATCAAACTATAGCGTACTTTTTCGGGCTGATCCTTTTTTGTAAACCTTACCAGGAAATAAATTGCACGGTCTTTTAATTCAGGAAAAGGTTTCGATTCATCAAGCATGATCGGCACCAGGGTAGGCAGCAATTTATCTCTGAAATATCTTTTTACAAATGCGCCTCTGGCAACATTTAATTGATACTCGTTTATGATGAATATCTTTTCCTGAGCCAGTTCTTTAATAATTTCATCCTCATAAAGATGATTAAACCGCCGTTCTTGTTTTACAACAATGTTTTTTATCTGCTTGATTATTTTTTTAGGATTGTACCCGAAAATCTCTTTTACCTTCGTATTTATATTACTTAAGCGACTAAGTGTGGGTACCCGCACCCGGTAAAATTCATCCAGATTTGACGAAAAAATAGCTAAAAAGCGAATCCGTTCAATCAAGGGAACCGTTTTATCGGCAGCTTCCTGAAGTACCCGTTCGTTAAAGTACAACCAACTAATTTCCCGGTTTGTAAGCAGTGTTTTTTGCTTAGACATTCATATATAAAGTAAAAAAGTCCCGGAACAACGACCGGGACTGCAAATTGTATATTCTTTTGTTAACTTAATGTTAATTGCAGCCAGTTTTAATAATATAATTATTCTGATTTGGTTTCAACAGTTTCAGAACTTTCCTGATTTTCAACAACATTGATTTTATCGGCTTCAGGAGCCTCGGTAACAAGCGGAGCCTCAGTAGCTTCCATTTTCGGTGCTACAGGTCTTCGTGTTCTTTTTTGTACAGGAGCTTTGGCTTCATCTTTCGATTGCACCGCGGAGCCTGCGGGCACAGATCTGGTGCGCCGACGTTTTGGTGCTTCCTCAATACTCGAACTTGTTATTTGTGGTGTGCGTCTAACTGCTGGTTTAGCTGCTGGCTTGGCAGCAGCTGCAACTTTTTCTGTATGTGAGGGTGGTTTTACAACATCTTTTTTTGAAGCCTTTACGTCGCGTTTGGAAATAACTTTATCTGCTTTTATTCTCTTTCCAACTGAGAGTTTTTCGCCTTTTTTTGAACTTTTCATCTTTTCGGAAAGCTTTTTAGCGATTTCCTTACTCATCTTTTTTATATCTTTCGCAATTCTTTCAGCATCATGACCAAGATTAGAAACAACGTCAAGGAACCGCTCGGCAATACCGCTTTCAAGTTCTTTTTTTGCAACTTTTTTAGCAGATGTATTGGCACCTTTTTTGGCAGACTTGTTTGATTTTGGTTTAGTTTTTTTCATAATGTTTTTTACTTAATATAATACATTTCTTTACTAAATTGTTTCACTTTTAAATCTGCCAACATAATTTTTAAACTCTCAAATTAATTTATTTCATATGCCAACCTTTGATATCGTAAGTAAGATAGACAGCCAGACCTTAGATAATGCCTTAAACAACGCAAAAAAAGAAATCCTTAACAGGTATGATTTTAACACGTCGAAAAGCAGTATCGAACTTGACAAAAAGACGAATGTCATTACCATCGTAACAGAAGATGACATGCGACTGAAAGCAATTATAGACTCTATCATATCCCGGATGATGAAGCAACAACTTGACCCGGCTTCATTGGATATGGGTAAAGAAGTTTATGCCTCCGGAAACATGATAAAAAAAGAAATTACCATTAAAGAGGGAATTGAAAAAGAAACTTCTAAAAAAATCATTAAGAAAATAAAGGACAGCGGACTAAAAGTTCAGGCCTCGATTATGGACGACCAATTGCGGGTGCAAGCAAAAAAAATCGATGATTTACAAGCCGTTATTGCTTTGTGTCGCGGCGAAAATTTCGGACAACCGCTGCAGTATATTAACATGAGAAATTAATAATACCGGCAGATTTTAGACATCACAATGAGCATCACCATCTCGACAGATAAAGCAAAACTAAATATTCCTTTGATTCATAAATTTCTAAGCGAGGACTCCTACTGGGCGAAGAAAATCCCATTAGATATAGTCGAAAGAGGCATAGAAAACTCTTTAAATTTTGGAGTTTATGATGGGGAAAAACAAATTGGATACGCACGGGTGATTACAGATTACGCCTCTTTTGCTTATATGGCAGATGTATTTATACTGCAAGAATATCGTGGTAATGGTTTCTCAAAGCAATTGGTAAAATTCATCCGCGAATATCCAACCTTACAGGGCTTGCGCCGATGGATGCTTGGCACTGCCGATGCCCACACATTGTATCAAAAATACGGCTTTAAAGAACTTGCCAATCCCGACCGCTTTCTTGAAATTGCCAACCCTCAAATTTATGAAATCCAGGAATCTGATTAAGTGTTTCTTTTGTATACTATTTGCATTTTGGGTTAAACAAAGCACGGCGCAACACGCAATCAATCCTCAGTACAACAGATTATTTACTGCAGGCTATGCTCATGCTTTTATTGGAGGTTTATATGATGGATATTACCCTTATAATAAGCTCAAATTAAACGGTGATTTTGGCTTAGGAGCACCGGATAAACTGGACGGCGAACTGATTGTTTTAAATGGTAAAGTTTATCAAACTCAGCACACAGGCAAAACTTTCGAGATAAGCAACACCGCATTAACGCCTTATGCTGTTGTAAACTTTTTTAAAGCCGATGCTAAATATACTTTTAAGAGAAGCATTAGCAGACAAGAGTTATACAGTTATCTGGACAGCATTCTGCCCAACCGAAATGGAATCTACGCGATTCACATACGAGCGACATTTAAAACCGTAAAAACAAGAGCTTTTCCGCCTGTTTCAAAACCTTACAAGCCACTGGCTGAGATGCTAAGTTTGCAACAATTTTTTAATTTCAATACAATAAGAGGCGATTTAGTCGGGTATAAATTACCCGAATATATGGACGGAGCAAATATAACTGGATATCATTTTCATTTCCTTTCTGAAGACAAATCATCCGGTGGACATATTATAGATTTTACCGCCGAAAACCTAAGTATAGAAATTGATTCCCTCGACAGTTTTACTGTTGACATCCCGCAGAACGAGGATTTTAAGAAGTTTGATTTTTCAACAGACCGCCGAGAAGAACTGAAAAGTGTTGAAACCGGTGAAAAGCACTGATTGAGGCAAAATAATTTAAATCAATTCAAGTTAAACTTCTCCTGGGGCTGGGGCCGAGTTATAACCTTCGAGCTTACAACCAACACCGTTATCATTGTTCCGATGGCAATGGCAAGAACTAGTTGCAGATCCGACAGAAAATTCGAAGTGGCTACAATTCCTTTAGTATCATTCACTAATTTTCCGCCAACGGCCGACTGGATTGTTGTGAGATCAGATAACTGACCTATGGTAGTTTCAAGGGACGGTCGGCCCAGCTTTTCATATAACTTTAATGCTTCAGGCTTTTTATTATGCTCACTGAGGGATAATATATCATTTTCAATAGAAGAATACTGCCGAACCTGCTCCTTAAACTTCTTGAGAAACACTGATTCTTCTTTTACCAGATACGTCTTTTCGTATTTGCTAATTAATGCAAATATTTCCTTGTCATATTTATGCAAAGTAGACCTAAGCTGCCCGGTATTTTGGTCGTCTGTGAAAAGAAACTTTTCAATTGCTAATTGCCTGTGGTGGAAATTATTAGACAAATAAAACATGTCAGTCGCGGGGATTAGCCTGTCGCTGTAAATAGAATTTACAGAACGATTTATATCTGATATGTTTTTTTGAAGAATTAGATTGAATAAAAAGACCAAAAGCATCACAAAACCCAGCAATACAGCAA
>CBFGOI010000113.1:0-15839 GCA_965650335.1 uncultured Pedobacter sp. | reverse complement strand
TCATTAATTGCTTATATGAAGATAAACTTAAAAGAATCTGGATTGGTACTACCGGCGGAATTAGCATGCTGGACACTAAAACCTTTGAATTTACCCATTTGATAAATAATAGTAAGGATACGAATAGCCTGATACAGAATACGGTAAATTCAATTATCGAAGATGCCAGAGGGTGGATGTGGATAGGTACCCGGGAAGGTATAAGTATATATAATCCCACAACTAAAACGTTCAATAACTTAAGTGAGGAAGTTGGGTTGCCTGAAAATGCTGCGTTAGAGCTGCTTGAAGACGAAAATCATCATATTTGGTATAGTTCGAGAAAGGGGCTTTGTAAGATTTCTGCAGTTGCTGATGGGGGAAATTATAAATTTATATACAGTAAATACAATGAAGTCGACGGATTGCAAGGTTCCACATTTAATTTTAATGCTGCATACAAAACAAAAGCCGGCGAATTGATTTTTGGAGGGTCAAACGGCTTCAATATTTTCAGGGCAAGCCAAATCACCAAAGGGCAGTATCCTTCTATGCTGGTAATGACAGGCTTAGAAATGTTTAACCATAGCATACACGTTGGAGAAAGTATTAATGGTCATATTGTTCTGCCAAAAACAATAACAGAGCTTGAAAATTTAACCTTTACCTATAAAGAAAACATCTTTTCACTCGAATTTGCATTGCTCAATTATATTAATCACAGTAAAGTAACTTACAAGTACAATTTAGAAGGATTCGATAAGCGTTGGCTTACAGTTCCTGCAGAAATGCGTAAGGCCACTTTTACAAATCTTGATCCCGGAGAATACGTATTTCATGTAAAAGCTTTTAACGGAAATGATCCCGTATCGCTAGCTGAGTCGCACCTGAAAATTACCATTTTACCTCCTTTCTGGCGTACAACATGGGCCTATATCCTATACATTTTAGCAATTGGTATTTTATTGTTATTTATCCGAAGCAAGGGGATTAAAAGGTTAAGGCAAGAATTTGCCTTAGAACAGGAAAGAACTCAGGCCCGGCAATTACGGGAACAAGAACGTAAGGAAGCCGAAAGGTTGCGCGAACTTGATTTATTAAAGATCAAATTTTTAACAAATCTGAGCCATGAGTTCAGAACTCCTATTTCGTTGATTCTGGCTCCAGTGGACAAACTTTTGAATGAGTCCAAAGAAAATCAAAGAAATGGACAACTGTCAATGATCAAAAGAAATGCAAGGCGATTGTTAAATCTTGTAAACCAATTACTGGACTTCCGTAAAATGGAGGAACAGGAATTAAGGTTAAATAAGAGCGAAGGCGAGATTGTGTCTTTTATTAAAGATGCAACAGAATCTTTTTTTGATCTTGCAGAAAGAAAGCAGATAAAATTAGCTTTTAATAGTTCTATTGGAAATTTGCACGTGTTGTTTGATCACGATAAGGTTGAAAGGATATTATTTAATCTATTGTCAAACGCATTTAAGTTTACACAAGCTGGAGGTGAGGTTAGCGTTGAATTGCAAAGGGCACCACTTCAGGAAGAAGACAGTGGGGTTCTATTAGAGTTAAAAGTTAGAGATTCGGGAATCGGGATTCCGAAAAATAAGCAGGAAATGATCTTCGAACGGTTCTTTCAAAATGAAACCTCCTCTTCCATTATCAACCAGGGAACCGGTATTGGACTTTCTATTACGAAAGAGTTTGCGAAAATGCATGGTGGAGAAGTAGTTGTTGAAAGTGAGCCTGGTTCAGGAACTTGTTTTACCGTACGCTTGCGACTTTCTTCTGCGGAAATTTCAGAGCAGGAGATGCAGGAAAATCTGGAAGATGCTGTCTCGTCAAACATGGAAGAGACATATGAACAGACGGAAGAAATAAAGTCAGACAACGGCATCCTTAAAAAAAATGCACCTCTTGTTTTGTTGGTTGAGGATAATGAGGATTTTAGATTTTATCTTAAAGATAACTTAAAATCCTCTTTTAAGATTATAGAAGCTTCGAATGGTAAGGAGGGTTGGCAGAAGGCACTTGCGCTGCATCCTCAACTGGTTGTAAGCGATATAAGTATGCCAGAAATGGATGGTATAGAATTATGCCAAAAATTAAAATCAGATAAACGGACAAAACATATCCCGATTATTTTATTAACCGCATTAACTGCCGAAAATGAACAGTTAAAGGGATTGGAAACAGGCGCGAATGATTATATGACCAAGCCTTTTAATTTCGAAATTTTGCATTCTAAAATTAAAAATCTTCTCACCTTACATCAGACCTTTAAAAAAACGTATTCAAGGCAAATCAATATTCAGCCGCAGGAACTGGAGGTCGAATCGGATGATGTAAAATTTCTTAATGCTGTATTGCTCTACATTGAAGAGAATCTCCACAATCCGCAATTATCAGTCGAGGATTTGAGTAGACATGTGAGTATGAGCAGGGTTTCCTTGTATAGGAAATGTTTAAAGGTTACTGGTAAAACACCTGTTGATTTTATCAGATCTATTAAATTAGAAAAAGCGGTTACATTAATGGAAAAAAGTAATAAAACTATTGCCGAGATTTGCTACATGGTTGGTTTTAGTACTCCCAATTATTTTGCTAAATCGTTTAAAGCAACCTATAATATGCTTCCTTCCGAGTATATGGCAGCTAAAAAGAATTCGAGACAGGATCCTGATTAAGTTGGGTGGAATTGCTGAGATCTTGTGATATTCATTAGAAGGAGCGACTTGTTAAAACTCTATTTCTTTATATTTCAAGAAGTATTAACAAAATTTTATAAAAAGGCTCCGAAAAGCCTTCTGAGAAGACAAATTCGGGGTTCTTTACTATTTGGGCTTTGCGAAAGACCAAAAATATGCCGCAAAAGCCCCTGTTTTCAGAACTGCATAAATGAATTAAATTGAACAAAAGATTATAAATCCCCACGAAAGACTCTCTCAGGGCGTTTCAGAAACCTCTCAAAAGAAATCAGTATATAAGAGTAAATCTCACATGGAAACTGAGTCTCTTTTGAAATAATCTATCAGGTTATTTGGAATCGTTTTAAGGTTGTTTGCTGTAGCAGTTCGTCCTTCTTTTTTTAGTTGCTCAATATGAGCGTTACAAAATTTGATAAAATCTATCTTCTGGTTCTCCTCCTTTAAATAATCTCTGAGTTCTTCAGCAGAAAAACAATCTATTTTCGGCCCTAATTCACTAATCATTTTTCTGTATTCCTCCAATTGTACATCCAAAATTTTAACGAAAAATTTGTGTTTAATTCGCAGTTTGTTGTCAAATTGCTAACGGGAGCGGCAACAGGACTCGAACCTTAAATGCTAATTATACCGTCTCAGACTCACAGGTTCAAGGCTCTAAGTTTCTTCAAATCTTCTTTAAAATGGTTCGAGAAACACACACTAGGGTGCACGAAACACCTCCCAAAAAGCGATAGAAATTTCTATAAGATATCTTAATTACGGGTGTTTATAACTTAAAACCTTTCTGTCTTTTCAAAGTGACCTGCGAATAAAATCTCATGTGAATGCAAAAGGACTAAAACAGAGATCGCAATTTCTCAAAATCTCACAACTTGTTCTGAGTACCGTCATTGTAAAAAAGCACGACCTTGGCTTGTTCCATTTTTTTGTGTGAAATACCGCTGGGGAATATCTGCAAAGGGTCATTAAAGGTGGAGGCACTTATATAGATAGGGCTTATGATTATCACCACTTGTACAAGATGCATTATTATAATATCTGGCTATTTAGATATTCCCTTGCTTGCCCGTAAGCTTAAATAGATTTTCAGGATATAGGTAAACTGTTATTCGTATAAACAGTTAGGTAGATATATGTTCATCGACACTGCCATGCTAAATGTATTTCAACTGATAATGCATATTGATAAATATGCATTACCGCTTAGGCACCTGTTCAGCTAATTGCATAGCTGGCTAAACAGAAAAAAGTTTTTATATTGTCAGTTCCATGAAAGACCTTTTTGGAAACGAACAAGAAATTGGCTGAGGTTCATCCTTATGCTTACTACTTATAAGACCCGGAGAAGGCTTGTTTTGATAGCTGCAAGTTGTGTTTTTGTGGACACAAAAACTTTCGTAAATATCCGAAGCTCGAAACGGTAGAGGCAAACGGCGCGACTTGTTTGCTAGCTTCAACTTAATTAATAGAGGTTTCATTGAATAAAGAGATAGATTACATTATGCGTACAGGCACAAATAGCCACCAAAGTCTACACTATTCGCATAAACCGTCGCTGTTGTAAGGCAACAATGTTGTCATTGAGATCATCTTTATCCTTCAACAATGCGACGACCTTTTCCTGTACCTCATCAACAATACTCCAATCTTTTTCAATATAAATATCAGTAGTACGGTGACCTTCATCTACATGGTTTAGCGCTAGGGCGACATCATCTTTACTCATCCGGCATTTATTCCTGGCAAGGTTGGCAAACGTATGTCTGGCCCAATAGAAGGTTACACAATCAATTCCTGTAATCTCTCTTATCTGGTGCATACCTTTGCCGATGGCTTTGTTTAAGTTGTAGAGAGTAGTGTATCTTTCTTTTAAAGTGCCTGTGTATTTCTTCAATAGATCTTTCGCTTGAGGAATAATTTTGATACTGATAAATGCTTCGTCTCGTCTAATGCTGCGGGTTTTGGACCTATTATATTCGAGCCTCTGATTTTGTATGTTTCGGCTATTTATTCTGTACAAATCCGCAGCATTAATACCACACAAATAGAAGCTTAGCATGAAAAGGTCCCTAGCGAGTTCAGCTCTACTATTTGGACCTACCCAACAATCCCGAATCTGTTTAACCTCGTCAATAGTAATGTTTCTTTTTTTTGTAAGAGGGGCAGAGCCAATTTTGTATTTTTTAAAAGGGTAGTGTTTAATCCTGTATATTCCAAGATCAGCATTATTGTACAGCTTGCAAGCAGCATTAAACAGCGTTCGCAGATCTCTCATATAGTTGTGAATACTGCTATTGCTGGCGCCTTCTCCGTCAATTACGATCGGTTTTCCCATTCTATCACTTCTGTTCATTGCTCTTGGCGTTCTCAAAAAACGTTCGAACGAGATCAGCATATTAGAGTTAATCTCATTAATTGAAACATGTTCTCTTTTAAAATAATCGATAAGACTATTTCGAACGGTTTTATGATTATTTGCTGTTGCTGTTCTCCCTTCTTTTTTTAATTGTTCAATATGATCATTACAGAATTTAATAATATCTATATCTTGATCTCTATCTTTTAAGTAATCTCGCAGCTGTTCAGCAGAAAAATATTCGACTTTAAGTCCTAGTTCGCTAATTACTTTTCTATACTCCTCTAACTGCACATCCAAAATCTTGAGCAGGAACTTGTCTTTAATTCGGAATTTACTATCCAATTGCTTATCTGTAACAAAATGGTTTGAGTCGATAAACCTCCTTTCATTTTTATGGTAAACTCTTATTTTAACATTAAAAGTACCATCTGATTTTTGATGATGATTAAATACCATTGCGCTCACCGTTGCCATAATAATTTCATTAGCACGCAAAAACGTTGTTACGTATTTGTTACATTTTTGCGTTAAATTCAACAAAAAACTATGTAAATCCTCACGAAACGGCGGTTCCCATTCCAGTGTTGGCAGTAGAAAAAACTGCCTTTATTTAACAGAAAACGCCATTCCTGATATCAAGAACAGCGCTTTTCTATTGTGACCTGGGAGAGGCTCGAACTCTCGACCCACTGATTAAGAGTCAGTTGCTCTACCAACTGAGCTACCAAGTCGAAGGCTTCAAAGTAACGAAATATTTTGATAGCGAAAACGAGAAACTTTTTATTAATATAAATGATCCGGCATGGATTTTTCAGTCTTTTTGAAAGGTTTGTTTTCGTATCACCTATCTTTCTGCCCTTTCATTTTTCACATCAGCCTGTTCCAACGCTTCCCGTACCTCATCAGGCCTGTTCGTCCCAATTAAAAGTTTTGATCCATTTGTGAACACCAGTTGAATTCCTTGATTTCCATACACGTTGAACGCTTTACCTTTCCCAAATAAACCCAGGCGATACCCCCAGCCACCATACTCGGAGATTGGCTTGTATTCTCTTACGAATACCTGGGCTATGCTGTCCCATGGATATTGTCTAAATTTTAAATGAAAGGGGAAAAACCGGACATAAATGCCATCCGGTTTAATGATGGTATCCAGCCGTGTGAGTGCAATCAGCAGAGTTACTAATAAGGATAGTGTGGTGGATATAATCAGTCCAGAGTCGCTCATCGGTATACCGCCAAATTGCTCAGCCATTAGAAGTTCTCTCACCGTTCTGTCAATAAGATACACATTCATGCAAAGCAGGATGATCCAAAGCCAGAATTGTCTAAAACGCTGCTTTTCCGAAAATAGAATCTCGTCTTGCATGATTGATGTCTTTAACAATAAAGATATCAATCGCATTCCGGAACTCCAAAGATATAGGTCTCAGTATTTGTTGATAATCCGAAACTTTCACCCTTGCTTGTCTGCCACCAAAATTTGCCCCGCTGCTTCTCCGTGTTATGTTCATTCATGGTCTCGGCATCATAAAGCCGGCCGTTAACCATAACATATTTTATCTTGTCCGAATTACGTATATCCACTAAAGGATTTTCATTAAGAACGATCAGATCTGCAAGTTTACCCGGTTCCAACGATCCGAGTTCTTTAGCCATTCCTAAGTGTTCAGCACCGTTTAGAGTTGCGCATCGTATAGCCTCCAAAGGCGACATGCCGCCTTGTGCAAGCATCCAAAGCTCCCAGTGTGCACCCAAGCCTTGAAGCTGTCCATGCGAGCCAAGATTAATCTTTGTGCCTCCATCTGCTAATTGCTTTGTTGCTTTTGCAACATCAATGTGGCCGTAGTCTCCAAATTCCGAGGTTGTTCTGCGGCGGGATCGGCTGTCGACTATTGAACGCGGCGTGAAATTTAACAAATGCTCGTTTTCCCAAACATTGGTTCTATCATACCAAAAGTTTTCTCCCCATTGCGATCCATAGCTTACGATTAGCGTTGGAGTATAGGATGTCTTGCTGGCGTTCCAGAGTGCTTTTACATCCTTATAAATCGGCACTGTCGGAATATTATGCTCGATACTTGTATGCCCGTCCAAAATCATCGACATGTTATGAAAATAAGTCGAGCCGCCTTCGGGTACAACTTCCATTTTCAGTTCTCTGGCAGCTTGAATAATTTGCTGTCTTTGCTCTCGGCGAGGTTGGTTGTATGATTTTACCGTGAACGCACCCACAGCTTTCATTCGCCGTAAATGCGATTTGGCATCCTCGTAGTTGTTGGTAACCGCTTTGAAATCGCCATCAGCGCCATATAAAATGGTTCCGGTAGAATAAAGCCGGGGACCAACCATTCTTCCTGCTTTAAGCATCTCCGACTGACTGAAAACCATTTCGGTATTGCTCGACGGATCATGCGACGTGGTAACCCCGTAAGCTAAATTGGCAAAGTAGGCCCAGTCTTGTTGCGGTGAAATACCGTCAGGACTTGTCGGTAAATGGGCATGAACATCTATAATTCCCGGCATTATCGTTTGTCCTTCGGCATTTATAACTTCAGCTCCTCCGGGAATGTTCACCTGATCGGCAGGGCCCACAGCCGTAATCCGGTTTTCTTCTATAACAATAGTACCCTTTTCAATAACTTCATTACCCTTCATTGTGATAATGCGGGCATTGGTAAAAGCAATCTTTCCTTTCGGGATATCGGATTTTAATTTTAATCCTAAATCAATGCCTGTCGTATCGATTGCTGGAAGAGTAGAGGGTGCTCCGTCCAGGAAGCTGAATGAGTTTTTTATCTCCCTTGAAAAATACTCAGGCCCCTGCGTCCAGTTAAGTTTCTTACTGTCTTTACTCCAATGCAGAGAAATGCCGGCATCACGGGTAACTTTACTTAATGGTAAAGATTTATTGCTTGATGATAAATCCAGCGCGTTATTTGTATTGATCAAAGGAGTGATATATGCATTAAAAAGTTCAGTAAAAGCCAGCCATTTTCCGTCCGGACTTGGAACAAACTGATTTGCATATTGCGAAACGTAATGCGTACGGATTGAGCCGCCGTTTACATCCATACTTTTAAATGCTTTTTTGTCTCCCTCGCTTGTTTGAAAATAAATGCGGCTATCGGTGTGGTCAAAAACTGGTCGGATGCCGGTGTCTGATATTTTTTCGGCACTGCCTCCATTTGCAGAAACAATATAAATTCCCGGGTTCTTACCGAATGCGAAGCCAAGAGTATTGTTACCGCTTCCTTTACGGAAAACTATTTTGTCGCCTTTTTTGGAGAAGCTAGGTGAATAGTAAAATCCTTTTTCTGTTGTGATAGGAGTGATTCTCCTGCTTTTTAAATCAATTCTATTAATTGCGGCCTTGGCTTCATCGCTCCATGAGACATATACTATCGATTTTCCGTCTGGACTAAATTGAGGCTCGAATTCAAACTCAGTTCCATCTGTCAAACGCTCCGGTTTACCGCCAGGCAAATCTTTTAAATAAATATATCCTGCGGCATTGAAGGCTACTTTTTTGCCATCAGGTGATGTTGTTAACTGCCGAATCATTTTCGCTTCGAACTCTTCTGTGAATACTTTCTGATTGTATCGGACGGCTTCTGCGATGGTTTGGTTTACGTTGACTTCAAAGGGAATTACAACTACTTCCTGCGAATTAATGTCAAGGCTTCTAATCTTTCCTTTAGCATAAAAAATGATGTTTTTGCTGTCTGGTGTCCATGCGAAATTTGGATACACACCAAATATTGCCCACGTTTCCTGCTGGTCGTGGGATAGATCTTCGTATGCCTGCCATTCTTCACCGGTGCTCAAATCCTGGATAAACAAAGCAGATTTTAAGCGTACTCGTTTAACGAAAGCCAGGTATCGGCCGTCTGGAGAGATTATCGGCCTTGCTGCACCACCCTGTCCACCAGCAACCATTTCAATAATTCCGCTTTCGCGATTTAAACGCTTAATGGCATAAATCTCTCCGTTAGGATCTTTGTTGTATTGAAAAAATGGCCCCTGGCTAATATCTTCACTAAAGTAGAGATATCTTCCGTCTGGCGATACTTCTGGTTCGCCTGCATCCTGCTGATCATTTTTTCTTTTTGTGAGCTGTATACCTTCACCACCTGATACGTGATACATCCACATTTCGCCGGCCCCCAATGAACGGGTGCTGGTAAAATGTTTACGGGCTATCAGATATTGGTTGTCGGGAGTCCATACTGCGTTGTTCAATAGTCGGAAGTTTTCTTTGGTTACCGAATGCTTTTTTGTTCCATCGGCATTCATGATCCAGATATTATCACCACCTTCTTTGTCGCTTGTATAGGAAATCATCTTCCCGTTAGGGCTAAATTTTGGCTGAACTTCAAAAGCAGGGCCACCGGCCAAAATAGTGGCTTCCCCACCTGCGACAGGCATTTTATAGATGTCGCCCAAAAGGTCGAACACTATTTCTTTGCCATCCGGACTTACATCCAGGTTCATCCAGGTTCCTTCATCGGTTGTAAATGATACATTTTTTGTGGGACCCCCGAATTTTTCTATGTTCCATTTTGGAGGTTCGGACTTGGACTGACTATAGAGGCTAGTATGAAAAGAAAGAGCTATTAAAACAAGGTAAAATTTATTCATTCTTTTTGGGTAATGGACAACAAATATATTGTTCTATTAATTCATCAACTAGGTTTTAAGGTAAATATTATGATAGGATTATTAGATTTGACCCAATGACAATTTACCAGGCACTAAAAAAGTATTGGAACTTTGATTCTTTTCGCTCTTTACAGGAAGAGATCATTCAATCTGTTTTAGATGGCAAAGACACACTGGCGCTTTTACCAACCGGAGGTGGGAAATCGATTTGTTTCCAGGTTCCGGCAATGGTTAAGCCGGGTATATGCATAGTTGTTTCGCCCCTCATAGCCCTGATGAAAGACCAGGTGGAAAATTTAAATGCAAGAGGTATTGAAGCCGTTTCTATTGTTTCGGGCATGGGAAAACGCGAGGTTGATATAATGCTGGATAACTGTGTGTATGGTAAAATAAAGTTCTTGTACGTATCTCCCGAAAGGCTGATGTCTGATCTGGTGCGTGAGCGTATCAAATACATGAATGTAAATCTTTTTGCAATTGACGAGGCACATTGTATTTCCCAGTGGGGTTATGATTTCAGACCACCATATCTGCAACTGACAAATTTACGAGAGCTGCATCCCGACGTTCCTGTGCTGGCTTTAACTGCTACAGCAACAGAACACGTAATAGATGATATTCAAAATAAGCTCGGCTTTAAAAAGAAGAATGTTTTCAGGAAAAGTTTTGAGCGCCGAAATTTAAGCTATATCGTTGCCACGGAGGAGAATAAGTTCAGAAAGCTGATCGCGATAGCAAAAAAAGTTAAGGGCACAGGTATTGTGTATGTCAGAAACCGCAGGGGAACCCAGGAAGTTGCTAAAATGCTTAACCGCGAAGGCATAAGCAGTGATTTTTACCATGCCGGTTTGACAACGCCTTTGCGTGCGGATAAGCAGGAAGCCTGGAAGAAAGGTAACATACGGGTTATTGTGGCTACCAATGCTTTCGGGATGGGGATTGATAAAGCAGAGGTTCGCTTTGTGGTTCATTTAGATTTGCCGGAAAGTTTGGAAGCGTATTACCAGGAAGCGGGCAGGGCGGGCCGGGATGAAAAAAAAGCATTTGGCGTGTTGCTCTATAACACATCCGACAAAATTGCGCTGGAGCGAAAGTTTAGTTTGAGTTTCCCCTCTCCTGAAGAGATAAAGCAGGTTTATCATTCACTCGGAAACTTTTTTCAGCTGGCTTATGGCGCAGGAGAAGGCCTAACGTTGGAATTCGATATCGGTAGTTTCTGCTCTCGATTTAAGCTGGATCCGATTAAAACTTTAAACGCTTTAAAGTTTCTGGAGCATGATGAATATATCGCGCTAAGCGAGAGTGTTTATCTACCATCGCGGGTCAAAATCAATGTTGGAGCCGAGGATCTGTATCGGTTTCAGATTGAATATTCTCAATACGATTCATTTATCAAAACCATGCTGCGTTCTTACGGTGGTTTATTTGAACAGTATAGCCAGATACGTGAAAGCGATTTAGCACGGCGAACTAATTTAAGCACCGTACAGGTTGTTAAAACATTAGAAAAATTAGAAGAGCTAGAGCTGCTCACTTATTTTAAGCAAACAGATAAACCACAAATAAACTATATAAAGGGTCGCTTGGATAGCTCTAACCTCTTTATTGATACAAAATACATTGCTCAGCGAAAGCTTATTATGCAACAGCAAGTCGAAGCTGTTATCAAATATGCTGAAGCACACAAGTGTCGAAGTCAGTTATTGTTGAAATACTTTGACGAGATCCAGGTTGAAAAATGCGGAGTATGCGATGTGTGTATCGAAGAAAAACGCAATGCTGAAAGAAGCAACGTGTTTGAAAAGGTAGCTTTTGAGATGCTCGAACACCTTGCCGAAAAGCATTTAACTTTAGATGAACTAATTACTTCTGTTCATGCCGGAGCTGAAAAGGAGCGGATTGAGGCTCTGAGGATTCTATTGGATGCGGGTAAGATAAAGACAGATGGAGAAAAGTATTACATATAACTATTTCTCACACAACTTGCCAGAGCCTGGGTATTAAAGGTCTCTTTCCTGGCCGCTTTTAATCCATCTTGCAATTTGCAGTGTTCGTTCTACCTGATGAATAACTGCTTTGTGGGTATTTTCGTTAAGGCCTTTTCCATTAGCAGTTACACTTGTGCCATAGGGATTTCCTCCTGCCTCATATACGGCATCTGATGTATATCCCGGAGCAGCTATAATTGCTCCCCAGTGAAACATGGTATTATAAAACGCAAGTAAAGTAGATTCTTGTCCGCCATGTGGGTTTTGTGCACTTGTCATTGCACTTACAACTTTATTAATCAGTTTCCCATGAAACCAGAGACTCCCGGTGGTATCCATAAACTGTTTCACTTGCGCGGGCACATTTCCGTAACGTGTAGGAAAGCTAAATATAAAAGCATCCGATTCGTCCAGATCATTCAGTGAAACCTCCGGAACAGTTTTGGTTGCTTCGAAATGAGATTTCCAGGCCGGATTAGCATCAATTGCATCCTGCGATGCTAGTTCAGGAACTTTTAAAAGTTTGGCTTCAGCGCCCGATTGTTGTGCAGCTTCAGTTGCCCACTTTGCCAATTGATAATTCGTGCCGGTCGAGCTGTAGTAGATAACAGCAAGTTTAATATTAGACATAATAATAAAGCCCTCCGTTTAGATGGGTGTTTAAGAAACGCCTTACCGGACGAATGGTTTTTAAATATGTGCAAACATGTATTTCTTGACTGTGAGGGGGGGGTAAATTATAAGTTCTTTATATAACCTATAAGGTTTCTAAAACCTTATAGGTTTTGATTAAGCACCTGCTAAACCAGTTGCTTCTTTTCGGTTCTCAGGCTTCCTATAAACTCAGGTATCTTTTCCATGTAGCCATCTTCACCCAATAACTTCACAAATGCACTTCCAACAATGGCACCATTGGCATATTGACAAGCTTTGCTGAAACTTTTATTATCCGAAATCCCAAATCCGATCATCGTCGGGTTTTTAAGGTTCATGTTCTTCAATCGGGTAAAGTAATCTTCTGTGACATCAGTTAGAGCAAGGTTTTTCCCTGTTGTAGATGATGATGACAACAAATAAATAAAGCCATTACTTAATTCGTCAATTTTTCGGATACGCTCGTCGGAGGTCTGGGGGGTGATTAGAAATATATTGCTCAGGTTACTTCCGCTGAAGCAATCTTTATACATTTCTTCATATTCATACATTGGCAGATCTGGCGCAATAACACCATCTACACCAACTTCTTTACAGGAAGCACAGAATTTTTCGACACCGTACTGAAGAATAGGATTAACATATCCCATCAATAGCACCGGAATAGAAACGCGCTTTCTAAGGTCTTTTAATTGTTCAAACAGAACCCTTAAAGTCATACCATTTTCTATCGACTTTAACGAACTGTTCTGAATAACCGGTCCGTCGGCTAATGGATCGGAGTAGGGTATACCTATTTCCAGGAAATCTGCTCCTGCTTTTTCAAGCGCCTCCGCGATATCCAAGGTGCTGTTGATGTTAGGGTATCCTGCAGTAAAATATATAGATAAAACGTTTTCTTTCTTCTGTTCGAAAAGTTGTTTAATTCTGTTCATTGTAATTGAGATATGAGATGTTAGATATGAGAATTGAGACGCAAGGAGTGCTTGATTTCTGTACCGCAAGGTTCATGAAATCATTTAATCCTCTTATCATCTGTGAAATCATTTATCTTAAAAGCCAAAGTAATTCATGTAATTGCTTAAGTCTTTATCGCCACGACCCGAAAGACAAACAACCACCGTTTCATCACCTTTAAATTTCATTTTATTTAAGTAAGCAAAGGCATGAGCACTTTCGATAGCGGGAATAATTCCTTCCAAACGAGTTAGTTCTAATCCTGCCTGCATCGCTTCATCGTCAGTAATACTCACGTATTGAGCACGCTTAGATATATATAAATGAGCATGTTGCGGCCCGATACCTGGATAATCCAATCCGGCAGAAATAGAATAAGGTTCTACAACCTGTCCATCTTCGGTTTGCATAACAATCGATCTGCTTCCATGTAAAACTCCTTCTGTTCCTAAAAAGGTCGTTGCAGCAGATTCGCCGGTATCAACGCCTTTTCCGCCTGCTTCCACAGCAATAAGCTGAACGTCCGGCTCGTCTAAAAAATGATAGAACATACCGATTGCGTTACTTCCTCCACCCACGCAGGCCAGAACATAATCAGGATTTTCTTTGCCTGTTTTTTCTTTCAGTTGCCATCTGGTTTCCTCCGAAATAATAGACTGGAGGCGTGCTACCATATCGGGATACGGATGCGGTCCAACAGCAGAACCGATTATATAATGTGTATCAACCGGATTGTTTATCCAATCGCGTAAGGCCTCGTTTGTGGCGTCTTTAAGTGTCTGACTTCCTGAAACTGCAGGGATAACTGTTGCTCCCATCATTTTCATACGCGCAACATTAGGCGCTTGTCTTTCAATATCAACAGCACCCATGTAAACCACACATTCAAGTCCCATTAAGGCACAAACTGTAGCAGTAGCTACCCCGTGCTGACCTGCACCGGTTTCAGCGATGATGCGTTTTTTGCCCAAACGTTGCGCTAAAAGTATTTGACCAACCGTGTTGTTTATTTTATGCGCACCTGTATGATTCAGGTCCTCGCGTTTTAAATAAATATTTGCGCCGTATTTCGCCGAAAGTCGCTTTGCTAAATAAAGAGGAGAGGGGCGACCCACATAATCTTTCAATAATTGCTGATACTCTTCCTGAAATCCAGGCTCATAAATTATGTCCAGGTATTTGGTTCTTAATTTCTCAACATTCGGATAAAGCATTTCGGGAATATACGCTCCGCCGAAAGCTCCAAAATATCCTTTTTCATTTACATGATAACTCATATTGTCCTCCAATCCCTAACCCGGGATTTTAATTTCGTTAAAAACTGATGTTAATTTTTCAATGTCTTTTAAACCAGGTTGCAGCTCAAATCGGCTGTTTAAATCCAGGGCATAAAGGCGTGTATCATTAATGCTTTTAATCTCAGCAAGATTTTCAATACTTAAGCCTCCGCTCAAAAAATAGGGCTTATCCAAGGTGTACTGATTTAATAATTCCCAGTCAAACGCTTTTCCCGATCCGCCATGTTCCTTGGTTTTAGTGTCGAAAAGAAAATAGTCAATCGCTTCATTGTATGAAGATAAATTGCTGAAGTCAAAGTTATTGTCTATCCCAAACGCTTTAATTACTTGAACGTTAAGATTCTTAATTTTCATACAAAGCTCAGGTTTCTCTGCGCCATGTAGCTGAACAGCATCAAGCTTATAGGTTTCAATCTTTTCTGCAATATCCTGGTAAGTGCTGTCAACAAATACGCCGGTTTTTTTAATCTCTGATGGTAATGAACTTAATAATTTAATATCCAGTTCAGCTGCATAACGCTTAGATTCAGGATAAAATATAAAGCCTATATAATCAGGTTCAAGCATCGCAAGTTGCTTGATGTTTTCAGCATCACGCATTCCGCAAATCTTCAGCTTTAATTTTTTTTGAATCATTATTTAATGGACACTAACGTTTTGAAACTTTTCAAGGCTTTTTTGCTCTTCAAAGATTCCTCGGCAATACCATAGCAATCAGAAAAGCTTTTCTCCGGATGTATAGTTTTAATGGCCAATGCTGCATTGCATAAAACAACTGCATTCTGTTCTGCTGTTCCACTTCCATTTAATACATCGCTGAAAATTTTAGCCGATTCCTGCACCGTTTCACCACCACCAATTAATTCAGCATTAATGGTTTTTAACCCAAGGCTTTCAATGGTTGATATAGTTTCGCCGGTGGATGTGAATGTTTTGAATGAGTTGGTTAATGAGATCTCGTCATATCCGCCTAAATCGTGAAGAATGGTATATTTCTTTTCAGTTTTTTGATAGAGGTAGGCATACAGTCTAGCCAGCTCTAAACTAAAAACTCCAACCATCTGATACTTTGGTTGTGATGGGTTAACCATCGGCCCTAACATATTAACGAAGGTTTTAACTCCCAAGTCTTTTCTTATTGGGGCGAGAGTTTTCATTGCCGGATGAAACAAGGGAGCATGCAGAAAGCAAATTCCGGCTTCATCCAGGCTTTGTTTTAATTTTGCCTTGTCGT
>CBFGOI010000112.1:0-15849 GCA_965650335.1 uncultured Pedobacter sp. | reverse complement strand
GCGAAAGTAGCTCAGTTGGTAGAGCACGACCTTGCCAAGGTCGGGGTCGCGAGTTCGAATCTCGTCTTTCGCTCCAGAATCCCTTTCTACCAGGAAGGGATTTAATATTGAAAAAGGTTCTCAAAACCTGCTGAAGTGGTGGAACTGGTAGACACGCAGGACTTAAAATCCTGTGACCCTTAAAGGTCGTGCGGGTTCGATTCCCGCCTTCAGTACTGGACGGGAAAGAGTTGAAAAATCAAATCTTTCCCGTTTTTATTTGCACGTAATTTCTTGTTAATCTGATAGATAAGTTGCGGATCAAGCGAAATAGTTGGGGGGAATAGAATAAATTCTTTGTTTTGCAGGTTTGAAACCTAGACACTTGCAAGACCATTATCACTTGTCAATACTCACGGCGTTCCATTTTGCATCTTCACCTCCGAAAGCGTAGTTTCCAGTCGTTTTATCTTTTCTTCGCAGTCTCTCTTCATAATTGAAAAGTTGACACATTCAAAACCGACGGTATCACACCAAGAAAACATCCTAATGATTCTGAATGAAATGTCAGATTTTGTAAAAATTTCATCAATCGATTTGTTTTATTGAACACTGTTCAATAGATTTGTTTCGGTTTTAAAATTATCAATCACAGACCATCATGAAAAAAACATTCATCACAGGCGCCAGCGGAGGTATCGGACTCGAGATAGCCCGACGGCTGGCCACACAGAACTACCAGTTAACACTGGTGGCTCGCAATGAGGATCGTTTGAAAAAAGCGATATTGAGTTTAAACGGCAGCGGCCACACGATCATGGTTGCCGATCTGACCAAAAGGGAAGACCTGCAGAAATTGACGGCGCATCTTAGCGCTGAAAAGTACGACCTTCTGATCAACAACGCGGGTGCAGGAATTTACGGGGAGTTTACGGATATCCCATTGGAAGACCAGTTGACAACCATGCAGCTCAATATGCAAGCTCTGGTGACCCTTTCTTATGGCTTTTTACAAAATGCCACGGCCGGAGATGCCCTGGTCAATATCGGCTCCCTGCTTGCTCATTCTTCCCTTCCGGGAGGCGCGGTGTATGCAGGCACGAAAAGTTTTGTCGCCAATTTTTCGGAATCGTTATGGTATGAGTTCAAGCACAAAGGTGTTTTTGTGATGGGCTTTAATCCCGGCGCAGCAAACTCGGACTTTCATAAGCATGCAGGCAGGAAGGCCAGTGATTTTCCTGATTTTGTGGTATCCTCTGTCGAAGAAGTTGCCCAGGAACTCACCGAAGCTCTGCAAAAAAGGAAAAAGCCCCGGGTCGTGCAAGGCTGGAAGAACCGATTCATGCTGTTCGGGTTCAAATTTCTGAACCGACAGGCCGCTGTAAGCATCATGGGAAAGATCAGTCCCGGGATACAAAATTAGTTGATATGCAAAATTTGGCCACTCAACGAGCGCTCTTATATTTGTATCTTATAATAATCTTAAAATGGGCATAGCAGAACGAAAACTGGAAGAGAAGCAGGAAATGCATAAGCGTATCCTGAACAGTGCGCGTAAGATATTCCTGGAAAAGGGCTATGAACAAACCAGTATGCGCAATATTGCCAGTGAAATCAATTACAGCGCGGGCATAATTTACTTTCACTTTAAAGACAAAAGTGAGATCTTTCACGAGCTGCATAAGGAAGGGTTCCGACTGCTACTCAGCCAGTTAAAGGTGTTGGATAAAGTGGCAGAACCTTTTGAGCGTTTAAAAGCTATGGGACGCATTTTTATTCAGTTTGCGCAGGATAATAAAGATTATTACAACCTCATGTTCATCTTGGAAGAACCTACTAAAAAGCCGCATTCCGGTGGATTTCAGATCGCCCAGGAGGCAATCAATCACCTGCAGGGAGTAGTCAAAGAGTGCCAGGAGAAAGGGAGATTTAAAGGTATGGATGCAGAGTATTTGACGTTCATGATCCTTTCAGCAGTGCATGGCATCTGTGCGTTGTTCTGTAAAGATCGTACATCCAGTTTTGTGAATAAGACTAATGAAGAACTGATGGAGCATGGCTACGAATGTTTTGTTGCGCTACTTGAGAAGGCTTAGCCCTTTTTTTGAACCAATGTTGAACAGTGTTTAAAATTAAAACAGTGATTAAAATGAATATAAAAATGCAGCTATTTTACCGTGTCGCCTTAGCAGCCTTACCCCTTGTTGCTGCGGATGCGGTAAAGGCCCAGAGCAAGCTGGATGACTACATCCAAGAAGGGCTTAAGACTAACCAGAGCATCAGGCAGCAGAACTTTGTACTCGAAAAGAACATCAATGTACTGAAGGAAGCCAAAAGCATGTTCCTGCCGCAGGTCAGCTTTTCGACGACCTATACCAAGGCTGACGGCGGCCGCACCATAGATTTTCCGGCGGGCGAGCTGCTGAATGGTGCTTATGCCACGTTGAACCAGTTGACCGGAAGCAATGCCTTTCCGCAACTTCAGAACCAGCACATTCAGATCAATCCTGATAATTTCTATGATGCCAGGTTTCGTACAACGCTTCCTATTCTAAACGCCGAGCTGATCTATAACAAGAGGATCAGGCAGCAGCAGGTCGATCTGCAGAAAGCCGAGGTACTTCTTTATAAACGGGAACTTGTTAAAGAGATTAAGGTCGCTTACTACAATTACCTGAAAGCGATCAATGCGACAAGGATTTATCAATCCTCCCTTCAACTGGTAGAAGAAGGACAGCGGATCAATACCAGGCTGTACGACAACAGCAAGGTGAACCGGACGGTGGTGATGCGAAGCCAGAACGAAGTGTCCAGGATAAATGCTTCCCTTATCGCGGCAAGGAAGACCGAAGAGTCTGCCCGCTATTATTTCAACTTCCTGCTGAACCGCCCCTTGAGGGACAGCATACTAACGGATGACATTAGCGCATTACCCGCGCAGGATCAGTTGCCGGGAAGTAACGTCAGCGGCAGGGAAGAATTGTCCAAACTCAGGATCGCAAAAAACATCAACGGAAGTCTGAACGGGCTCGCAAGATCTTATCTCATTCCCAAAGTGGGCACTTACCTTGACTTGGGTTCGCAGGCCTTTGATTGGCGGTTTAATCAGCAGAGCCGTTATTATTTCCTTGGCGTTTCCCTTGAATGGAACTTGTTTTCATCTGGAAGGAACATCTACCGCATAAAACAGACATTGTCCGACCGCGAGGCGATTGCCTCCCAGACCGATTACGTGCAGCAACAACTGCTTACTGAACTCGAAGTTCGGCAGGCTGGTATGCAAAGTGCGATCGCCCAGTATCGGGCGACCCAATCCCAGTTAAAGACCAGTGAAACCTATTACGGTGATATGGTCAAATTATACAAGGAAGGAATGGCAATCTATATCGAACTGTTGGATGCCCAGAACCAGTGGATAGATTCACAGCTCCAGGCCAATATTGCCCTGTTCGATACCTGGATCGCTTATACAACCATCGAACGTGCCAATGCAAGTTTCAAATTCAATAATTAAACATCATGAAAAAAAACTATTTATTCTCCGGTGTAATCGCAACGCTGTTCCTGTTTGCTTCCTGCAAAGAAGGACAAAAGGCCACAAACGCATTGGGCGAACCTGATATCATTCCCGTTAAGATTTCCTCGATGTCCTTATTGGAAATACCAGACCACATCAGTGCTACCGGTTTAGTAGGTACCGAGGACGAGGCCAGGTACGCTTTTAAGATCGGCGGCGTTATCAGCCGTATTCTGGTTGAAGAAGGTCAGTTCTTTAAAAAAGGCCAGTTGCTGGCTACGCTCAACTCCACCGAAATATCAGCCGGCCTGGCCCAGTCGAGTTTGGGTGTTGAGAAGGCAGAACGGGACTATGCCCGGGCCGTTAACCTTTATAAAGACAGCGTTTTTACGTTAGAGCAGTTACAGAATACCAAAACCGCACTGGATGTTGCCCGCAAAGGCAGGGAATCGACAGCGTTTAATGAGCGTTATTCCAAAATATATGCCGCAAGCGATGGCTTTGTAAGTAAAAAGACTGCCAATGAAGGGGAAGTGGTAGGAGAGGGGATGCCGGTGCTGTTCGTTAACTCGATCCAGCAGCATAACAGCTATATCCTTAAGGTTGGGGTAACTGACCGTGAATGGGCCATTGTTAGACAGGGCCAGACCGCCAAGGTAACGCTCGACGGCTATGAGGGTCGTAAGTTCGATGCCGTCGTGTTCCGTAAGTCGCAGGCCGCAGATCGTGAGCTCGGCTCTTTTCAGATAGAACTAAGGCTCAGCTTGAACGGGGTAAGGCCTGCGGTCGGCATGTTCGGCAAAGCAGAGATAGCCACGCAGCAGGACGAGAGCGTGATGGTAATCCCATACGGCTCTCTCGTAGAGGCTGACGGCGACAAAGGCTTTGTGTTTACAACAGCCGGGACGAACAGGGTCAAAAAAGTACCTGTAAATATTCTGCGATTTGACAATGAAAAGGTTTACCTGAGAGATAAACCGGAAGGCGTAGGCCAAATCGTGATCTCGAACAGCGCCTACCTCAACGAACAGTCCATTATTAAAATCATCAGGTAAGGCTATGAAGATCACAAATTTCTCCGTTAAGAATTATCAGTTCACGCTGATTATATTTTTGCTGGTGGCAGTTGTTGGCCTGCTGACGCTGTTTACCATGCCTCGCTCGGAAGACCCCACTACGCATCCGCCGCAGTATCTTATTACTGTAATTTATCCGGGCACCAGTCCCAAAGACATGGAAGAGCAGGTGGTAAAACCCATTGAAAACAAAATTTACGGACTGGAAAATATCGATAAAATCCTTACCACAATAGAGGACGGCGTGGCAGCCATCCAGCCCAAGTTTAAATTTGGGGTCGATGTGGACAACAAGTATCAGGAGATTTCCACTGCGATAAATGCATTAAAAGGAACTGAACTTCCCAAGGATATTTATATGATCAAGACCGAGAAGATATCCTCCTCTGATGTCAAGATACTGCAGGTGGCCCTGGTTTCAGACAATGCCTCCGGCAAGTTGCTCCGGGATAAGGCGGATATACTTAAAACACAACTGGAAAAGATCACTAACCTGAAAGATGTAAAATATTTCGGTATGCCGGAACAGGAGATCAGGATTGATATGCAGCTGGACAAACTGGCCCAATGGAAGATACCGCTCAATGTGGTAGTAGGTAGTCTGCAAAGTGAGGCTGCGGATATTCCCGGAGGAAGCATCAACCTGGATAGCAAGGTATTCAATGTGAAGACTAGCGGCAAGTTCAAGAATGTGGATGACGTGGCCAATACCGTTATCTATAATGCCAGAGGAAAGATTGTTTACCTGAAGGATGTGGCCCATGTTAGCTACAGGGACGGCACGGTAGACCATGTCACCCGTCTGAACGGTCATCGTTGTGTACTCGTTACGGCAGCAATGAAAGATAACGTTAACATCGCCAAGGTACAGGAGGAGTTCCTCCCGGTGTTGCAAGAATTCTCCGCAGGGCTTCCTGATAACATCCGCATGGTCAAGAATTTTGATCAGGCTAATATGGTTTCCAAACGTCTCGGGCACCTGGGGTTTGACTTTGGGCTGGCAATAGTTTTAGTAATCATCACCCTGCTGCCACTAGGTTTCCGGGCATCGCTCATTGTGATGATCTCGATTCCGCTTTCTCTTGCACTTGGGCTCATTGCCATGAATTTATTGGGTTATTCTTTAAACCAGTTGAGCATTGTCGGCCTGGTAGTTGCATTGGGACTACTGGTCGATGACAGTATCGTCGTGGTGGAAAATATAGAAAGATGGCTGAGGGAAGGCCATTCCCGTAAAGATGCCATATTGAAAGGAACAAAGCAGATTGGGATTGCGGTTGTAGGATGTACGGCTACCCTGGTCATCGCGTTCCTGCCGCTTGCGTTCCTGCCTGATCTGGCCGGTGAGTTTATCCGCAGTCTTCCAGTTGCCGTAATGACCAGTGTCCTTGCTTCTATGATTGTCGCCCTGACGCTTGTACCTTTCCTCGGTAGCCGGGTATTGAAGAGCCATACACACGGGGAGGGGAACGTTTTTCTAAAATACCTGCAAGGGTTTTTGACCTCTTCTTACAGTCGGGTAATGCCATTGGCTTTGAAGTGGCCAAAAACCACTATAGGTATATCGCTAGCTTTAAGTGCACTTGCGTTCTTCTTATTTACGCAAACGGGGTTTAAGCTTTTCCCAACGTCAGAAAAGCCGATGTTTCTCATCAATATAAAAATGCCCCTGCAAGCAAACATTCCCGAGAGTGACCGGGCAACCAGGCTGGTGGAAAGTGAATTAAAGAAGCATAAAGAGATTGTCTATTATACGGCTAATGTGGGTAAGGGCAATCCGCAGGTTTATTACAATGTCCATCAGCAGGATGTGAAGCCCGATTTTGCGCAGGTCTTTGTACAGTTGGACGAAGAGGCCAGCCCTGAATCCAAAACAAACCTGATCAAACAGCTCAGAAAGAAATTCAAAGATTTTCCCTATGCAAGGATAGAAGTTAAAGACTTCGAGCAGGGGACACCGATCGAAGCGAATATCGTGGTGAGGGTTTTTGGGGAAGATCAGGAAAAGTTACGGGAACTCTCCTTCAAAGTGGAAGAGATCTTGAAAAAGCATCCCGGAACTTTTTACATCAACAATGAGCTGAATGCGTACAAATCGGATGTTAAAATCAAAATTGATAAAGAGAAGGCCCGTACTTTAGGTGTGCTTACCAGCGATGTAGACAAGGTGATCCGGATGGCGGTAGCTGGGCTAAACGTAGGTGATTACATTGACGATAGGGGTGATTCCAGGAACGTTGTCATCACCCTGCCCAGAGAGAAGTTTTCCAACCTGGATGCTTTAAAAAACCTCTATGTAAACAATGTACAGGGTACGCCGGTGCTAATTGATCAGATCGCTACCATTTCGTTTGAAAAGTCACCGACAGCGATCAATCATTTCAATAAATCACGCTTTGCGAAGGTAACCTCCCTAACCAAAGAAAACGTACTGGCGAATGACATCCTGAAGGATATCGTTCCCCAGCTAAATCAATTGAAGATGCCTCCGGGGTATTATTACAAGCTATCCGGGGAGGCAGAATCGGAAGGGGATGCTCTGGGCGGCAATTTCTTGTCTGTGATCTTACTGAGCGGTTTTCTTTTTGTGGGTGTTCTGCTGTTGCAATTCAAAACATTCAAAGGGATCGTTATCGTGTTATCCATCATACCCTTAGGAATACTTGGCGGGGTGGTATTTCTGCTTTTCACCGGCAACCCCATGTCGCTGGTTTCCATTATCGGTTTCATCGGCTTATCAGGTATACAGGTTAAAAATTCGTTGTTGCTTGTTGATTTCACCAACCAGTTGCGCATGGAAGGACATAGCATTGATGAGGCGATCAATATGGCCGGTGAGACGCGCTTTCTGCCGGTTGTGCTTACTTCAATAACCGCGATCTGCGGTTTACTTCCTATCGCGCTGAACCCCAATCCGCTAATAGCGCCATTGGCTATTGTATTGATCGGTGGGCTGATCAGTTCTACCATACTTTCGCGGATCGTGACACCGGTGATGTATAAATTGATTCCGCCACATCTGGAAAGTGATGACGATGAAAAAGCGTAGTCAATATTTTCGTCCTGTGAGCAGTAAAACTCATGTCATTTGATAGCCGCTTTACGGAATGAAACGCAAAGCGTCCTAGCTTAACAATGACCACTGCATTCAAGTGGCGTAAAAGGGATGGTGTGTTATCATCCCTTTTATTTATTTGCACGCGCTTCAAAGACTTTAGAAAAAATATTTTAGGGGGATGTGCCGTTAAGTTTCGCGTTCCGAAATGGTCGGGAAATGGTACCGCACAAATTGAAGTAGAGCTGGTTTTTGTTGATGTTAATTTCGTTCGTGAGGCCTGAAAAAGGGATCAGGATCAAAGTTGGGGAGGCTAAGTAGAAGATTAATTAAAGGTCATTTCGTATCCATTCAGGCTGTATAAATCTACACTAACTGGCCAACTGTCAAACTACTCTTTCAAAGATTTTTACTCTTCAGTCATTGCTAAATAAGCTTTTGTGACAATATCCGGTAAAGGCTTGGCAAATTTTCTTCTTTCTATATCAAACCAGGCAATGTCAACTGTTAACTTTGCTTTAGTCTTCCCTTTATCATCCTTAAACTCATGAATAATCTGCCATTTTGAACCATCTTCATTCACCTCATTAATGATGAAATTAATGTATACAATGTCCGTATACCTGATTTCTCTAAAGAAAATACACTCCTCCCGCATTAAGATAGGAGCAAATCTACCTTGTTCCATAACGTCAAGTGTGATTCCGTAGTTGTTTAATATTTCCAGGCGGTATTGTGATGCTAAATCATAATAACTACTGTGTTTTAAGTGAAAATTCGGATCAAGATCTGACCACCTAAGATTGATTTTTTGAGGTTCTGATTTCATGCAGTTTAAAATGTAATTTAAGTTTGCAATATATTAAACAGCGTTCAATGTGAGCAAGATTTGAATAAGATAAGGTACCCAAAAAAGCAGTGTCTCCTAGGGGAATGAGCGCTACCAAATAGGTACCACGTTCGGACCAAGTCCACTAAGTAGTGGACTTAGTCCGAACCTGTCTCGATCAGGTCCCCTGCCAGGTAGGAGCTTGGACATCCCCAAAATCGTTTAAGGCAATGGAAGAATGCTTTACCACTGCTTCTCACCAGCGGGGGATAGCAATTGCCTTAGGCATAGCCATCATTGATCTAAGTGATGCTAACTTATTACCTCTTCAACGGCTTCTCCTTTGCAGAATACTACGTGCCAGGTATCCAAGTTAAGGTATCGTCGCCGCTTTATATTCTCTTTGTGATTATGGACTAACCGTTTGAAATAATCAGTGATTTCTGCCGGGGTCGGGTTTAAAATCATGGTATTTGAATAATGGGTCTGTTTAATTCTAAAGTATAAATAACTATCTTGGAAAGTTAAAAGTGCTGTGTTTGGAAATTTGTGTCGTTGAGAGTAACCGGACGAAAAGAGTTGAAAAATCAACTTTTTTGTTTGAACCAAGCTTCGAATTATTTAAACCTATTAAGCAATGAAAACTAAAATTTTATTTATCCTTTCCTTAGGCCTTCTTTCCTCCCTTGTTCAGGCAAATGTCCGGCCTGCCCGGATTTTCGGCAGTGGTATGGTGCTCCAGCGCAATACTGCCATACCGGTTTGGGGGTGGGCGGATGCAGGTGAAGACGTAATTGTCCAATTCCACAATCAAATACGAAGAGTTAAGGCAGGAAAGGATGGTAAATGGAAAGTAAACTTTGACGCAGAAAAAGCAGGAGGTCCCTATATCCTAAGTTTCAAGGGGAAAAATTCACTGCGCTTTAATGATGTACTGGTGGGTGATGTTTGGGTTTGTGCGGGGCAGTCAAACATGGAATGGACCGTATCGAATTCCAAAAATGCAAAAGATGAAATCGAAGCAGCGAACTATCCTCAAATACGACATTTTAAAGTTAAGATCGATATGGCCGACCAACCTCTGGAAGATTTGAAGTTTGAAGGTCTCTGGAAGTCAGCATCACCTCAAAATGTTGGTGATTTTACTGCTGTTGGGTATTTTTTCGCCAGAGACTTGTATAAAGAACTGAATGTTCCGATAGGATTAATCAACACTAGCTGGGGTGGTACTGATATCGAAACCTGGATTAGCAAAAGTGCCTTCGAAAATAGCAGGGATTTTAAACAAATGATTTCGCGCCTACCTGCGATTGATCTTGATGCCCTTACGAAGGCTAAAGAGGAAGAATACCGAGATTTAGTAAAGCGTCTCCAAGGAAATCTGCCTTCTAAAGAGGTTCTTGCAAGCTGGCCGACAGCTTCATTTGACGATACTTCCTGGCCAAAAATGAAGGTGCCTCAGCTATGGGAGCAGGAAGCATTAAAAGATGTTGATGGAACCGTATGGCTGCGCCGAATTATTGAGATATCTTCGGAAGATGCAGGGAAACCGGCTTCACTTTCTTTGGGAATGATTGACGATAATGATCAAACTTTTCTAAACGGCGCTAAAATAGGGGAGACATCCGCTTATAACATTAAACGGACTTATGAGGTTAAAGAAGGCTTACTTAAAGCAGGTAAAAATGTATTAGCTGTTCGTGTAGAGGATTTCGGTGGAGGCGGAGGCATTTATGGAGACGCTGCCGATGTAGCTCTGCGGGTCGGCGATAAAACCATTCCACTGTCAGGAGAATGGTCATTTGGTATTGAGAGTTTGAAAGATGCAGCTGCTAGCATTAGCCCTAATAGCTTCCCAACTATCTTATATAATGCCATGATTAATCCTCTAATCCCTTTTGCTATGAAAGGTGTGATATGGTATCAGGGAGAAAACAATGCGTCGCGGGCTTACGAGTACCGGAAATCCTTTCCCTTGATGATTAATGACTGGAGAAATAAATGGGGAAATACAAACTTTCCATTTTACTTTGTCCAGCTTGCCAGCTTCAATGCAGGTAATGGAAATAGTGAACAGGGTAGTGATTGGGCCGAGTTAAGAGAAGCTCAAGCTATGGCTCTCGCCTTACCTAACACAGGCATGGCGGTAACGACCGATATAGGTGAAGCGACGGATATCCATCCTCGCAATAAACAAGATGTTGGACGACGAATAGCTGCTACAGCTTTGCGTAATACATACGGCAAAAACATGGTGGCTGTTGGTCCCGCATTGAAATCGATGAAGATAGAAGGAAATAGAATCCGGATCTCCTTTTCTGATATCGGCGGCGGCTTGTTTACAAAGGATGGCTCCGGAAATTTATCTGGTTTTGATATAGCAGGAGAAGATAAGAAGTTCAAGGCAGCCAAAGCCATAATTGAAGGCAATGAGGTTATTGTTTACAGTGATGAGGTCTCAAAGCCTGTGGCCGTAAGATACAACTGGGCGGATTTTGCGGAGGGTAATCTCTATAATAAAGACGGTTTCCCGGTTTCTCCATTTAGAACGGATGATTGGGCAGGAAAAACAATAAACGCCAGATATTTGGCGCGCTAATTAAATATAAGCAGCACCTTAACAATAAAGCCTGTTTTTCCGACAAGGCGGAGAGTTCGATTATGTAGAGAATTAGTCGTTCCTTAATGCATAGTGTTCGTTGGTTCTGTTTTTTGATCAATAGAACAAAAAAAATGACCAATAGCATAAGCTTAAATCGCTAATTTCTTTCTCTTTTGTATATAAGACTTCAGAACTTCAGGTCTATATATGGTTTTGATGGTTTCAGTAATTGAGATTTCAAAAGCTCTGACAAGATTGCGGAGTTCTGCTAAATCAACCAGGGAACGGGTCTATATCTATCTAAATACCGATGCCTGTTATTTTAAGAGAAATTTGTGGGGGGATTTTAAAGAGGCAAGGATGTTACTGATCCTATTCATTAATTGAAGGAAAACTAGGTTTAAGAAAATTAAATAATAGAAATGACAAAAATGATGAACTTAACAAAAAATCTGGGGCTTCTGCTCTTGTTTCCTGCTCTCGCATTTGCCCAACAGGTTAAGATCCCAAATGGGTGGTCGGATGGTTATTCATATGCAAACGGAATCCGCATCCATTACTACCACGCCACTACTCAATCGGACAAACCTGCAATGGTAATGGTACATGGAGTTACGGATAATGGACTTTGCTGGACTACGCTAGCCTTAAAACTTCAGGATAAGTATGACATATATATGCTTGATGCCCGTGGACATGGCTTGTCAGACCCCTTCACCGCTGGTGATAACGGTGAGACATTAGTAAAAGACGTGGTCGAGTTCGTAAAGGTCATGAAAATGAAAAACCCAATCCTTATGGGTCATTCTATGGGAGCGGCTACGGTGATGCGGGTAGGTGCCGAGTATCCTGAAGTTGGTCGCGCCATTATCATGCTGGACCCTTTACTTGGAATGCGGATCGGGGGACCCGCAAATGCAGCACGAGGAGTGCCTAACCGTAATCCTCAGGCACAAACACCTGCCCCGACCAGAACACCTAATGACCGCCTCTCGGTAAGTATGTTCGGAAGTCCTGAGACCCTGGTTGCTCAAAACAATTATAGCTTCGAAGATCTGGTAGCTTCAGGAACTCGTCAAAATCCTTTGTGGTCTAAGGCCGACATTGAATACTGGGCATTGTCGAAGAAACAATACCACGGACCGTATTCAAGCGAAGCTTCCCAGGTAATGACGGGCACTATGAATATCGGAAATTCATTAGCTAAGATTCAGGTACCTGCAATCATCCTAAAGGCGGATGCCTCTCCTGAGGTGCGAAAAAGCAATGAGGCTGCGGCTGCTGCCATGCAAAAAGGCAAGCTCGTGCATATTGACGGAGCAGCACATAATCTGCATCACGATAAACTAGAGCGAACTACTGAAGTGCTGAAAGAGTTTTTATCAACTCTTTAGCAATTACAACGATATTATTACAGGCAACTTCAAGATAATGTAGCTGAAGTTCCCTATAGTTGCTCATTATTTCATGTATATGCACAAGCATTTATGTTTTCGAAAGCGAATTCTTTGGCAGCTGTTATTCGTAGTATTTTTTGTTGTATCCATATTCAGTACAGAGCGCAGCGTTGCCCAGAAGCTGAATATCAAAAATGACGTATTCTGGAACACGAAAGATGGCCAGCCCATTTACAGCCAGGGTGGAGGAATATTTACATTTAAGGACCCGAAAACCCGCCAGGAGAAATATTATTGGTATGGAGTCCACTATAAAGGGGCTGAAGAGTATAGAGATTTGCCGAACAAAACATACCCAGGAACAGGTTTTGAATCGGTGACTTGTTATACGTCAACTGATTTGGTTAATTGGACTTTTGAATCCGACGCCCTGACAAAGGCTGTTGTTAATGAGAAAGGCAGAGCTTACTGGCTTGGGCGCCTGGGAGTAGCTTATGTAAAGGAAATAAACCAGTACGCAATGTTCGTTCAGCACGGTAATGGAGTGCTGATAGCTGTTTCTGATTATCCTGCCGGCCCATTTAAGTGGCACCAGAAGATAAGCATGCTTGATATAATAGGGACACCCAACACCGGAGATCAAACTGTTTTTACCGATGAGGATACCGGAAAATCCTACCTTGTTTATTCTTTCGGGCGGGGAAGGAATAAAATCTATATTTCCGAAATAGGTATAAAAAATGGAAAAGTAGATCTGCTGAACTGCATTAAGATTTTTGAAGGAGCGAGTCGTGAAGGCAACTGTATGTTTAAATACAAGGGTAAATACTACATGGCGGCTTCCAATATTTACGGTTGGGATGCTTCCTTGGCATATTATCTGGTGGCAGACGAAATAAATGGCCCGTACAAGCCCAAGAATAATATGTTGGTAATGGATGGCAGCGAACAGGATTATGCCCATGTTACTCAAACTGGCTTTTTTGTTACAGTTAGAGGCTCTAAGCAGGAAACCGTCATTTATTGCGGCGACAGATGGGCGGATTTTGCCGGTAACGGCTTGGGATATAACCAGTGGGTTCCATTGTCGTTTAATGGAGTGAAGCCTTACTTCAATTCTCTTGGCTCATGGAACCTGGATGCTAAAACAGGCGAATGGGAAGTAGCCGCTGATAATAATTATGTGAAGAACTTTAGTTTTGAGGCCGATCGGAAGAAAATACCAAGCCCTGTTAAGCCTGTACAAACCTTTTTAATGGGCTGGGAGACCAAAGTGATTAAGGGTAGCAAGATTTCGCTCGACACGGCTACTTCGCCTGTGTTGAATTTTTTAAACAGTGAGGAAGACAGAAATAGCGTGATAGGAGAAAAGAGCCTTAATATTAGTGATAAAATTGATTTTCAGCGCCATGTTTCGCAAATAGTCAGATCTTCTCCCTACGTCGAACTGCCTGATGGATTCTACACTCTCACAGCATATCTTAGGAATAGCGAAGGTTTCTCGCAGCTCGAAATGTATGTAGAGAGTGCTGGGAAACGAGTGGCAAGTACGATAAAAGGCTCTAACCCAGAGTGGACAACTATCCAATTGAAACGTGTACCTGTGAAAAACGGGAAGGTTGAAATTGGCTTTAATGCTGATGGTAGTGCCAATGCTTCTTGTCAGGTGGATGATATTTCCCTGGTTCGGGAAAAATAGAAGAGGGTTGACTGACCTGTACGATCGAATATAATTGAATGTACTTCCGGGCACTTATTAGGATTTTGCATGCGTTTCGATATGGGAATTCAATAATTGGTTACATCCAGCGCTTTTTATTTTTCTACCTTTTAATTTCGCCCAAAAATTGCGACGGGGTTTTTCCAAATTCTTTTTTGAATGCTTTGGTGAAGTAGGATTGAGTTTGAATGCCCACGCGATACATTACTTCGGTTAAGAGAACATCTTCCTGGGTCATGATTTCAACAGCTTTTCTAAGACGTATTGTTCGAATAAATTCCCCTATCGACTGTCCTGAAATGGATTTGATCTTTTGATAAAGTTTGGTTCGGCTCATTCCCATTTCCAGGCAGAGAAATTCTATGTCAAGTTCGGAATTGATTAACTGCGACTCGATGATTTTCAAAAGTTTATCAATAAAATCTTTATCTTTTTTAGAATGGACGAGATCCCGTATCTCAGCATACTGATCTTTCGAATAATGATCTTTAAGACGTTGTTTTTGTGAGAATATGTTTTTAATAGTTAAAAGAAGCAGATTAATACTTATCGGTTTGGAGAAATAATAATCTGCTCCAGACTCAACTCCCTCGATTTCGGCCTCGACACTATTTTTTGCCGTTAACATTAAAAATGGTAAATGACTGGTTTCAATATCCTCCTTAAGTATTTTACAAAACTGAATACCATCCATTCCAGGCATCATCACATCACTGATTATCAGATCCGGTGATATTTCTTTGGCTTTTTCAATACCGGCATAACCGTCTTCAGCCTCTGAAATTTTATACGAAGAACTCAGGCACTCTTTTAAAAATGTTCGTAATTCTTCATTGTCATCAACTATTAATATATGCTTAAAAAGTACTTGCGATGTGTCGGGACTAAGGGTTTCCGTCGCGGCTGAAACAAGCAAATCAGCATTGTAATTAATGCTTTCCAGTCGTGTTCCTCCTTCTTCATTGCTTTTAATCCACCTTTCTTTTTCATCATAGTCATCCTTTGAGGTAGGAATTGAGATAATGATTTCAGTCCCTTTATGTTTTTCGCTGGATACATGGATATTTCCTTTATGCAGCATGGTCAGGCTTTTAACAAAAGCCAAACCAACTCCCGAGCCTAAATGAGACTCGGTTATTCTGTAATAGCGTTCAAATAAGTGATGAATAGATTCTTTCGAAATGCCCGTCCCATTATCAGCTACTCTGATGTAAATATCATTTTTAGCACTATGCGGATTTTTTATAATGAGGTGATTTTCAAACGAAGGTTTGAACTCGTTTAAAGAGGATAAGATCTCTAGAATTACTTGCCCGCCATTTTGAGTGTATTTTAAAGAATTGTTAATAAGATTTATTATTATTTTTTCCAGTACATGTCTGTCAAACCATATTTCTGGAAGATTTTCGTCTTTTTTGACTTTAAAAGTGATGTTTTTATCGGAAGCTAATTCCTGAAATTCTTCGGCAATTTCATCGATAAATAAACTGAGATTTCCGGGTATTACTTTTAATTTTAACGCACCTGCCTCAACTTTTCGGAAGTCCATTAGCTCATTGATTAAGTTCATTAATCGGGCTGCATTTCTATACATTGTTGTATAGTAATGATTGAAGGATGAATTTGGATTTTCTTTAGTTAATTTTTCAAGCGGACCCAGAATAAGACTTAAGG
>CBFGOI010000111.1:0-15952 GCA_965650335.1 uncultured Pedobacter sp. | reverse complement strand
ATTGAATAATACGACCAAAAGCATCACCAAACCCAGCAATACAGCTACCTTTAGCTTTTGCTGAATAACAAAAGTCCACTTCATAACCTGTTCTTTTAATTTAGATAAATATCGAAAATTCTGCCATCATAAACCAGTGATTCTCATCACCCGTAAACAATTACCAGGAACTAATTTCCGACACTTCCAGGGCCTTCCAATTTCCACCCTCATCTTTGCAAAAATTAACGACATAGGTATGGGCTGTTCCATGTTCATCATCCATATCAACCGTTACATCCAGGCGGTTATCTTTCATCGCCTTTAAATCTTTCTCTTCTTTAGATGCACGTTCGATTATCGCTTCGTCTGTATGTGATCTCATTTCGCAGATTTTATAATAACCCAACAATTGCGTTATTTAGAAGTTTGACTAAAACAGTACCTGTTATTTAATTAGGTTTGTTTATGGATGAATTTATGCGATTAGCCATTGAAGAGGCAAAAAAAGGTTTGGCCGAAGGCGGTATTCCAATCGGTTCTGTTCTGATAAAAGATGGAAAACTAGTGGCCAGCGGCCATAATAAACGGGTTCAGGAAGACAACCCGATTCTACATGGCGAAATGGATTGCCTGAACAATGCCGGACGAATCGGCAGCTATCGTGATACAGTAATCTACTCCACTCTAATGCCCTGCTATATGTGTGCAGGCACGATTGTGCAATTTAAAATCCCAAAAGTTATCGTTGGCGAATCAAAAACTTTTAGCGGAGCTAAAGAATTTATGGAAGCGCATGGGGTGCAGGTTATCGATTTAAATTTACCGGAATGTATAGAAATGATGGAAGATTTTATTCAAGAGAAACCCGAACTATGGAATGAAGACATTATGGAACTGTAGATAAAAAAATCTCGAAAACTTTGCACAGATTATGTAAAACTACTGCTTCAAAATAGTTTTCAAACTCAACTTTCTCGGCGATTTATCAGCTACTATCGGTTTATAATTAAAAAGAGTTATCAAGAAAGTTTTATTGTCAAACTCGTCCGTCGTTACTTCAAAATTAACCTTCAGGCTGCCTTTAGTATAGTTGGAATTTTCGCTTATACTATCAGTATTACTCCTTACAAATTCCTCATCAATCATTTGTTTCCTGAACTTTTGAAATTCTGCTCGTTCGTAGGTGGTATACCTCACAAAAGATTTGCTGATTTCTTTATTAAAAACCCCTTTTGCAACGATCTTCGCTGTGCCGATCGTTTTTTTCTTGTTAGAAAAAGTATAAATCATTCCTGCCGTATCAAGGATCGTTTTTTTGGATACAAAAGAATAGCCTGTTAAAAAAAGACTTTCTTCCGTTTCATCCAAAGAGGAATTAAGCATCAGATTTAATTGTTCCAGCGAAAGCCGTTGTGCTTTACAAACCGAGCATACACTTAATATTATCACCAGCAGAACTAACTTTCTCATCACAGCTAAAATAAGAGAAAATAATTTAGGGACAAATTTAGGTCTCCGCCGGACTCCTGTTAATAAACATACGCATTCTCATGAAAACAAGCTCGTAGGGATGGTGTTTGACATTAAATATCTGTCATGAAAAATTACATCAGTAAAGCGGGCCTTTGTATTTCCATTATTGCTACTTTATTATCCTCCTGCAGCCGGGATGTTAAAGAAGATATTGCGAAGAAATGGCAGCTTAGTGATATTGAAACTGAAACTAAGCTAACAGATTCGCTTAAAGATGCCATTTTATTAAGCTCCACTTTTCAGTTTACAGAAGACGGGCATTACACCACTTCTGGAGGCATCGGCGCAGATCAAGGAACATACACGCTCGATAAAGAAGGCAAAACATTATCTACCATTTCATCCACAGGGAGAAACAGTGATGTCTATACAATTAAAGATCTTGATGATGATAAACTGGTTTTATTCAGCAATGGAAGAACTATTACACTAAGTGCAGTAAGACAATGAGTTCTTACTCACTTTGAGGGTGGGATAATAATATTTTCTCGGGGAAAAATCACCGAAAAAACAGTTCCTTCGCCCACTTTAGAATTTACTTTAATAGTAATATTATGATATACGGCGATACTTTTAACGATCGACAGACCCAAGCCGTAACCTCCGGATTGCATTAAATTAGTTTTCTTAAACCGGTTAAAGATCAGAGGTATTTCTTCTTCAGGAATTCCTATTCCTGTATCCTTAATATGAACTCGGTAATTTCCAGCCACATAGTCATCACTTATTGACAAGCTCCCTTTCGGCTTATTGTATCTTATCGCATTGTTTACCAAATTGTAAAACAGCTGAAACAATAAATCGTGATTCGCAGAACTAAACGTAGCATTTGAATTGAGTCTCATTTCAAAACTTATCTCGTGTTCCTCCAGGCGGTGACTTATTTCGTCCATTACCTCTGCAAGCAATTGAGAGATGTTTACTGATTCTGACTTCGCGAATTGTTCATTTTCTATTCTGGATATCAGCAATAAAGAATTTACAATTTTCTTTAAACGGCTTAATGTTCTTAACATCTCAGAAAGACGCTGCTGAACCAGATCGCTGGCTTCCTCATGCTCCATTAAATTTTCTATTTTATTCTGGAGAATTCCGATCGGTGTCATCAATTCGTGTGAAGCATTGGCGGTAAATTCTCTTTCTTTTTCAAAAGCTTCATTAATCTGCTCCATCAAAAGCATTAGCGAACTGTCCAGGTATCGAAAGTCTGAAGTTGTGGTTTTAACCGCCTCCTGATGTTTTGCAAAAGGAAACTTTTGATTAATCAGCTTACTTTTGATTATGGCGCTTAGTGGTTTGATGAGGTGATGGGTAAAGAATAAATCGATAATAAGAGTAATAAAAATAAGACTCAGCAAAACATACAACGCAACTCGCTGCAAGGGCCTGCTATATTGCGTCATGGTGGAACTTGCCTTGGCAACCTCTAATAAATAATTTTGATTTCCTGCTTTAAACGTATGACTTAGAACACGATAACTTAAGGTATCCTGCTCAATAACCCGCTCGGCCGTCTCGATGGTATCCATCCTGACTGATTTGTCCTCAGGCTCCAGGGCAATGTATTCTTCTCTTAGCAGGGTATAACTTCCGTAGCTTTCCTGCCCTTCCAGATAAAAATTTACACCATTTTGCGCAACTATTTTGAGCACTTTTGATTTCTGCTGACGCAATACATTATCGGTATACCGGGCGGCGATATAATCCACTACATAAGGCAATGTGAGGACAAAAAACAGCACAATTGCCAGTTTTGAAAGGGTGACGAAAAGTGTAAGCTTGGTAGAAAGTTTCAAGACTTTTTAATTTTATACCCTACGCCTCTGACTGTTTCCAGCCAGTCAACTGGCCCGTAGGCTGCTAATTTCTTTCTGATATTCTTTATGTGAACATCGATATAATTCGAGTCATAATCGTCATCCACGAAGCTACCCCAAATGTGTTCACTAAGCTGTAAGCGTGTGAGAACCCGGTTTTTATGCAACAGCATATAACTTAGCAAATCATATTCCTTCCGCGTGAGTTCTATCTCATTGTCAGCATGGCTTACAATTCGCTTTTGTATATCAACATTAAACTCTCCCAAGGGGAGCAGCTGACTGTTTATTCCTGATTTTCTTCTCGAAATAGCCTGCATTCTGGATTGAAGTTCGAGTAGCGAAAATGGTTTTGGCAAATAGTCATCAGCACCTAAATCAAGGCCCTTGATCCGGTCTTCAATATTTCCACGTGCAGTCAGAATTATATAAGCAGCATCGGGGTTGCACTTTTTTGCCTGCTCTAACAGCACAAGTCCATCCATATCCGGAAGGCCTAAATCAAGTAATATGAAATCGTACAGATTGCATTCTATTTTCTCCAATCCCTGATTGGCGGTATGCGCCAGATCACAGATATAGAATGCTTTTTTCAGAAAGGCTTCAACTTCGTAAGCCAGTGTTTTTTCATCTTCAACCAGGAGTACTTTCAATGCTTAAAACATGTAATAAAAACCCAAATATAAAAATGAACGAGGCTTTTGCGATGCGCCTTCTACTTTATTACTCAATATTGATCCTTGATAAGTTGCTTCTATGGCGTAGTTTGCCCGGTTATATGCAACCGGAAGCTTTAAACTATACGAAAGTAAATCAAAGCTGTTTGACTCTATACTTCTATATTGTGGGGCGCTGTTATTGTTTCCACGTATTATTCTGCCTATTTTGGAACCAAAACCTCCTTCACCATTACCATTCTGAGGAACTTCCTCAGTGGTTGTAATGCGTTGTGTTCCTCCTACTATGTCAATCGATGGCTCAAAACTGATATAATCTTTTGCTGTAATGCTACCTAACTCAAACGACTTAGAGGCACTGAAAGTCGTGAATAAAGCACTCTGATCTCCAATGGCATAATCGGCATATAAGCCGGTTTTTAACCATTGCCAATCATAGCTTAATGAGGCCGAAGCCATATTTAAGTTTGCCGACTGAAGGAACAAAGAACTATCGGGAAAAAACGAACGGCTAAAACTCAAACTGCTGGAAAGGTCTTTACTTAGTTTAAAATCAAAGCCTGCGGATAAATCAACTCCTGAAACTCCTGATCCGATATTTATCAACTTATAAGCTCCGGCAGAAAGAAAGAATCCACTTGGAAAATTAAGAGTCGCATTCGCCAGAACATAAGGCAATCTGTCGACAGAAGCTTGCCCATAATAACTGGCATCACTGGCGTAAATTGTAGCGAGATTTAAAGTAGTTTTTGGCGTTTCGGCCGTATCGGGGTCGGCTACCAATGAAGTTGGATTCTGTGCAAAAGCAGAGGAACCACCCCAAAATAATGCGATTAATAAAAACAGATATTGCTTCATAGTCTAATTATATTCCAACCGAGCGTAAAATCTTAATCGGTCTGTTAACTCTTACCGGTGGACGTTTTACTTTGATCCTGTCGGTAACAACTGTCGGTCTCAACTTCGGACGAGCTTTTGGTACTTCTTTAATATTAGGTCTGTTTGTTTTAATATCAACAATCTTTGGATCCTGATCTGAACCTTTAGACTTATCTATCTCACTTTTTTTCTTCGAATCTTTGTCTTTGTCATCCTGCGCTTTGACTCTTGAAAGCGAATCTATCGCAGTTGTTTCGTGTGAAGAAAAACCGAAAGCAATTGCATCCTCTGCCACCAATCCTTCCTTTGCAGAAACAATAAAAGGCATCGTTCCCAGCAAAATCCCTATCCCAAAAGCCTTCAAATAATTTCTCATTTTAATTTTTTGTTAAAATTAAAGAAAGTTTGCCTCAATTAAGAGGCAAACGTTTCTATAAGTGTGTTTGTGTTTAGCGGATTACAATCCAAGCTTTAAGCCAGCCCCAACATTTGTTTTAACTCCAGTACGTCCAACTCCCACATTGGCACCTGCTTTTGCTCCGGCTTTTACTCTGGTATTAGTTTTAGCATCTGCTTTCCGGGCATCCTTTTTTGCCTTTGCATTTGCTTTAACATCAATTAGTGCATCGTCATCACTGCCAAGTTTTGCTTCTGCCTTTGCGTCTTTTCTTAAAGCTTTAAGTTCATCTTTCTCAGCTTTCATCTCTTCTTTAGCCTCGGTAGAATTCTTTCTGTGCAATTCTGCCTGAGATTTTGAAGAAGCAACGCTACTTACTTCTGCACCTTTAATATCAGCATCAGTTACTGATTTTGCAGTAGAACTAACGGTTGCACCATGATTATTCTGAGCCTCTTGAGCTTCTATCGTTTTTGAAGCTTCACCTTTCAATTTAGCTTCAGCAGATTTATCATTCTTTCTGTGTAATTCTGCCTGAGATTTTGAAGAAGCAACGCTGCTTACTTCTGCACCTTTAATGTCTGCGTCAGTAGTCGACTTAGTTGTAGAACTTACTTTCGCACCATGTGTATTTTTTGCATTATCAGTTGTTTGTGCAAAAGATACTGCTGTAAATAAAAGTGCTGCTGTTGTTAATGCTATAGTTTTCATATTCTTTCGTTTTAATGTGTTTATGTTTAATTTCCTATACAAAGAACACTAGTGAACATGAAGCAAAGATGAATTTTGAAAATTATTTTAAAAAAATTGAAAAATTGCTTACAAAACCTAAAAGATAAAAAACGATAGCCACAAAGACTAAAGCACAACGTGTCTACATTTTTTCTTCGTGACTTGGTGTCTTAGTGGCAAAAAAAAAAGCACAAAGTTTTACATATTAAAATTCATCAGGTTCCCTTTCGGGGATGTATTCACCTGTAACTATCGCCTCTTTCGAAACTAAATCGATATCCATGAGCATCTCCATGGACGATCTTTCGGTAAAGTCTACATCGGCGCAAGCATTAAACTGACCAATAGTATAATTCACAAGGAACTTCGCCATACATGAATTAATCATTTCAACAGAGTTTTCGTTAATGCTAACATTAAACACCCGACCGCGGGCTTTAAAGTGATAACTTACCAGGAGACCGTTTATTTTTTCGATGTTCGAATTGATTTCTTCTTTTAACCTATTTAAATCAACAGTCCCGTTGTCTGCAAATCCTTCTGATAAAGAAAATTTTATTTGTTCCTGCATAAATACACCTTCAATTCGTTGAACTACAGCGAAGCTTGTAGTCCGCCTTTTAAATTATAAATCTCAGTTTGAGGAAAATTTGCTTTTAACTTCTCGAGTGCTTTCAAGGACCGGCCTCCTGTTTGGCAAACAATAACCGTTTTTTTGTCAGCTTGTATAGAAGACAGATTTTCTTCTAATTCATCCATCGGAATGTTCAGACCTCCGATGTTATAGCTTTCAAACTCATGCTCCTCTCTTACATCAATTAATTGAATATCTTCGGTTTCTAACCAATGGTTAAGCTTAATATAGTCGATTGTGTTTATCTCAGTTTCGCAAACCTCATCGTAAAATCCTAAATCCTTAATTTCCCTGTTTGGCTGATTTACTTTAAAACCAAGGACATTGAAATCGTTTGAAAGCAAATTTATGATTAGAAGCTTGCCGCTCAGAGGCTCTCCAACACCTGTAATTACCTTAATCGCTTCGGTAGCCTGCCATGTTCCAATAATTCCGGGCAATACCCCTAAAACTCCCGCTTCACCGCACGCAGGAACTTCGCCCGCCGCCGGAGCTTCCGGATATAAACAACGATAGGTGGGTCCTTGCTGATAATTAAACGTACTTACCTGTCCTTCGAACTTAAAAAGTGCGCCGTAGATATATGGTTTTCCTGTAATTACACAGGCATCATTTAACAAATACCGTGTGCTGAAATTATCGGAACCATCAATAACTAAATCGTAAGACGCCAGAATATCAAAAACATTCTCTCTCGTAATACGCGGATGAGTATCAATCTGAATTAAGGGGTTCTTGTTTTGCAGATGATTTTTAGCTGTCTCTGCCTTGGCCAAACCCACATCGTCAGTATTAAAAAGCACCTGCCGCTGCAAATTTGAAACACTCACAACATCATCGTCTGCGATGCCTAACACACCTACTCCAGCTGCCGCCAGGTAGAGCAGGCACGGACAACCCAGTCCGCCAGCACCAACCACCAGAATTTTTGCACTTTTCAATTTTTGCTGAGCTTCTAACCCAAATTCCTCCATTAAAAGGTGACGGCTATATCGTTGTAATTCTTCTTTTGAGAGACTCATTTCTTAATATTTGTTCCGGTTAAAGCCCAAGTATACATTCACTCATCTCAGGATAGTAATAGAACCCGAGATCTGCTTGCGACCTTTTTTAGGATCTATAATGTAATAATAGGTTCCGACGGCAAGCTGACTCCCTTTATATGTCCCATCCCAGGGCGAATGATATCCCTTAGAACTGAATACCTTTTCCCCATTACGATTAAAAACAGTAACGGTACAATTTGTATAAGTTTCTAAATTTTCGATCACCCAAAAATCATTTATACCGTCTCCGTTAGGAGTAAATGTATTCGGCACATCCGGAAGCTTATTTACAATAACTTCAATCGACCCTAAAGCGGTACAGCCGGTAACCATATTAGTAACGGTTAATTGGTAGGTGGTAGTTTCTTCAGGAGAGGCTACAGGATTCAAAATATCTGATTTGGACAAGGACAAAACAGGGGGGCTCCATTGATAGAGCAATCCCGTTTCTTCAGCAATCGAAGGCAAAACAATCTCTCCACCTGATAATATCTCTACCCTCGCGGTTCCGGCGCTTGGACTCGCTCGCACAACAATATCCTGAGTTTTTACATCAGTGCAACTACCGTCGGTGGAAACAAAACTATAGGTGATTGTATGGGTACCAATACCTGCAATTACCGGATCGAACAAGCCTGATGAATTAACACCGGCGCCACTGTAAATGCCCTTACCCTGCACTCCGAACTTCTCCGTAGCCTGGGTTAACATAAAAGCGGGCTCATTTAAACAAACTGGCGGAATTGAAGTAAACTCAACTTCCGGCACCGCGTAAACTGTGATAGTTTGTGAATTTTCATTACTACAAGTGCCGCCCGAAAAAACCTTCATCCGAACCTCATATGTTTTACTTGCTGGCGTATTAAACACCGGATAAGCATGAGAATATACTTTTGGCGATGTTCGCAAACCCGGGCTTTCATCTACTTCTACCATCGACGGATTATTAATATAATCGTAGTACCATTCAATACGGGTCACTTCTCCAAAATCCACCTCGGCATTGTCTTCAAATTCTACAGGAAGACTACTGCACAATTGGGTCTGATTCTTTACTGTGAACTTAGCTGTGGGAATACTGCCATTTACAGTAAACGATTGAGATTTGGTTGCAGAACATCCATCTTTAGAGGTAACACTCAACGAAACATTAAAACGTCCGGATGAATGATAAACATGTACTCCATCTTTGCCTATTGATGTATTGGAGCTTCCGGACACCGGTTCTCCGAAATCCCATACATAAGTAAACTGACTTTCAGTTCCATCGGCGATGGTGGATTTATTTATGAATGTTGCTATTCCATCACCAAGACAAAAATCGGGCATTTCAAAATCTGGCACTGGCATCACATTAACCGAAACTTTTATAACATTGCTGATGATTTGAGGTGAGCAGGCAGAGCTAGAAACTATTCTTCTGTAAAAAGTAGTCGCATTAATCTGTATCGGATCATAATCTTTCGAAATCGCGTTTGCGATATCCGTAAAATTGAGATTATCTGTTGAACTTTGCCATTGATAAGTATAAATGCCTGTACCTCCGGTTGGAGTTGAACCCGATACCACTCCAGGATCCACCTGATCACCTATTGTATTTACGCAAAACTTTATCGGTCCACCAGTCATAGTGATTACATTATTTCCTAAGGGGATTGCCGCCTTCACAATTACGTCATCGTTTACAGAATAATCACCATTAAAGTTCATGCCCGGCACTGGCCCCAATGATCCCGTTTCATAGCTAGTTTTTGAACCTGAAAATGCATTTATGACACCTGTAATTCTTCGGTTGGGATCATTTACAGTACGAGAAGGATCCAAATAAAGAGATTGAGCGCTTGCACTATAAGTTCCAGGTGATGTTCCACAATCAACCTCAGCTTTGAGCGTAATAATAACGTCATCACCTGGTGAAATATTAAAATCTCCAAACAGAGGTTTAGAAGAAGTCCCCATATTACTAATGATCACCGGGCCTCCGGAATCGCCTGTATATGTTACTGTTGCACTTTTAAACGAAATTCCGGGAGGTAATTGAGTCTCGATATGTACCCCCCCGGCATTACCACCGTTTGGATAGTTTGTTGCTTTGACTATGTAAACCACTTCGCTCCCGGGATATTTAAAAGTGGTCGGATTGACTTCTGAAAGTATTGTTGTAAGTTGAGGATAGCAACCCGAACCGCCGCCCTGCAAATATCCCGGCAGATCTGATATCGTATAAGGAAATCGCTTACCATCGGTTCCATCTGCTGCACCATGGGTAGTACCGGCACCCGAATTAGTTTTACCGGCAAACCCTTTATCTATACTGACATTTACACTTCCTGGAGACATGGCAAATAAAACTAATCCTCCTCCGCCGCCGCCACCTGGCCCATGCTCATTAGTTCCGATATCGTTTCGTGTATTTCCTCCATTCCCACCTTTGGCCTCAACCGTTAAAACTGCTGCAGGATCAGGGTTTGTAACCTTAATATAAACTGTACCGCCTGCTCCGCCACCACCAGCTCCGTCAGGCTGATTACCCTGAGCACCAGCCGCACCATCGCCTCCATTAGCTAAAATAACGCCATTGCCAATTATGCGTCCTACATTAATTAAAATTATTCCACCACCTACTCCACCTTTAACACCATTCAAAGCATTATTGGCATCTCCGCCACCGCCACCACCGCCCATAATCATTCGGGTGATGTCCGGATTTAAAGTTGTATAGGTAATTGATCCGGGGCGTCCTCCGTTAGGAAAAGTATTAGGTGCGCTTTTTACTGTAGATGTACCATTACCTCCTACTCCGCCAAAGCCACCGTTTCCGCCACCGCCGCCTCCTGAATTGTGATCGTTTCCGCCGCCGCCAGCATTACCTGGAGCACCCTTACCGTAAGAACCACCCGGGAGCCCCTCGGTACCATTGGGCACCTCGTTAAATCCATCCCACATATATTTTGGAGTTCCTGCAACACCTTCACCTTTACCTACCGACCTTGAATCGCTGGAAGGCACCACATATAGATCACTTATGTTTCCACCCGAACTACCAACCGGCCCATAGCCTCCACGAAATCCTCTTTCACTGGCATCTATTGTAAACCCGTTAAAATTCATCGTTCCAGAAACATCAAAAGCTATAATGCCGCCTGCTACACCATTAAAGGGAGGCGTTTTGATACTTGAAGACAATATCAAATTTGAATATTGCGGAACCCGTACTACTTGAAATGTTCTCTTGCCCCGGCCAGATGTCTCTGCAGCATTGAAATAGGAATTAACAGTTCCCTTACCCGACCCTACGCCTTTAAATGTTACATCTCCACCGCTAAGTGGAACCGCATTGGTAGCTATAACATATTCGAACACGCCGGAATTACCCAGGTCCGTAAAACCAGTTCCACCTAAATTATCAGGACCGGAAGCCGAATTATTCGACCCGTATTTATTATCGTTTGACGAATTGATGGATGCATCCTGCATTTGAATGATTAATAACATATCACCCGCACTTATCGCTTTTGTCCCGAAATTATTTCCATAAGGATCGTCAGGAGGGACAGCAGCCAACTTAACAGTTTTTGATCCGGCAGCAAGTGTTATATCTCCGGCTACGGGGAAATAGGTATTTATCGAGCCAGTAATATTACCCGATCCATCCAAACCCGGGGTGCCGCAAAGCTGCCCAAGACAGAGAATAGATCGACCAATTAGAATAAATACAAGTAGTAATTTTTTCAAGCTCGAAATCGAAAGCAAAGTCTACAAAAGAAATTCTGCGGGCTGAACTCTTAATTCGCCCGGCCTAAACCCAACTTAGGAAATTAAGAGTTCCTTAAGCCATTAATTCGAAACTAAGATACCACAATCACTTGATTTGCGAAGACCATTAAAAAACAAGTTCTATAGGAATACTTGAAAAAAGCTGTTAATGAATCAAACATTGGTCCCAATCTTTCCAAACAGGTTCATACCCCTGCTGCCTGATTACCTCCGCGATCATTTCGGGAGAGCGTTCATCATTAATTTCAAACTGTTCTAGTGACTCTTTTGCTACCGTGTATCCACCAGGATTAGTTTTCGACCCAGCACTGATAGAGGTAATTCCGAGCTTAAGTACATGATTTCTAAATTTTTCAGATTCACGGGTCGACAGCGCCAATTCAACTTCGGAATTAAAAATACGATACGCACAAATCAGCTGAACGAGCTCTCTGTCGCTCATATCAACCTTGGGTTCTAAACCACCCGAAAACGGCCTCAATCGTGGGAATGAGATAGAATATTTTGTTTTCCAATATTTACGTTCCAGGTAATTAAGATGTAAAGCAGTAAAAAAACAGTCGGTTCGCCAGTCTTCTAAGCCCAACAAAGGTCCTAAACCAATTTTATGTACACCTGCTTTTCCTAAGCGGTCCGGCGTTTCTAAACGATAACTGAAATTAGATTTCTTTCCTTTCGGATGATGTTTTTTGTAATCCTCCTCGTGGTACGTTTCCTGGTAAACCAGGACCGTATGCAAGCCAAGAGGCACTAATTCTTCATATTCTTCCTGATCTAAAGGCTGAACTTCCATTGCTATATTCGAGAAATGAGGAGAAATTAGCTGAAGTACTTTTTTGAAATAATCAACACCAACGGTTTTTGTAGCTTCTCCGCTCACCAGCAAAATATGTTCATAACCCATGTCCTTTATATATGCGACCTCAGACATGATTTCCATATTTGTGAGGGTTTTCCGCGGAAGTTTGTTATCAACACTGAAACCGCAATAGGTACAAATATTCTGGCATTCGTTAGACAGATACATAGGGATGTACATCTGAATGACTTTCCCAAAACGCTGCAAAGTCAACTGATGACTTAATTGCGCCATCTGTTCGAGATACGGAGCAGCCGCAGGCGAAACCAATGCTTTAAAATCTTCCAGATCCCTTTGAGGCTTTTGTAAAGCTGCTTCAACATCTGCAGCAGTTTTTGAATAGATGCTCGTTTTTACTTCATCCCAGGAATATTGCCTGAATATATCTTCAAAAGTCATGCGTGGATAAGTTAAAATTCAAAAATTATAGTTCAAAATTCAAAGCCTACGAATTGCAAAACAGCAAACACAAATAGTTTTAGTCTAAAAACGAGGTCAAGGGACTGCTTGCCGCAGCATGTTTTACTGGTCTGGCAAGTTTCGCCTCATACGCCATTCTACCGGCTTCCACGGCCATTCTAAATGCTCTGGCCATTTGCACCGGATTATCAGAAACAGCGATGGCCGTATTCACCAAAACAGCATCCGCTCCAATTTCCATTGCTTTGGCTGCATCAGATGGCGAACCAATTCCCGCATCAATTACAACGGGAACATTACTTTGCTCAATAATTATCTCCAGGAAATCAATCGATTTTAAACCTTTATTGCTTCCTATCGGTGATCCTAAAGGCATTACCGCCGATACCCCAACTTCTTCAAGGCGTTTACACAATACTGGATCGGCATGAATGTAAGGCAATACTATAAAACCCAATCTGACTAATTCTTCGGCAGCTTTCAGAGTTTCTATTGGGTCCGGCATTAAATACTTTGGATCCGGATGAATTTCGAGTTTTAACCAATTGGTTTCAAGTGCTTCACGAGCCAGTTGCGCTGCAAAAACCGCTTCTTTTGCGGTACGCACGCCAGAAGTATTTGGCAGCAAATTAATTTGAGGATGCCGCAAATGAACTAAGATATCATCTTGAGCATCATTAATATCTACACGCTTCAAAGCCACGGTCACTAATTCAGAGCCGCTTTCTACTAAAGCAGCTTCCATTAATTCAGGGTGACTGAACTTCCCCGTCCCGGTAAATAGGCGGGAATTAAACAGTTTATCAGCTACTTTTAGCATAGCGTATTTTCTCCTTTCAATAATTCTTTAATTTTACTCACTTCCTTCTCCGGCTGCTCTGAAAAAGCGATCAACGACGACACGGCAATGCCAAACATTCCGGTTTCGAGAATAGAGGGAATATCTTCAGTCTCTATCCCTCCTATGGCAATTATCGGAATAGTAATGTTTAACTTTTTTGCTTCTGCAGTAATATTGCGATAACCTTCTGCACCTAAGATCGGACTAAGTTTTGCCTTTGTTTTGGTAAAACGGAAGGGACCACAACCAATGTAATCTGCCCCGTTCTTCGCATGAATGATAATATCGCCTATAGTATTTGCAGTACCGCCAATAATCATTTTATCTCCTACAATTTTTCTGGCTTCAGCAACGGGCATATCTTCCTTTCCGAGATGAAGTCCGTAGGCGCCAACTTCTTTGGCAACCGTAGGATGATCATTAATTATCAATTTTGCTCCAAAAGCATCACAAATCACTTTAGCTTCTCTTGCTATCGCGATGATATCGTCCTGAGATTTATCCTTAACACGTAATTGCACCCAGTCTACTCCGGCTTTACATGCATTTTCAATACATTCCAAATGAGTAAGTTCCGGTGTTTCCTGCGATATAAAGTGTAAATTACTTATCATATTATTATGTATGCCAGCCTAATAAGGTTGGGTTAGAGCTTAAAACTTTTTCTATGTAGTGTTTGGCTTTTTCAAATGCCAAAGGCACCGGAATATTTAAGGCAAGATTTGCACAAATAGCAGATGAAAGAATACATCCCGAGCCATGTTTCGGATCTCCGATCCTGGAGGGTTGCAGAATATATTTAATACCTTTCCAATAAAGCCAATCTTCGCCTAACTGAGCTTTTTCACGATGCCCTCCTTTTAAATAGATCATGGTTTGCTGCGATAAAGACATAGCCTTTTCTTCAGAACCAATTAAGAATTCAAACTCAGGCAAATTAGGGGTAAGAACCGTGATGTATTTTAAAAGTTTTGTAATTGAATGATCAGATTTGAACAGTGAAAATCCCGAACTTGAACGCAATACAGGGTCCCAGACAATCTTCGCCTCAGGATTTTTCTCGGTAATAAAAACCAGAATCTGTTCAAGTACATCACTGTTTTCAATAATGCCTATTTTAAACCATTCAGGGTTCCAACGCTCGATAAGCAAACCCAGCTGTTCTTTTATCTGCGGTGCAGGAATCCAGTTTACCTCTTCAACAACCGAATCAGTTTGAAAAGTATTTGCGGTTATAACCCCCAACCCGTACACACGGTGTTGATCAAAGGTTTTAATATCTGCTAATATTCCCGCACCACCGCTCGGGTCGAAACCGGCAATACTTACAACCATTGGTCTGCTAGTTTCCATACGCCTGCAACCTCTGTTTTAAAACATTGAACCGTTCAACCGCCTTCACTTTATTCGTCCATAAATAACCCAAGACGGCGATACCAGAATAACCATAGTCTAATACCTGCTTGAAATTAGCGTCAGTGATACCCCCTAAAGCAAAAACATTTCGAGCAAATGAAGGAACTTCCAGCAAGTTTTCGTTAGCCTGATATCCCATTTTAGAAATGCTATTAAAAACCGGACTCATAAAGCAATAATCAATTTTATCCTGAACTTCATTTAATTCGCTCCACTGATGTACTGAACACGAAATAGTGTATCGATTAGATGGTTCAGCCTCCTTAATCTGAGGAAAACTAAAATGCATTCCGCCTAATCCCATTTTTGATACCAAATCAGAATGATAGTGAATAATGACATCCGTCCTGAAACTGAAATCAATTTCAGAAATGAGCCTTTCGACATCTTGCTTTCGGCTTTGAGGTTTCCTTATATGTAATCGCGTAAGCCCTGACTCAAAAAGATGATTCAGGATTTCTGCTTCTCCATCAAAAAATTCAGGAGCCGTTACTACTATTAATCTATCCGACATTAAAAATCAGGCTTTGGACGATTTAGTAAAGAATCACCGTTTCTTCTTACAGATAAATTTCTGATCCCTTCTTTTTAAATTCCTCAGATCGTTCTTTCATACCTGCTTCTATGGCTAAAGCATCGTCTGCAATTCCTTTTTCATCAGCATACTTTCTGATATCCTGAGTGATTTTCATACTGCAGAAATTCGGACCGCACATAGAGCAGAAATGGGCGATTTTAGCACCCTCGGCAGGAAGGGTCTCGTCATGATATTCTCTCGCCGTATCCGGATCAAGTGACAGGTTAAACTGATCTTCCCAACGGAATTCAAATCGGGCTTTACTTAAGGCATTATCACGATATTGAGCGCCAGGATGACCTTTGGCTAAATCTGCTGCATGGGCAGCAAGTTTATAGGTAATAACGCCGTCTTTAACATCTTTT
>CBFGOI010000110.1:0-16034 GCA_965650335.1 uncultured Pedobacter sp. | reverse complement strand
TGGTCAAGAAATCCAGGTGCTTATCCAGGGTTGTTTGATCTCTTCGGACGGCCGGTCCGGTTTGCACAGAAACCGGAGAATTGTGTTGAACTTTCTCAGCTGTTTCCATAATCAGTGGTTTTATCAGATCGAATTCTAATCCATTGTCAGAAAGTATCTTATCAGCAATAGCGTACAAATGATTACTGAAATTACAAGCAAAAACAGCCGCAATATGTAAGGCTTTTCGCTGTTCGGAATCCATGTACACCACCTTAGACGATATCGACATTGCCAGAGAACTTAACTGTTCGGCAAGTGCCGAATTCCGTGCTTCTATAGCAATAGGAATTTTAGAAAATTCAAGCTCTTTTTGTTTAGAAAAGGTCTGCAAAGGATAAAAAACTCCGGATATTCCCGGAATATCTAAGCTCGTGGTTCCTGATGTATGAACCAGCATTTTATCTTGAAAAGGAAAGTTGCTCGCAATTTCATTAATTACGTCGTCGCTTACAGCTATAATGTAGATATCAGCTCTCTCACTTATTGCTGATAAATGAATGGTAAAATCACATTGAAGTTTTTCGCCAAGAGCTTGAGCATGCGCAAAGGTTCTGCTCCAAACTTGCACGATTTTGTGACCACCTTCTTTTAATGCTTTACCAAGATGTGTGGCCACATTTCCACTTCCAAGCAACACTATCTTCATCAGCTAGCCTCGCTTAAGCTCTTTTTGTCTGCGGAAAATTGAAAGTAGAAATCCGATAACCATGATGATTGTGCCACCCCATAATAGATTGATAAATGGAAATTTGATAGCTTTAAGCACTATCCATTTTTTAGGAGCCAATGGTTTCTGATAGATCATTAGCTCTAGTTTATCTTTTTCAGGATAAATATTTGAGAAACGGAATTTTAAACCTGCTTCGTCAATAGTTTTTCCGAAATCAAACTTGTTTCCATTTTTTATCAGATACAGGGGTTGGACAGTGTAGGTTTTTCCTTTCGTTATTACCTCAAGCTCCATCCCTACTGCCATATCATTTGCTGTTAATGGAATTTTCTCAATAGTAGCATTTCGGTTAACAGATTTTACAACGATCGTTCCATTGGAGTAGCCGACAGTATCACCGGGCGAAACCTCTTTAATTATGGGGTTATCATATTCTTCTTCATCTGAATGTCCTTCATGTGCTTCGTGTTTGTCTTCTATTGGAGGAGCGGCAGTAGCATGAGTATAGATATCATAGGTTAAATAATGACGGGTATCAGGCGAAGCGATCAAACCCATTTTAGGATTTTGCTGTGCATTGGGAAAAAGGTTAAACTCCTCTTCAATTTTTCCCGACTTTTGATCAATAGCTTTATAATTAACCTTATAGTAAACATTTGGACCCTTCACAGAATCGCCAACATAAGTTATGGTATACTTATCCATCTTCATTGGCTCGCCCTGATAAAGCATTAAGTTTTCGCGGGGTTTTTCAACCTTATCAAATCCTTCTACTGCAATTGATCCTGTGCTGTTGACAGAAACCACGTCGCTTGTAGCGGCGGAAACCAAGGCTCCGATAAGCAGTAGAGCAAAACCAATGTGAGCAACCGATGATCCTGCAAGTTTCCACTTGCCTTTTAACGCATCAAGTAGAATATCAAAATTCGCAACAATTGAGAACGTCCCGGCAAAGGTCAATAAGATGTACATCAAATTTGCGTAAACTTTGGCTATGTAGACAAAGCCTGCCGTTATAACAGCAGCGACTATTACGGAAATTAAAACCTTCTTCCAAAACTTTTTTATATCGGTATTGCGATACTTTAAAAATTGCGTGAAACCCGAAATAATTGCGACGATTACCGCGAAGGGGACCTGCCATTTATTATAGTGCTGAATTACATCCGGAGGTGGGGCTACTTTCGTTCCAAAAACTGCATTAAAAACCGGTATTGATGTTGTTCCGATTACTTGTATACATGATACCGTTAAAACCAGAGCTCCAATAAACAGCCAGAACTCCCTGGAATAGGTTTCTTCATCTTTTTGGGTTATCGGCATTCCCTTCCATCTTACAACAATCAGAACAATGGGAATCACTGCAAAAACTGCCAGATATAAAAGTAAATGACCAAACATACCAAGATCAGTAAAGGCGTGAACCGATGTTTCTCCTAGAATGCCGCTTCTTGTTAAAAATGAAGCATATAAAACCAGTACAAAACTTATAATTGTTAAGAATGTAGCAGTGAAATAAGAATGTCCGGAACTTTTGTAGGCTAAAATTACGTGGACAGCCGCAATAAGCATCAGCCATGGTATGATGGAGGCATTTTCGACAGGATCCCATGCCCAGAATCCGCCAAAATTAAGTGCTTCATAGGCCCAGAATGCGCCCATTATAATTCCCGTTCCTAAAACCATAACAGCAAAAAGAGCCCATGGAAGCGCTGCTGTCGGCCATTCTTTATGACGTTTTTGCCAAAGACCGGCAATTGCGTAAGCAAAAGGCACTATCATAGAAGCAAAGCCGAGGAAAAGTGTTGGAGGGTGAATAACCATCCAGTAATTTTGCAACAAGGGATTCAATCCATTGCCATCAGGAATCAAAGTCAAATAATCGGGTCGTGAAAAGATGGGTCCATCAATAGCATCGCGCAGAAGAATGAAGGGAGAACTGCCAATCCTGGTTCCAAATAGCTCAACGCCAAGAAGCATGGAGGCTATAAAAGTTTGCGACAACATAACCGTTGTCATTACAGAATTTTCCCAGCTTTTTGCCTTCCAGATTAAAATGGTGGATAACACCGACTGCCAGAACATCCATAGCCAGAAACTTCCCTCCTGTCCCTCCCAAAAGCAGGAAATTATATAATAGGTTGGTAAAGTTTTGGACGAATGAGCCCAGGCATAGTGATATTCAAAATAATGGTTGTAGATAATGTAAAACAGGCAAGCGCCAACACCTACGACAGATACAAAGTTCAATCTGCAGGCAATACGTGCAATTCGTTGCCAGGAATCATCGAGCACATCTTTTATTGTTGCAAAATAATACGAGATCGTGGCTAAGAGTGCAGTACCGAAAGATAATATAATGAAGAACTGGCCCAAGTGACCGGGAAGCAGGTGTTCACCCGCAAATTGTGTATCCATGTAAAACGATTAATTAAGAAGCAGAATTTACTTCTTGAACTTCAATTTGGTCTTTGTTGTATTTTGACGGGCATTTCATAAGAATTTTCGAAGCATGAAATTCTCCGTTCACCATTTTACCGGTTAAAACAATTTGTTCTGAACGCTCAAAATCCTGCGGTTTAGTGCCATTGAAAACTACTTTACACTCCTTGCCATTATTATCTTTCATATGGAAAGCAAAATAATTGGCGTCTTTTTGAGGATTGTAAGTCAGTTCTTTTTCTTTATCTAGCTTTCCTACAACATGCAATTCAGAGGTTGTTTCCTGCGCATCAGAAAAAGTCCCGTAAGTGCTTGAATCCGCATATGTGCTTATTATTGCACCAATTGCAATTGCAATGATGATAATTCCAATGATTGAGCTCCTTTTCATGAATTTCTAAAACTTTCTTTCTAAACGAAATTGGATTCACAAAATTACAAAACCTTAATCATTCATTAGACTATTATCAAACGCTATATTTATTAAGAATTATTCTAAATAAATTCACATTGGTTACGGCCAGATACCCAAATTCATATAGGATACAGCTATTTTGTCGATAGAGCCAACAAAAGCAGCGGTCCGCAGATCGTTAATTTTAGGATTACTTTGCTTTATATTCCGTATCTCATGGTACGATCTGATCATTGTTTCTTCTAAGCCTGAATTAACTAACTCAAGTTCGGAAGGGCCTTTTACGACCAAACTTTTTTGTTCTTTAGTCAAGGAAACCCCTGTCATTTTCTCCATCAGGTTGATGAGGTTCAAGCTGGTATTTTCTTCATAGCGTTTATCCATCCTGCCGAATGCTACATGCGAAAGATTTTTTAGCCACTCAAAGTATGATACAGTTACACCGCCTGCATTGCAATACATATCCGGAATAATTATCCCGCCTTTTTTAATAAATATTTCGGCAGCTTGAGGTGAGGTTGGCCCATTGGCACCTTCAGCGATAATCTTAGCTTTAATATTCTGGATATTGCTTAATGTAAGTTGGTTTTCTAATGCAGCCGGCACCAATATGTCGCATTCCTGTTCTAAACCTTCCGCAGAGTTTTTAAAATCTTTTGCTCCGTTAAAACCTAATATTGATCCAGTTTCTTTACGATGGGCGATAACAGCTTCCAAATCAAGACCATTATCATTGTAAATGGCCCCCTCATATTCACAAAGACCAACAATTGTAGCCCCAAATTCTATGAGATATTTTGCGGAATGATAGCCCACATTACCCAAACCCTGAATGATAATACGTTTACCTGCCAAACCGGTACTCAGTCCCAGTGGCAGCATGTCTTCAGCCAAACTCACACATTCCCGTACTGCAATAGCGACACCTCGACCAGTCGCTTCTTTCCGTCCGTGTATTCCATGGAGTGCTAAAGGTTTTCCAGTTACACAACCCAAAGCATCTAGCTGCCCCGGATTCATGGTTAAATATGTATCGGCTATCCAGCTCATTTCCCGTTCACCAGAACCATAATCAGGTGCAGGAACATCAATGGCCGGACCAATAAAGTTTTTCTTAATTAATTCTACAGTATACCTTCGGGTTATATTTTCAAGTTCGGCGAGAGAATAATTTTTGGGGTTAATTCTAATCCCGCCTTTTGCACCACCAAAGGGTACATTTACAATAGCACATTTATACGTCATTAATGCCGATAAAGCCATCACTTCATCCTGATTCACGATTTCGCTAATGCGGATGCCCCCTTTTGTTGGCGACATATGATTTGAGTGCTCTACCCGCCACCCATCAATCACTTCCACAGCATTACCCTTTCTGATCGGAAAACGGAAGTGATAAACACTATTACATGCTTTGATTTGATTCAGTAGTCCGGGGGAATGTGTTGTAAATTGTGCCGCATGGTCAAAATAAGCACAAACGTCATCAAAAAAGCCAGATGGATTAGGGTTTATAATATCTTTCGCCATAATATAGGGTTATATCTCGTTTGAATGCGGTAAGTATAGCGATACTCATAATACAAAACAAGAAGCATTTATAACCTGAACGAAAAAAGATAGAAAAAGTTCCCGATGGGGTTAAGAAGCTTTAATCTTTCTTCTCGAGTTTTTTTAAACGCCTGTCAATAGAAAATAGATAAACAAAAAGACCAAGGAAGATAATGCTGATTACAATTACTACTACATATATCTTACCAGAACCTCTTAAGCCGGTAGCCATTTCTACCTCTTGTGCCTGGGTTTGGATAAATAATAATAGAAGTGCAAAAATGCTAAGTAATGTTTTCATCAATTCGAGTTTTGTGTGTTTTCTAATTTGCGAATACGATATCGTATTGTCATAATCCAGGTGCCAACAAGCATCCAGCCTAATACTGCCGGACGAAATACAAGTTTCATTTTATCATCCAGATCATAGCCCGAAAAGCCGGGGTTTCCTCCGTTCCCGGGATGCAGAGAGTCTGTCATACGTGGTAAAATGAATAACAGTACAATCATTACAGGGAATGCGAATATGTTATAAACCGCGGATATTTTGGCCCGTTTTTGTTCTTCATCAATCGAATTTCTAAGCACCAGGTAAGCCATATACATTAAAGTCGATATAGCGGCGCCGTTTAATTTTGGATCGTTAGGCCATGGCTCTCCCCAGGTAATATTAGCCCAAAGCATTCCGGAGCCTAAGCCTAAAATGCAAAACAGCACACCAGTATTTACACTCTCTACCGCTATTAAATCGTGATTGGTTTTGCCAGATCCTAAATATTTAATGCTATAAATTACCGAGATAAGGTACAGCAAAATCATTGAGAACCACATCGGAACGTGATAAAACAGATTTCGAATAGTTTCGTGTAAAATTGGTAATGCAGGAACGTCTATCAGCAACCCCGCTACCAAAGAGTAGAGCACTAAAACTGAGGCAAGTAATTTCCACCAGTTTTCTTTCATATTTCTTTAATTAATGCCCAAATGTAAAAAACAGCGACCGTGCATCAAAATGAAATATCATATCATTTAATCCGACCTTAATATATATTAACTTTGGTGTGATCAAACTGACATACATCGTGAAAAAAAGCAAGGATAAATTTTCCGCTCAAGCTAAACAGTATCAAAAATTCAGACCTCATTATCCCGCATTATTATATGGCTTTTTATATAGCAAAGTTCAGAATTTCGATGCCGCCTGGGATTGCGGTACGGGAAATGGACAAGTTGCCGTTGAACTTTCTGAAAAATTCAAAAAGGTTTATGCCACGGATATCAGTGGAAATCAGTTAAAGGAAGCAAGTATCAGAGATAATATAATCTATTCTTTAAGCCGAGCCGAAGAAACTGATTTTGCCGATAACAGCATTGATTTGATTACCGCGGCACAGGCTGTTCATTGGTTTGATATGGATAGCTTTTTTAAAGAAGCTCAAAGAGTGGCTAAGCCGAATGCGGTTGTAGCGATCTGGGGATATAATCTTTTAAGGATTTCGTCAGAAATTGACCGGATCATCGACAAACTGTACAGCGAAACATTAAATACATACTGGGATGTGGAGCGTAAACTTATTGAGGATGAATATGAGTCTATCGCGTTCCCATTTAAGGAGTTTGAAGTGCCAAAGTTCGAGATTGTTGTGAACTGGGATTTTGAACAATTACTTGGATACTTAAACTCATGGTCCTCCGTTCAAAATTTCATTGAAGCAAATGGTGTAAATCCAATAGATGAATTTAGAATTCAATTAAGTCCATTTTGGGCCGGGAATGAAAATAAGAAAATTCGATTCAGGGTTTTCGCCAGGGTTGGCATTGTAGAAAAATAAAACGCTCACCAGTCTGATTATTAGATTTCCATTATTCTGAAACTTGAAGGCCATTTTTTGGTTATTTAATAAAACGCAGAATGATGAAAAAAACATCTATAGCTAATGAAGCTAAATTTATTGTCCGGGGTTTTAGAGATTCAATTATAGTTCTACTTGCCGCAGGCGCGAGTCTAGCGTCTATATATGCTTTTTACAACATATAAGTTTGCGAGACTATCATTCCTTCCATAAAAAAGGAAAAAGAAGCAGAGATACCGTTACAACGATTAAGTTAATGGCAGCCAGTACGCCAATTTCATTTAAGCTCACGCTTCGGTCCAAGCCGTCCATTGCATTTTTTGAAAATTTTATCAGCACCATAAGCAATGGAATAATCACAGGAAAACTTAATATCGCCATTAAAGCACCACTGTTGCTTGCTTTTGATGCGATTCCCGAAATCATCGTAAATACTGTGGCAAAACTTATGCTACCTATTAACACAGCCAATAAGTAGAATACCGGATCACCTATTGGATTGTGAAAAACCAGCATATAAAACACGATTGCAATCGTTGATAGCAACAACATGAGGAAAATATTATATATTATTTTTGATAGAATTACAGCTTTCGCACTGGCTATACTGTAGTAATAAAGTTGCCGGCCCTTATTTTCCTGTATGAAGCTTTTCGCGATTGCATTTACAGACGCAAATAACATGATTATCCAAAATAGTGCATTCCATGTTATTGGATTTATTTGCTTAAACGATAAAAAACACACAAAAATAGTTGAAACCACGTACAGTAAAATCCCATTTAAAGCGTATTTTGACCGCCATTCAAGGATTATCTCTTTCTGGATTAAAAACTTTACCTGACCAAATAAATTCATCGGTTCAAAGATAAAGATTTGTTATTGGTTGAATTGGTTTCGAAGTTTGTTTTATTCTAAAATGAAATTTAATTTAAGCTATGTTTTGTTCTAAACTGGATACGCCGATCGGTATGCTTTTAATAAAATCATCTCAAGAGTCATTAAGTTTTATTGGGTTTGATGGAGACGAGGTGGATGAAAATCCAGGGGAAATAACAGAATACGCGAAGGTTCAGCTACAAGAATATTTTAATGGGAAACGAATTTCTTTTGATTTCCTGGTAGAACAAACAGGGACAGATTTTCAAAGGAGAGTTTGGAATGAGCTTGTTAAGATTGAGCCGGGCAAACCAATTAGTTATGCAGCACTTTCAAAAAGAATGAATTCGCCGCTGGCTATAAGGGCAATTGCGTCTGCAAATGGGAAAAACAAACTGATGATTGTAATTCCCTGCCACAGGGTTATCGGCAGTAGCGGCGATTTAGTTGGGTACGCAGGAGGCTTGTGGAGAAAGAAATGGCTTTTAGAGCATGAGGCCCGGATGATGAATATCGGCCAAGCCTCATTACTATTTTAACCGATAACTTTCTTCCTTCTTGAACCAATAATTGACACAACTGCACCTAAAATCAATAAGATCCAACCAGTCCAGCGGTAGTGTACAATTCTTGAGGCAAGATTTGCCAGCTTTTTGAAAGGGATGAAACTAAAGTAATCGTTTACTTTGAAATAAACGGCTGCAAGAGTGAACAGGATTACAATCAGGGACGCCCAGCCCGAAAAACGCAACAAACCAGGTTTATTGACAAGTGATGCGATTAAACCTAAGGCAGCTAAGGTCATTACTATAGATGCCAATGCTACATCTATATCATAATAGTTCCAGTTTCCAATAATTGGAATGTGAAGCATCGGACTTACTGCTCCCGCAATGATAAGTATCGATCCGAGTAAACCAAGGTAATTAACAGATTTCATTTTAACGAATGTGAGATGTGAGACAATAGATTGATACTAGTGATTATTTGAATTACTTATTTTCAGTGATTTCCATTTTGTCGGCAAAATGCGCGCAATAATCACGAAGATCCTCTACAATGTTCTTCTCTCCTGTAGCTCTTAAAAAGCTGTCGCCCATAGTTTGCAGGGTTTCATAAAAAAAGCGCTTCATTTCGTCAACCGGCATGTCTTTTGTCCAAAGATCAATGCGTAATGCATTTTTGTAATTATGATCCCATAAAGCCAGCATCATGGATTTTACCGGCAACTTTTCTTTATTTTCAGAATCTGTAGATTCCCATGTTATATTCTCCGGAACATTATTATCGTCTAATTCTATTGTGAGTTTGATCTCTGCTTTCTTCATTATTATTGTACTATAATTACACTGACTTGGGTGATTGCACTGATTTTCTATTTTTCATTTTTTACTTCAAACCTTGAATCAGAAGCATCAATATTGCCGCAAAGATGATAAATACTAGCTCTATAATCCAAATGCGTTTTATATCCTTTATAAATCTTCGGAAGAGAAGGTCCGTGATAAAACTTAAAACTGCCAAAAGTATTAAGGGAATAGTGCCCAAAACTCTCCAGCCTTCTGTATCTCTATATATGAGTAAGTAAATTATACTCACTACTATTACTGATGTAAGTATATTTAAAGGAGTCAACCGCAGCTTCAATACTTCCTCCTGCTATTTCCTTTATAGCCGCCTTTTACACTGCTCGATACTTTCGCTGATTTCTTCGCCTTTCCGGTTCCGGCTTTATTACTTGCTTCGAGCTTTGACTTGGCTATCTTTTGTGCAATCACTTTTGCATTTTTCTTCTCGTGAAAAGCGCCCTTAAAATCCGGATCTTCTTTTCGCTTTTGATTGTCAATTTCCTTTGCAATATCCTGGCGTTCCTGATACGGTGTTTCTTCGATAAAAACCTCCGCAGGAATCTCCTGAACAGGAATTTGCTGCTTTATTAGTTTCTCGATCTTTTCAACGTAATACTTTTCAGCTTCATTACAGAAGGTTATAGCGTCTCCGATATTATTAGCCCGACCGGTTCTTCCAATTCTATGCACATAATCTTCAATGATGATCGGCACGTCAAAATTTATTACGTGACTTACTTCACTTACATCGATTCCGCGGGAAGCTACATCAGTGGCAACCAAAACTCTGACACCGCCTTCTTTGAATGCATTGATTGAATTGATTCTGGTATTTTGACCCTTATTGGCGTGGATCACCCGGATTTCATCCAAGGCAAATCTGCGCTCTAAAAATTTAAATATGTTATCGGCGGTAGTTTTTGTTTTACAAAAGATTATCAGCCTGTTAAACTCCTCCCCCTTTAGCAAATATTGAAGCAGGTTTATTTTAGTTTTAGTGTTTGGTACGTAGTACAAAACCTGGTTTACCGATTGTGCAGGTGTGGCAGGTGCGGACGCTTCGATGATAGTTGGAAACTTCAGAAAATCACCAGCAATTTTATGTACCAGGTCGCTCATCGTTGCCGAAAAAAGCAGGTTTTGTCGCTTACGCGGAACAACTTCCAGGATGCGATGGATTGAGCCGATAAAGCCCATATCAACCATTTTATCAGCCTCATCCATAACCATAAACTGAATGGATCTGGTATTTATATCTCCCGAAAGGTATAAATCAAGAAAACGACCTGGGGTAGCAACCAAAATATCCAGGCCTTTAGCAAGCTTCTCTTTCTGTCCTTTCGGACCTAAACCTCCATAAATTACGACGGTTCTTAAGTCGGTATATTTGGCAAAAAGCTTGATATTTTCTTCAATCTGCATGGCTAGTTCACGCGTCGGAGCTAAAATAAGAGCCCTCGCATCATTGCCCTGTGCATATTTAAGCTTCATGAGTATGGGCAAAACGAAAGCCGCAGTTTTGCCCGTGCCGGTTTGCGCGATGCCCATTAAATCCTGACCTGATAAAGCAGGTGCAATTGCCTTTTGCTGAATTGGGGTTGGAATTGTGAAGCCCGCATCTGCGATCGCATTCAAAATTTGGGGGTTCAGTTTAAAATCTTCAAAAGATTGCGCCATGCCGCAAAGATACATCGGATTTGGGATTTTTAATTTACGATGGATGAATTATCCTAAAAGTCTTTTCTTGAAGCAACCACAAATCGTAAATCTCATGTATTATCTTTGCGCCCATATAGTTGTAATTCAAAAATTATTAAATCGTAAATCCAATGTCCTCTCTTCTTATAAAATCTGCAATAATAATTAATGAAGGTCAGCAAGTTGTTGGCGATGTATTTATTAAAAATGGATTTATCGAACAAATCGGTTCCTCATTAAACATACCGGCCGATAAGGAAATTAATGCCGAAGGAAAATATCTCCTCCCGGGATGTATTGACGATCAGGTACATTTCCGTGAGCCGGGATTAACGCACAAGGCTGAAATATTTACAGAAAGCAGAGCTGCAGTAGCTGGCGGAGTTACATCGTTCATGGAGATGCCCAATACTGTTCCAAATACTGTTACCCAGGAATTATTGGAAGAGAAATACAACATCGCTTCCGAAAGGTCATTGGCTAATTATTCCTTTTTTATGGGAGCCACGAATAACAATCTGGAAGAAGTGCTTAAAACGGATCCTAAAAATGTGTGCGGAATAAAAATTTTCATGGGATCTTCAACGGGCAATATGCTGGTTGATAACGAAAGAACTCTTGAATCAATCTTTAGCTCCACTCCTATGCTTATCGCAACCCATTGTGAAGATGAGGAAACGATTAAACGCAATATGGAGGTATTCAAAGAAAAATACGGAGACAATATCACACCTGAAATGCACCCGCTTATCAGGAATGCAGAGGCTTGTTATAAATCTTCTTCGTTTGCTGTGGAGCTTGCGAAGAAACACAATTCACGCTTGCATATACTTCACATTTCTTCTGCAAAAGAAACAGACTTGTTTGATAATACTATACAATTAAAGGATAAAAGGATTACAGCTGAGGCTTGTGTTCATCATCTTTGGTTTTCTGACAAAGATTATGCTAAAAAAGGAAACTGGATAAAATGGAATCCGGCAATCAAAACCGAAGTGGACAGGAAAGCCATTTTTGACGCAGTGTTAGACGGTAGAATTGATGTTATTGCTACTGATCACGCACCGCATACAATCGAAGAAAAGTCGATGCCTTATTTGCAGGCTCCATCCGGAGGCCCCTTGTTACAACATTCCCTGTTGGCGATGCTGGAATTTTATCATAAAGGCGAAATATCAATCGAAAAGATTGCCGAAAAGATGGCCCATAACCCAGCCATTTGTTTTAAGGTTGAAAAACGCGGATTTATCCGGGAAGGATATTGGGCAGACCTGGTTTTAGTGGACTTGAAAGCGCATTCATTTGTTTCGCGGGATAATATCATATCCAAATGTGGATGGAGTCCTTTTGAAGGTTATGAGTTTAAATCTGCTATTAGCCACACGATCGTCTCTGGCAATGTGGTTTATGAAAATGGAAAATTGATTGAATCAGGAACTGGCCGGAGACTTCAATTCACGTAGAGATACTTTAATTTCTCTTTTACTCATTGACAAATTCCCGACCCCTCCAAACACGTCTCGTCCTGAAGTGATGGTGTATTTCTATTTATAGGGATTAATTTGTTTTAATGAATGATTTTGAAAACCAACTCTTTCAATAATTCTCCATCTGTGGTATTTCCTGAAGAATCGACGCCTTTAGATTTTAAATCGTATTCGCGCAAGTAGCTAAAAACATTGAAAACTTTAAACGCATCGTAATTTTTGGCTGCCAGTTCATAATCTTTTAAGAAATATGGATTCACGCCGAGCTCCCTTGCAAGATTCTGCGGAGATTTATCTGCCACGTAATGATATTTTAAAATTTTTGTAAACCAGGTATTTAAAGCGCCAAAAACTAGTTGAATAGGGTTTGCTTTAGGATTTGCGGCGAAGTAATCAATTATCTGGTTTGCTTTAAAAGGATCTCGCCTGGCAAGCGCATCCTGAAGTTCGAAAACGTTGTACTCCTTACTGATTCCTATATTATTTTGCACATCATCAACCGTTATTTCCTGCCCTTTCGGAACATTCAACATTAACTTTTCAAGTTCATTGGAAATTTTCGACAAATCATTTCCAAGATACTCGGCAATCATAGCGGCCGCCCTGACGTGTATACGATAAGATTTTTCTTTAACAAAGTCTTCGACCCAAGCGGGCACTTTATTTTCGTAAATGGTTGCCGATTCAAACACCACTCCTGATTTCTCGATCGCTTTATATGTTTTTTTTCTCTTGTCGAACTTCGCATGCTTAAAACAAAAAACCAGAATTGTGCTTGGAACGGGGTTCTCAAGATAATTTAATAAAGGATCAACTGCTTTTTTATCGTCCCCCTCCTTTCCCCATTTCATTTCCTGCGCTTCTTTGATAAGCACCAGCTGATATTCACTCATCATCGGGAATCGTTTTGCCGAGTTTAACAATCCCATCACATCGGTATCTCTACCATACAGCACTGTTTGATTGAAGCCTTTTTCAGCGTCAGTGAGTAAGTTATTCTCAATGTAATCACTAAAAAGATCTATGTAATAAGATTCTTCACCGTGGAAAAGGTACACGGGTTTAAATTTCCGGCTTTTTAAATCGTTTTGTAATGCAGCAGCTGTCATATCAGGTTGCCAAATTAAGAAAAAGCCCAAAGTAAAAGGTTAAGAAAGATAAACCTTTGAAAGATTTTGCTGAAATTAGCTTTGTGATTTTTGAGCCGGTTCCGTTAAATTTTCCTTCTTATCCGTTTAAAATAAAACAGGAAGCATCCGTCAACTATATCTTCGATGAAATAAGAAGAAAATATTTGGTACTGACGCCGGAGGAGTGGGTTCGGCAACATGTGGTGCAATATATTATCAGGGAAAAAGGCTACCCGAAAACTTTAATAAAACTTGAGGGTGGCTTAAAACTTAACTCACTTCAAAAACGAACAGATATCGTGGTTTTCAATACAGACGGCAAAAAAATCCTTCTTGTAGAATGCAAAGCCCCATCGGTTAAGATCACCCAAAATACATTTGACCAGATTGCCAGATACAATATTATTCATCAAGTTCCCCTTCTATTTGTCAGTAATGGATTGCAGCATTATGTCTGTAAAATCAACATATTGGGGCGCGATTACCAATTTGTAGAAAATTTACCCCATTTTGAAAAATAATTGTAACCTCTTCATTTATACATTCGTAACAGTCTGTAAAATAAAGAGCTATGCAAATCCATCTATTCAAGCAGAATTCTATATCGACGCACTCTCAAAAGCGGAATCTCTCGGCTGTTAGTATTTTTATCGGGATATCCGTTATCACTGCAACATCAACCGCGATTGTATTAATTCCGGGATATTTCACCTATTTAACCGGGGCCTTACTGATTATCGGCACGATACGCTATTTAGTTCGGGAAACTAACAGAAAGCCACTGTTATTAGAGATCTCGGACAATAAAATCATCTATTTGTCTGAAGAAAAAAACGAGCTTATCACAATAAATTCTGAAGACATCGTAAGCATTCACAATAAATTTTGTAAGCTCCTGATTTATACCAAAGACGAAAACGTTCACAATGTGAATTTACTGAATTCCGGAAGCGAGCAAAACCGCTGGGAAGTGAAAGAACATGTAAAAAGGTTGGTAGAAGGTATCCGTTAACGTGAAAAAGCCGATTTCTATCGGCTTTCGAATTTTTAAAATTTAACACTCGTTGCCTAAACATAAGGCACATCGTTGACAAACAATTATTTCGAACTGATTCGAATGGTGCTTAAAACAACATCATATCTCTGAAGAATTCGGTCGAAAGATTTCACTTCCTGTTGAGCCTGAAATTCTCTCATTTCATTTACGTCAATTGGTTTCTGATCCGTCCATTCTAAAATTCCCCCGAAACAAGGATTAGATGTTGGTATCTCACCATTATTAAAACCTTTTATTACGCCCGGTTCGCTCATTGCACTGAAGTTTTTAAATGTGAGAGCCATTCCTCCATTTTTTCGAACCAAATCTTTCATCGACATACCTACGCCAATGCTATCTTTTGTCATGTAAGGAGACATCGCATCTACGATATCAATATATTTTATTGTTTTTAAAGGAGCTTCACTTTCATTCCAATAAATATTAATGTGTCGCGGATCGTTCTCCCATACAGAGGTAAATTTTCCAGCAACATTATTTTCGTGGTCAGAAAGCACAGAATCGCCTAACTTTTTCAGTAAGTCGGCGTACGTATCCTTTAGTTTTACATCCCCCACACCTTCGCAACTAATTAAAATCTTTGGGTCAATGGTCTCCACTTTTTTCTCAGTTTTTGCATTGCAACCAAATAGGGCAATAAATAATAGTAATAGATAAGAATGTTTCATGCACTAAAAGTATAAAGGTTTATGGAAATTTTCGGGAGATCAACATCTTGTTACAAATATTAAAGCGACTTAAGATTATTTTCCAAAATTTCAATCTTGGCTTCCGCATCTGCTTTTTTGTTTTTCTCGTTTGCAATTACTTCTGCCTTAGCATTCTGTACAAACCGCTCGTTGGATAATTTAGCATTAACTGATTTTAGAAAACCGTTTAAATAAACTAACTCTTTTGTAATTCTTTCTCTTTCGGCCTCTACGTCGATATTGCCGGCAAGAGTGACAAAAAACTCATCTCTGCCAATAATGAAATTGGTAGCTCCTTCCAGTTTATCGTTTACAATAGTTACTTCGGCGATATTCGCCAGTTTATTAATGATACCAAAATAGTCGGCGTATACTATATCCGAGTTTATTTTAACAGCAAGCGGTAAAGCTTCTTTAGGGGAAATTTGCTTGCTATTCCGAATATTTCTAACTTCTGAGACCGTTTGTTTTATTGCCTCAACATCTTTTAGCAATTGCTCGTCGACTTTCGCAGAACGCGGATAATTTGCAACAACACAACAATCAAGTTCGCTTCGTTCTCCAAACAATTCATCGTGCCAAAGCTCCTCGGTAATGAATGGCATAAATGGATGCAGTAGAGCAAGTATTTTTTCAAAGAAATTAATTGACGCTTCAAATGTTTTTTTATCAATAGGTTGTTGATAAGCCGGTTTTACCATTTCAAGATACCACGCACAGAAATCATCCCAAACTAGTTTATAAGTTGCCATTAAAGCTTCAGATAAACGGT
>CBFGOI010000109.1:0-16171 GCA_965650335.1 uncultured Pedobacter sp. | reverse complement strand
AAGATGGCGTAATAAACCAAGGTACCAAGCATCACAACAGGCATGATGAAATACCAGGGAATTTCAATTCGTGGGATGAAAAGTATCAGGGTTGCGAAAAGAAAACCAATAGCCCACAAACCACTCACCCTGTCTAACAGAATAGCGAATATGATTTTCCTGGTACGTTTTTGAAAATGCCTTCTCAGCAGGTAAATCTTATATCCATCGCCACCGATACCGCCATAGATATTATAAAAAAGACCTAGTAGATACAGCTTGAAATTAAACAATAAGGATACGTTGATTCCGATGGATTTCAAAAAGCTTAGTAATCTCCACGATGATATTACCTGGGAGAAAAAGTACGCTAACAAGGCAAGAAATATAAAAAACAGATTACTTGTCAGATATAACTTCTTTATATCTCTAAAATCAATCTTTTGAAATACGACATAAATCAAAGTCGCCGTTACTACAATCTTAAGAGGCGTTTTAATTACCTTCCAGACTCTCTTTATCTCCATTAAAAATTCTTCTTACCTGGTATGTTTTTCTGTTTGTTCCTTCAAAATAGGTGCGCATACTAAGTTCCGCTAAAATCCCTATCGTAATGAGCTGTATTCCTCCCAAAAGTAAAATAAGTCCGAGAATTAGCAGCGGCTTCCCTCCTATATCTTCGCCTGAAATTTTTAAAGCAAGTAAATATAAGTTGATTAATACCCCCAGTCCGAATGAAATAAATCCAAGAGGACCAAATAAATGCATGGGTTTTTGCAGGTATTTTTGAAAAAATACCATTGTTATAAGATCGGACATCACTTTAAAGGTACGACCGAGTCCATATTTAGATGAGCCAAATTTGCGGGCATGATGCTTCACATCTACCTGCGTTATATTTGCGCCTTGCAACTTCGCCAGCACGGGGATAAAACGGTGCAATTCTCCATATATCCCTAAGTCCTCAGCAATCTCCCGCTTAAAAACTTTCAGGGTACAACCATAATCTTTAATATAAACACCCGTCATGCTGCGAATTAAGGCATTTGCTATTTTTGAAGGAATTTTACGAATGAACACTCTATCCTGCCTGTTCTTTCGATTTCCCACGACCACGTCCCAGTCTTCATCCTTGAGCTTTTGCAGCATAAATGGAATATCCGAGGGGTCGTTTTGCAAATCGCCATCCAGTAAGGCTACATACATGCCACTTGCATGGTCAATCCCGGCAGTCATTGCGGTACTTTGTCCGTAGTTTTTACGAAGTTCGACCAGAATTATATCCTTGTTCGCATGCTTACGAATTTCTCGTTGGGTGCCATCGTTAGAGCCGTCGTCTACAAAAATCACTTCATAATCAATCCCGGACAAAGCACGAGTGATGGCTTCAATTAGAGGCGCAATATTTTCTCTTTCGTTAAGAACTGTTACAACAACGGAGAGCCCTCTCATTTTAAGTGATATAATTTTAGGTTGCTATCATAAGTTTTCAGCAATACCGCTCTGGCATTAGGCAAATCGCGATCAAAGGTAAGATAATAACCTTTTACCGTATCGGTTTCGGTAAATTTTACCTGCTTCATCCGCGAACGCTGAATATAAAATATCAATCTATGATGAAATGGATTACTTGCAACCTGCGGATGATATTGATAAAGGTAAAACGGATCATTTTTACTGATTTTTGCCATCTCAAGCGATGCATTTTTGTAATATCGGCCATTGGCTTTCTCTAACCGGTGAGGCAATACGAACCAACTGAAGCCAAGCCTTGCAACTAACAAAATACCTAAAAAAGGTATTATTTTATGTATTTTAAACTTAAGAGTTAACATGGCGAAAAGACTGGCTATCAAAAAGAGAAAGACAACTTTAGCCACCAAAAAGTTTACGTGAATAGGAAGATCAACCCAAAAAGCCACTGGTATTGCCAGGCTTACTAAAAAACTTAAGCCAATTAAAATTACTTCGAACAGCTTGTTTATTTTTGGTAAGCTATCCCGATAGGAATAATACGCATGGCTCCAGATAATAAATAGTAATGGAAATAACATCAGCAAATATCTTGGTCGGGTTTCAGGCGAAAGCCAATACACCAGAATATTGACGAGAAAAACCAGGCTGCAAAATTTAAGAAAAGCATTTTGGAAAATTTCCCTGATAAATCTTTTATGAAAGCAAAATAACAACAATAGACTAGCCGGGAATAAGTGCCCTAGATATTCTAGAGGAAATAAGAGTATGTATTTTATACTTTTCCATAGTCCGACATTTACTGCTGTACGCTGGGTACTTTGATCCCAGATGGTAGAAAAATACCCTTGAAGGTTTGGATTATGTAATGAATAGTTATAGAAATATGCAGAAATTATTAAAATACAAAACAAGCCACTGAGAATATGCTGCCAGCTACCAAAACGTTTGAAGTTTCGGGTATAAATCAATAAAGTGATGATTGTTAATCCCTGAAAAACAATCGAGGGCATTCCCTTACAAAGAAAACCCAGGGCTGTTAGCACATACGACGAAAAAAACAGCAGAAACCATTGCTTCCTTTGATAAAAGTAAAAGATACACATAAAGGAAATGAACGTGAGCCAGGAATAGAAAATATCAATATGGCCCAACATTGAGTCGTATATCAGCATTCTACCGTTGACCATAGAAAGCATAGCACTAAGTAAGGCAACCTGCTTGTTTTTTAAGAAATATACGACGGAATAATAAATGGTAATAGCGAATAGAAACAGGGGAATCAACGCTGGCAACCTGGTTACAAACTCAGAAAAACTGTCAGTTAACAAATAAAAGAGCACCAGAACCCAATTATACAGAGGTGGCTTATTGAAATAATATTCTCCGCCGATGGTGGGCACAGAATAATTTCCCGTAAGGATCATTTCTAAAGCTACGTTTGCGCGTGTGGGTTCGTCGGCAAAAAGGGGAAGTAATCCAAGATTAAAAAAGAAGGCCGGGACGGCTAAAAGAAGCAGAACGGCAAACGCTTTGCCGGGGAACTTTGAGATAAGGCGCTCTATCTTCTGCATCTTGTAGCAAAGATATAAAACGATTATTTTTAAGTCTTTAAATCTTAAAAAACTATTTTAAAGGTACAGCCTTTACCTAATTCGCTTTCAACATTTATAGAACCTCCTAAAGATTCGACCTGAGCCTTTGTCATATGTAAGCCCAATCCTTTACCTTCATTTTGAGAAGTAAACCGCTTATATAAGCCAAAAATCTGTTGCCCATATTGATCCAGATCAATCCCGATTCCATTGTCGGTGATTTCGATGTGCGTATTTTCCGCATCTTTCCAGGATTTTATAGAAATCTCGGGGTTTCTGTCCGGTGCCTTATACTTAATTGCATTAGAGATCAGATTATACAAGATACTCTGGACATAACTTTTAATGCTGATTAACTGGTCTGCTTCGTCGCTTATATCTATACTAATACTGGCTTTTGAACAAGAAATTTGCTTTTCAAGATTGTCACATACTCCTTTTATCAGTTCAGTTAATCTAAAATCCTCTCTCTTCTCATTCAATGGAGACCGGGCGGTTAATACATCGTTTAAATCTTTTATGAGCGTATCGATCGATTCGGCCGATTGCATGATATAATCAAAGATTTTCTTCACATCATCAGGCGGGGTGCTTGGATTGAGAATGTACGACATTCCTAAAATATTCGCTATCGGAGATCGAAGGTTATGCGATACGATATAATTAAACTGCATCAGCTCATTATAGCGGTTATTAATCTCCTTTATCAGGCGCTCACGCTCTTGTTCGTTTTGCTTTTTATCTGTAATATTCTGGGCAAGAAGAATAACAGACAGCACCTTGCCGGCATCATTCTTAACCGGACCAATACTTACATCAAACCAATCGACAGCATTGTCCGGACCAGTTGCCTGCAAGTTGAGATTTTCAACCATTCCGCCTGCCGATACTCTATCTATACTTTGTTTTAGTGTTTCGTGATATTCGGGCAATATATCCTCAAAAACGGAAGTGCCGATCACATTTTCCCTTTTCTTATGGCCTAAATTGTTTACGTAAGTAATTGTGTAATTTGAGCAAATTTCGAATATCAAGATAGGTGAGCTTTCAGCAATTGCCCGGAAGTGTTCTTCACTATGTGTTAGAGCGTCTTGAGAAATCTTCATCTCCGTGATGTCCTGCACCATACCAAAAAGGTATGAATTTGAGTTGGAGTCGGATCGGCGACTTGAAGACTCTTCTTTTATGTATTTAATATTCCCCTTTTTTGTAACAATGCGGTATTGTAATGAATAGGAAGAATTTCGCTGCTTTGCTTCATCGATAATTTTCTTGAAGTGCTCTCTGTCCTCCGGATGAATATAATTTAAATAAGATGATGTTGAAGGAGTTACATGTTTTTTATCCTCCTCGAGTATATCAAAAATTCCATCGCTCCACTCATGCTTCCGGTTACTGCCGTACCATACCCAGTAACCTACCTTGGCTAATTTATGACTGAACGATAACAGGTGCTCGCGGCGCAATAATTCATTTTGTATCACCTTTAAGGCTGTAATATCAACCCCATATCCCACTTTATAATTCTCGTGGTTGGGGCCTTTAAGTGGCTTCAGGGTTCGAACAAAGTATCTCTTTTTACCCGAGCTGTCTGTTAGCTCTTCGATCCACTCGATAGGTTTTCTGAGCTCATCCACCAAATTGTACATTTCGGTTCTGGATTCTGCAATTGTTATGCTTTTATCACGAAATGCGCAATACTCAAAATCATTTTTCCCAATCAGCCATTCCCGTGTCTTATCGTCTTTAACGGCAGATTTACTAATTAACAAATACTTGTTTTGATCATCGATAACAGCAATATCAATATTCACATTGTTGATGATATTTTCGTAAAATTCTTTGGCTATTTTTATTTCCTCTTCGGCTTTTATAGTGTCGGTGATATTCCTGATAATGCACACGATTTCACTATCATTACTTTTTACAAAGCGGGCTTCATAATACAACTCTGTATTATTGGCATCCATTAAATGATACTTATAAGATAAGTTCCTGTTATTTTTTAGTGCTCTTTTAGTGTAGGTAAGAAAACTCTCTGCTATGGCAGGGGGAAAAAGGTCCGTTAGATTTGATTTTCTTACAGCATCCGTTTCGATTACTAATTGTTCATTTTCGTTTTTATACGATAGACAATCTCCATTCCTATCAATCCTTAATAAAACATCCGGAATACCATCTATGAGTGATTTAAGGCCCTGCTCATTTAAAACTCGTTCATTTACATGTGCTTCAAGTTTCGCGATTATTTGTCGGTATTCTTTTTTCTCGGAAATATCAGTTATATATCCTTCAATATAAAGTAATTGTCCAGAATCGTCATATACCCCATTCGCAATTTCGCGCAGCCATTTAACTTTTCCTCCTTTACTTATAATCCGGTATTCGCAATTACATTCTTTTTTATTGTCGAGATTCTCTGAAAAGTATTCCAATACCCAGGATCTATCCTCCGGATGTATAAGGTCGGCATAGCTTATCGACGAATTATTTGAAATTTCCTCAGGATAATAATCGGTTAAGTCATAGCAGCCATTGCTTACAAAGGTCATGCTCCATTTCGGATTAAATTGGGCATGATAGAGCATTCCTGGCAAGTTCTTTATGAGATTTTGAGAAAGGGATGTAGGTAAAGTACTATGCTGCATGCCAGAATTATTCAATTGAGGATAAATATATGGTAATTTTCAAAAAAAACAGATGTAATCGGTTGGTTTATAGCGTTCGCTGCCCTAATTAAATCCTTAGAATTCAGCAGCCAAGCCTCCGTAAAAGTTCCGGGATGCGGCTGGATTAAAATATCGTGATCCGAAAGCATTTAAATCGTTGCCTAAACTGTAATCAGAATTTAACAAGTTATCAGCTCCGGCAAACAGCTTAATAGTTGCTTTATTTAGCTGTTTCCGAAAATTTAATTTCGCTTGCAGCAAATGATATTTATCTGCAAAAACCGTATTCGCATCGTTTAAAGGAATAGAAGAAACATAAGTGTGTTGAAGATAAAGACTCAAATGGAATGGAAAATGAAGATTAAAAGAACTAACCAAGTTATGTTTAGGCACACCTGTTAGTTTGTTTCCCGAAAAATCTGCCGAATTGATAATATATGAATCAAACTTGAACCGGCTTAAAGAATAGCTTTCGCTAATTTTGAGTCCTCGAATAAAACCGTTGTATCGGAGAGGAATTAACCATGCATTCAGCTGAGTTTCCAAGCCTTTTTGTTTGGTTCCCCCAGCGTTTACAAAATATTCGGTATCAGCGTTGTTCACCCGTCTCACAATGGCATCCTTAAGATTATAATGAAAAACGACTGCATCAAAGTAAATCCTGTTGCTGAGCAGTGATAACCTTAAGCCAGTTTCATAATTCCAGCCAATTTCGGGCTCCAGAGCGGTGTTAATCTCGCGACTCGAGGGCCTCAGCTCTTCAATGGTAGGTGCAGAATATCCTTTGCTGGCTGATGCTCTGATCACTAAAAAATCTGTCAGAAAATAAGACAAAGCGAGTCTGGGCATTAGCTGAGGCTCAAACTCTCGCTTCTGTTGTTCAGACACAAGCGGAAATATGCTCTTAAAGCTGTAGTTATAAAAGTTGAGACTTAAGGCAGCCTCCGTAGTTAAACGGACAGTGGGTTTATAAGAGAAATGCGAAAAAACAAAGCCTTGTTTTGCGTTGAAGTTTACAAAATCCTGCCTTTCTCCAATCTCACCTTGTACGTTTGTATAATTTCTCTTTTTAGAACTTGTTTGTTGCCCTTCGACCCCGGTTTGCCAACTCCATGCTCCCGAATCTTTGTCTTTACTGCTTAATTCAATATAGGTTCTTAATCCTGCGCTTTCCTCTTTTCTTGTTTCATAGGTAGTTATAAAAGGATTTACAAAGTCGGTAAATGATCCCGTTAGCGAAATTACATGCCGCAGTCTGTTATTAAAGGATTTAGAATGTTTGATGCCGGCTAAAAAGGTATTATTAAAAATGGAAGCCTGCTGCTCTTCTGCCCCGGGCACTGCCTGTGTCCCCGGTCTGGCAGATCGGGGATTCTCTTGGGCCTGCACCAGAGTTAAACCTCCGGGTGTTTGGTATTTTAGATCTGAATACAGAATTAATGCACTTACCTCAGCCGATGGCGAATACTTCCATTTAGGAAGTAATTGAATGCTTTTTCTATTCATCGCACTATTATTTCTATAGCCGTCTGACCGTTGAAAAGCCTGGACCATGCTCATTTCAAAATCACGTGCTTTAGTTTGAACTGTAGCATTTTGCTGCAGCAGGCCAAAAGAACCTGCAGACATTTCTGCGGAAAATAGCGAGCTATCGCGGCCAGATGTTTTGGATGTTATTAAAACCACACCGCCTGAATTGGCACCAAAAATACTTCCCTCCGGACCTTTAAGAATTTCGATCCGCCCGACGTTTGTGGCGTCGAGAATATTCAGATAGGTATTTCCTCCGGCATCGCTTAACAAAAAATCATCCAGATAGATCTTAACGTTCCTTATCCCGAAAGGAGACCGCAATAAGCTTCCGCGAATTGATAGGCGATAGCTTCCGGGCGATCGTTCTTCCATTCGGACCCCGGGAGCGGTATTACTAGCAGACAATAATGAATAACTGGGCTGGTTTTGAAAAACATCAGGGCCAATTGCACTAACTGAGGCTGGAATGCTTAACAATGCTTGCTCTGAAAAATAAGACCTTATGACAACTTCGTCAAGTTTAGAAGTATCAGTGACTGTTTGGGCGTTTACAAGTAGGTGTAAGGACCATAAGAACAACGTAATTAAAGAAAATCTCATAACGATTAATGCGGGTTGCGAACAAACAGGCAAGCAGCAGTGTTTCAAAAATACACTTTATATATCAATGCAATAATTGCAATTGAGCAAACACTCCTGCTAGTTTAGGGTTTGTATAATAAACCTAAAATTCATGGCTATTATATATCCAGACATGTATAACCGTCCCGAAAAGTACAATACCGGGAATACCGATAATCATTTTAACTTACGGAATGATTATATCAACATCAATACTCCTGAGCGATTAGTATCTGTACTCGGAGGCGCATTCCTTATCTATTCCGGGCTTAAATCATTATCGAAGCATCCTACAAGCAGTTTGACAAAGCTAATTGCAGGTGGAACTTTGTTTATGCGCGGAACGATTGGCTACTGTCCCATTTACCAGGCTCTGGGTCTGGACAGCACCAAGCCGGAGGTTATTAATATTAAACAGCAATTTACGGTAAACAGGCCAAAAGAAGAAGTTTATCAGTTTTGGAGAAAATTAGAGAATTTGCCTTTATTCATGAAGCATATTGAATCTGTAAAAGAGAAAGATCCAATTCACTCTCATTGGAAAGCAAAGTATTCTAAAAACACTCCCCCTATAAGCTGGAATGCAGAAATAGTTAAGGATATAGAAAATCATTTTATTGGCTGGCATTCAGTGAAGGGGTCGGCGATAGACCATGGAGGAAAAGTAGAGTTTAATGATACTCCCGGAGGTGGAACTGAAGTTGAGGTTGTTTTCAGCTATCAGTCTCCTATCGGTGAATTGGGAACAGGAATTGCCAGGCAGTTCAGTCCGGCTTTGGAAGAAATTATAAGAGAAGATATTTTAAACTTCAAGCACTTTATAGAAACTAAACAGGTGCCCGAAGCAACATTCTAGCTGATAGAGGCCAAGAGTTTTGAACTTTTGGCCTCTATTTAAGCATGTACTCCTTCAGCAAATTCTTCACACATCTTTGCATTAAAGGCAGGTAAATCCTTCGGATTACGACTGGTTACCAAACCATGGTCGACTACCACTTCCTGATCAACCCAGTTAGCACCGGCATTAATTAAATCAATTTTGATCGAGGGATATGAAGTAAGCGTCCGCCCCTCGGCTACCCCGGCGGTAATTAATGATTGAGGTCCGTGACAAATCGCTGCAACAGGTTTACGATCGTTGAAAAAAGATTTGATAAAATGGATCGCCTGTTCATTCATCCTTAACTGATCTGGATTAAAAACCCCTCCCGGTAAAACCAAAGCATCGTAATCGTCGGCATTAGCTTCGGATATATGTCGATCGACCGGTAGTTCGACAGACCATTGATGATCTTTCATCGCCCTAACTTTATCTCTTTGAGGAGAAATAATGTAAACTTTGGCTCCAGCTTCTTCTAAGGCTGCTTTCGGACTGGTAAGTTCCACTTCTTCAAAGCCATTCTCTGTAAGAATAGCAATGTTTCGATTATTCAAATTAGCCATAACTATTTAATTTAGACGGGAAAATGAAATGGCTGCAAGAATAATACCACCTATTTCTTTTTTTAAGATACTTTTGCAACAATGTCATTTGTGTTATTGTAAATGATATATTTGGTTTCAGGTTAAGCTATGTATCTTAAAAAACGTATTGCAATTTTCGCTTCTGGTTCAGGTTCAAACGCTCAAAAAATAATGGAGCACTTTAAAAAGCATAATGACGCTGAAGTGGCCATTGTGCTCACAAATAACCCCGATGCGTTTGTTCTTCAGCGGGCCGATAATTTTGAAATCCCAACACATATTTTCAACAAACAGGAATTTTATAAAAGCGAAGCAGTGGTTACTCTGCTTAAAAGCTTAGAGATTGATCTGATCGTATTAGCAGGATTTTTATGGCTAATTCCAGAAAACTTGCTTAAAGCTTTTCCTAATAAGATTATAAATATACATCCCGCCCTTTTACCTAAATATGGCGGCAAAGGCATGTATGGAGATCACGTTCATAAAAGCATTTTAGAGAATGCCGAAGAAGAATCGGGTATAACCATTCATTTTGTGAACGAATGCTTTGATGAAGGAGAAGTTATTCATCAGTCGCGATTTAAAATTGAGAAGGGAGACGATATAGAAATGATAAAATTTAAGGGCCAGCAATTGGAACACCTCCATTACCCGAAAATAATTGAACAATTATTGAAGAAAATGAAATCGGTTTAAACAGAAAAGCTCCACAAGGGAGCTTTTCTGTTTAATAAAAGAAATTCTAAAGGCTAAACCCGATCAATATCCCTGTACGAATTCCAAAACCATCAATTGCAGCAACGTCTACATCTGGCTCCTCACTCGAATCGTTCGTTTTTACTTTACCAGAATTGTAACGAGGACCAAAGAAAAGATCTAAAACAAAGCCGCTTTTATACGTCCATTGCCGACCAAAAACTAAGCCGCCACCTATTGATGAATAAGTGCCTTCATTGGTCTCGTCTTTAACAGTCAGGTTCTGATATCTTAAATATGGTGCAACATATAAGCCACTCAAGGCATGCTCTTTAAGATAGCGGCGATACTCTGGTGTAACTGAAAAACCGGAGAATTTCACGTCCTCTATTTTCAAACCCAAATAAGCCGCTCCTAATTGGAAAGAGGATTTGTTCGAAAGCTTATGTTCATAAAATACCGAACCGGTTCTGAACAGCGCACTTAAAGGATTAATTTTGAATGTGTTTTTAACTTCTTGTGCGCTGCTTTTAAATGATGCGATACTAATAATAGTTAAAGTAATAAGTAATGATTTCTTCATCTGTATTTAAAAAATAAGGTTTAATACCAAATGACGAGAAAAAACCTTGAAAAGTAACAAAAGGTCCAAAATATTATTTTAAAATAATTTAAAAAGTGTTCTCAAACTCAGAACTATTAGTAACAGCCCAATTAATATCGTTATTGACTTCCTTGGTATCTTATTTACTAAATAAGCTCCGATCGGAGCCGCAATTACCCCTCCTATTATTAATCCAGCAATTACCTGCCAGCCGTTTATCCCTTCGAAAGCAATAAAAGTAATTCCACTGGCAAAAGAAATGGCAAACTCTGCAGTATTAACCGACCCAATTGTATAACGCGGATCCCGGCCTCTTCCCATAAGCGTTGAGGTTACAATCGGGCCCCATCCTCCACCTCCGATGGAATCCATAAAACCACCGAATACAGCTAAAGCCCCAAGCCGCTTAGTCTTTTTCTTTTGAATAGTTTTCCTGAGACCTTTGATGATAATTGTGATCGCTAAAATTATCATATAAATAGCGATATAAGGTTTTATCAGATCTCCGTCTATCACGTCTGCCAGCAAATAAGCACCTGTAATAGCCCCCGCAACCCCGGGAATAACCAGATTTAAAACAAGTTTTTTGTTTATATTTTTGAAGCGGTAGTGGGAAATAGCAGATGCACCCGTGGTAAACATTTCTGCAACATGTACTGCCATACTGCTTGTAACCGGAGGTACTCCAAAGGACAGTAAAAAGGTTGTAGATGTGGCACCATACCCCATTCCGAGCGTGTTATCAACTAGTTGGGCAAATATCCCGATCAATAAGAATATGAGAAAGTCGAAAGTTAAGCCACTTTTGATATTTTCGATGGAGAAGTTGTCGTGATAATTATACAATAAAATCAACAATAACATAAATAACAATAGTACAGGGACTGTATACCATAAATTCCGCGTGAATTTTCCTTGAGCTTTTATTGCTCCAATGCGTTCTAAATTTTCTGCACTCATGGTTAAAGTTTAATTTTTTGATTTACTGATAAACGATATTTTTCAGTGCCAAATTTAGAAAAATCTATTTAGTCTACAAATTTAGTAGGATATTATATAGACCCAAATCCACGAAACCACAATCGACTGAAATTCAGATAATTAATCACATATGATATGCCCCCCAATTAGGTGAAGATTTATTAAGCTTGAATATTTGGGATTAATTGTAAGCCGGAATGTTATTATTCCTGACCAAACGCAGGTTATTTTATCCGGAAATGTAAGATCCGTAAGCGCTTCTGTTTATAAGATATATTATAAACGATGAAATAGTTAAGCACAAGATAGTTGTTACCGGGATGCCTATAACTGGATTTACAAATGCCCAGGAAATTCCAAGTTCCGATAAGCGGGTTAAGACAAATACATGAGCTAAATATATGCCATAGCTGTACTTACTAATAAATTTGATCGGGTTTGTGATCCATTTATTTTCAAAATTAGAATGGCTAAAAAACAGGAATACGCCGATTGAGGCTATTATCACATTCGGACTTAAGAATGAGTAAAAATCTCCATTGAAGCGACCGTGCTGCTTTGTTAATACATATGTTGCTATTATGGTAATTGAAGCTCCTGATAAAAAAAGCACAACAGAAAGTAGTTTGATTTTTTTGCAGGTAAATTTGGTGGTTAGAAAGTATCCTAGAATCGGGTATCCCAGAAAACCCGAAAAATAACTTAAATCTATAGCAGGTTTAATTTTATTAAATAACGGGAGACTGATGAACATTACCATAAACCATATTACGATGTAATATGAGATTTCTTTCTTGGTGCTGTTAACAATCCATTTGTGAATTAGTGGGATAAACAGATACATCCCAATGATCATATAAATATACCATAGGTGATAAGAAGCTCCGGTTTTGAACTGACCCAATATATATTTATACACTTCTACATTAACCAGACCTATTTCTTTCCTGTTGAAAATTAAATCATACAGTATATATATGAAACTCCAAAATGTAAATGGGAGTACTATTCTTGAAACACGTTTTTTTAAGAAGTCTCCAAGCTCATATGTTCTGGGTAAGATTAATGCTCCTGTCAACATTAAAAACACCGGCACACAAAAGCGAACCGAGCTGTCAACTATATTAGCCAGCCACCAATCACGGTCCGAAATAGTGCCATAACGACTCAATATAGGTGCCGATACATGTAACAGAATTACAGAAACAGTAGCAAAGGCTCTTAAATCAACCGCCCAAGGCACTTTATTTTGCATTATCTATTTTTTTGTTCCAAGTTGTGCTTTAGAGGAACAGGGCTTATTCTGCCTCCAAATTGTGCCACACGAAAGTATATAGAAAGCAACTGCCTTGCAAATTAGTTCAACTGGTATAAAAAATGAAGGTATCCTATCTATTACTTGAGCTGCTCGCTCAACCCGACAATAATGCCTTCAGGACCGCGGATGTAGGCAAGTCGATAAGTATCCCCATACTGCACCACCTCCCCGACCAGTTCGGCGCCGTGGGCAAGCAGGCGCGCGACAACCTCATCAAGGTCATCGACGACGAGCATGATGCGGCGAATTCCCAGTTCGTTTACCGCAGCTTTCTCAGGGCCGGTTCTGATCGCTTCCGGCGTGTGAAACTTGTCCAGCTCGATCCGTCCGTGGCCGTCAGGAGTGCGCATCAGCGCGAGAGTAGCACGAACGTTATGAAGGTCGATGAGGCGATCAACCGAAGGGCCCTCGACGGTCGTTTCGCCCTCCAGCTCAAATCCGAGCTGGAGGAAGAAAGCTTTCGCGGCTTCGAGGTCGTTCACAACAATGAGGACATTGTCCATTCGCAATAATTTATTTTTTGCCATGGTTTTATTTCTTACGAATTATTAATTAAAATTTTCCTCAATTGTTTCCATTCGCATTCTCCGCCCACTAACGTAAAATCCGTGTTACCGGCTGGCATTTTCTAAATAATTACCGCCACTTAGCTAAATTATTAATGGAACTTCTCACCTTTTGCTAGCATTTCAATAATTTCTTTCATACGTTTTTCTCTTGTCTTTTGTTTTTTTGCAGTCTGAAGGCGAAATCCAATGGAGAATAGATTGGTCTTATTGAGACCCATAAAAAACGCTTCTGCTTTTTTGTTTTTGCTAAGTTCTTTTAGAAAGTCTTCAGGTATAGTCATTTTGCTTTGGGAATCGTATGCCTTTTCCCAACTACCGTCTTCTTTGGCTTTTTCGATAGCTTTTAATCCTGCGGGTCTCATTCTACCTTCATTGATTAATCTTTCGGCATGTCCAATATTTATTTTGGACCAAATACTTTTTGCTCTTCGCGGACAAAACTTTTGCAGCCAGGCTTGTTCATCGTATGCTTGTTTTTGACCATCAATCCAACCATAGGAAAGAGCTACATCAAGAGCTTCTGCATAGCTGATGGTTTTTTCGCCGGAATCTTTCTTGAATATTTTGAGCCAAAGCCCATTTGAGGTGTTGTGATTCTTTTCGAGCCAAGTTTCAAATGTTTCGCTTGTTTTGAATTCTATTATTGGAATAGTATTTAATTTAGTCATCTCAAGTGGCTTTTTTTCGTTCTATATGCTTGCCGCTAACGACGATAGTTTGCGCTGTGCCTGTCGTCCGCAACACTATTTGTTGTGCGCAGCTACTCTTATCGGTCGTTAATAGTTCGCATCTTATAAATAAAATTCTATGCTCTAAAAGTTCAGCATTAGCTGTATTAGGTTCAACAGGAACGGGGTAACACTCGAATGCTTCTTGTCGTGCCAGCTTCTGATTGTTTTAACACACCATTCAAAGCTTTCTAAATATTGGCTCGCTTGGTCGTGTAAGCTTAAAATACATCTAAGCTCTTCAATCTCTGAAAGTCCCTCTAAGTCAATGTCTGTCATGGGGTTAGTACTATGCAATTGTTGGGTCGATATAGTTGCGCACAAGGAGCACATTTTGCGCTATGTGTCACCAATGTGGGTAGGGCAATAGCGCAAAATAGTTGTTAGGCAAGGGTTATTTTTTAGATTTCATGAAAGTCGACTTCTCTCCGTCTGTTGTCAGTTCCAATAAGTCATTTGTAAGCTTGTCGATTTTGGAAGTATTAATAAAACCATCAAAGTAAATTACTAAAGAGTCACCCTTGATTTGATATTTAAATTCAGATTGTTCTTCTTGGTCGGGATAGAAAATCGTTGAGTCGTTTATAGCAAAACTTGCGTGTGGTGCATCCTTATCATTACTGTTCCACCAGGCTCCTAACAATTTTGATTTATCAATAGTCGTATGCGTCGTTATGTTTTGCGTCGCAATTGTTTTTCCATTGTTTGTTATTTCAGTCTTATTTTTTTGGTCACTTGGCGGAGAGCCGCAAGAACAAAGGACAAATAAACTTACAGAGGTCATTAAGGTCGTATTTTTCATTGGCTTGGCTGTTTGTCGGTTTTTTTCAATTCTGACTAACGTTAATTAACTTACTGATTTCCAATGCTTTTTTTTCATTCTACAAACGTTAGCTCCAGAAATTAATCGGAATTTCTGATCTGGAGAATGAGGGCTAACGTTTACAGGTTTATATTGTGCCCGATCAAAAAGCACATCTTTGTCGCCCGAGTACTAATGTAAATAAAAAGCAGAACAGAAAAAGAACTACGTCACCCGGGCATAATTTAAACCTGCTGTTATGCACCGTTATTTTTTAAACTTCTCGTAATCAACTGTCCACCAACTGTCTGTTTTAAAACTGACCGCTTTGAGCTTATTCCCAATAAAGGTGTACGTATGCCATATATCTGTAACACATGATTCCAGAACAATGACGTTATATCTTTGCAAAAGCTCGTTTGGGAATGTCTTAAAGAAGGTTCTTATAAAATCTTCTTTGCCCATACCTATTTTTATATTGTCCGTAAATTTGACATCGCTATCGTTAATCTCTCCTTTGAATACGTAAGAACTTCTGCTAGCTTCAGGGTCGTCATTAAAAAATAGAATTAGTTTACTGGTTTTCAAATTCAGGATATTAAATTCAAATTCCCCATTTTTCATAGTGTCAACCCTACTAATGACTGAGAAATTTTTAAGCAAACTAGTCTTAAGTTCAGCTTTTCTCCTTAGAGCACCAAATGGAGAAAAAACGTACTCGGAACAAGTAATTAATTTAAGAGTGTCGTTTGTGAAATTTCCCAAGGAATTGTACTCAAAGGATTCTTTTGGTTCCACCCAATACTTGTCGATCTTAACTGCTTTAGTCGTATCAAAAGATTGTTGCACAACTTCTTTATCGTTCTTTGAAGGGGTTACCTTGGGATTTCCACAAGAAATGAAAATCAAAGAGGTCAGTATAATTATGATAATAGTTCGGGACATTTTATAATTCTGACTAACGTTAATTAATTTATTGATTGTCAATGCAGTTTCCCTTCTAGTTTTTGCCGATTTTCGTCTTTCTTATTTCCCATACGTTAGCTCTGGAAATTAATCGGATTTCCGATCTGGTGAATGTTGCCTAACGGTTTCGGGCTTTGCGTTCGGGCGGGTTTCGGAGCACAAAACTGTCAACC
>CBFGOI010000108.1:0-16209 GCA_965650335.1 uncultured Pedobacter sp. | reverse complement strand
AAAAAGAAAAATAAACACCACGTGAGTAAACTCTTGTGCCCTCCCGAGGTGCTTTCACACAAGCCTTACACAAATTTGCCGGCAGCGCTCAGGTCTGCGCCTGTTTAATCTGCGCTGCTGGCCATTGCTACTTAAACAACCGAGGCCCTCTAGCTGCGCACAAGGCCAGCTGTCGGCAAATTTTCGTCTAGCACTGGCGGGAGGGCCCAACCCTTCGGAACTTAGGGTTTCGGGGGTATGTTGGGTTGCTGAATGCAGATTGGTGGACAATAACCTCCTCCATCATTCTCGTAGACAACCGGGCATCAAGTTTGGTACGAATCGGTGAAAATCAACCATCCCTTAAGTATGGCGCTTTAGGTAGGCTACACGAAGAGTAGGCTGGGAAAGAGACACTTTCAAAAATTCTTTTACTACACTGTTAGTACAGTATGTGTACAGTATCTATATAGTATCTATACAGTACCCATACCGTATCTATATCTAAAGTATCATTCGGGCCGCGGGAATAAAATGAAGTACTTCAGCATCTCGCATATGCTTAGATCCTTAATCGTCGGAGATGCTATGCTAAACTCGTTTCAGCACTTCCCAAAGCACAAGCTAGGCTTTGTGATCCTGACAAGGATTGAGGATGGATCCTTTTGACTTGCCTTTTTATACGAAGAAGCGCAAACTTTAAGTGATATTTTTGGATACATTCTTCATACTCTATCCATGCTTTATCTATGCCTTTGCCATGCTTTATCTATACAGTATCTAAGCTTGGTCTGGCGAAGCTGCTCAGCGACTTGATTAGCACCTTAATCGGGTTGAAATTCCTACAAAAACTGCTCGCAACGGTCGGGAGTGCAGGATGAGGGGGCTCTCCTGTCCTAAAAGCCCAAAAACTGCGGGATTTTCCGAATTGGTTTAAGAAAAGCAGCCAGGCGGGGAAATTTTATTCCGTTAATCTTCATCGCCTCCATATCTGCGTTATTCGCTCTAATGCGGTTGCCCAGCGAACTGTTACTCATCCCCCCTACCCGCATTTTCACCATCACTTCCGGAAGGTAAAAGCTTTTTGCCCGATGTTTGTGCAGAAAGCGAATCATGAGCTCGTAATCTGCAGCGCTGCCCATATCCAGTCGGTAATTGCCATATTTTTCAAATAGCTCACGACGGGCATAGAATGTAGGATGTGCAGGCATCCAGCCCCATTGAAACATTCCCGGTTTGTAGGGCTTCGACTTCCATCGGCGGAGCACCTTTTCTGTATCGTATTTGTCTACATACCATAAATCGCCATACACAACATCGGCATTCGTTTCTGAAAAGGCTTTTGCCACATCCGCAAGCACATCTGCTGAAGCTAAAAAGTCATCAGCATTCAAAATCCCGATCACATCACCAGTGGCCAGTTGTATTCCTTTGTTAAGCGCATCGTACATTCCATTGTCTTTTTCCGAAACCAATTGCGCAACAATCCCGTAAGAGGCTGCAATGGTTAGGGTTTTATCAGTCGACAAACCATCAATTACAATGTATTCAATACCGGGATGGGTTTGGTGCTGTACGGATTCCATGCAAGTCTTCAAGAACTTTTCGGCATTGTAAGTGACGGTTATGATGGAGATGGTCATGGGTTGTGAGTTGTAAGCTGTGGGTTGAAGCTTTAAATAGCTGAAAATTAATACATAAGAACAAAAACAACAAAATTAAAACATACGCATTGCCCTACACCATGTAATAAAAATGAAAGGACAATTAACCCTAAAAGGACAAATATGTTTTAAAAAAGCGATATTTTTTGAATATCCGAAATTAATAAGCAATTTTAGCAACATCTAATAACACTCTAATTAAATGAATTTAAAAAAGGGGAAGTTCCTGGGGGCAATTGTATTATCTCTTTTTTTGCTCTCGTCGTGTAGATCTTTAAAAAATACCAATACTTTATTTTTAAGTGAGTATGATAAGTTTGCGGATACGGCGAAGACGGTGTTTGTGGCTAATGAGACCCTCGAAAATTCTAAAAATTATAAAATTAGCCTCTACGACAAGTTAATTATAAGAAATTTACAAAACCCAGAAGGCTTAGTTAACACGTCAAAGACTGATGGTACTCAAGAAGGCGCAGTCTTCCAAGTCGACAAAGATGGAGTTGTAATCCTTCCCGTAATTGGTTCACTAAATGTTTATGGCTTGACTCGACAGGAGGCCGCAGCACAAATTCAAGAACTTTATAGCAAAAAGCTATTCAAAAACCCGATCATTGATGTTTCTGTGATCAATCTAAAGGTTACTCTTCTAGGTGAGGTGGCGAGACCTGGAAATTATATGCTTGAAGAAGAGAACGTTAACCTTTTAGAGATCATAGCGGAGAGCGGAGGCTTTATGTCGACAGCAGATCCGAAAAAAGTCAAAATTATTCGGGGAAACTTACAGTCTCCCGAGATAATATATGTTAATTTGAAGAACTTAAATTCTCTACGAAGTGACAAACTAGCACTTAGAAACAACGACATCATCTATATTTCACCAAGGGGGTTAACTAATTTGTCTGAGGGAATTAAAAGTTATTCGATTATCTCCCAGCCCGTGTTCGTAATTTTAAATATAGCCTTACTACTATATACAATAAGGAGATAATATGACCAGTACCGAATCTAATAATGCTTCAAAACTTCCAACGCAAAGCATTGATTACCTAAAAGTTCTAAGGATTCTTTGGAGTCGATGGTACTGGATAGCAGCTTGTATTGTAACTACGACTATTATTGCTTATCTATACTTGTGGTATACGCCGAAAGTATACTCTACTAATGCTTCTCTGAAATTTGTAGAAGAAAAGTCCGAGATCACAGAACTTCTAGCGGTTAAGAATATATATGATAGAACCAATAAAGTTCAGGCAGAAACGTACGTAATACAATCCCGAGATGTGTTACTAAATGCTATTTCAAGAATTAACTATAGGGTTTCTTATTTTGTTAAAGGCCGGGTAAGAACGTCAGAATTGTATCCGGAAATTCCATTTCCCATTGAGATTGTAAAACAAGATTCCGCTACCTTCTACAGGGGTTTTTTTGATATCCAAAACATCAATGTAGATACCTTTCAATTAAGCTATAAAAATGGGTCCGATGATAACGCGAAGGTCTACAAATATGGGCAGGTAATTTCTTTGCCCGGGATAGACTTCAAAGTAATGAGTGGTCCTGCCACAAACAGCACTTATTCGATAAAATTTAACTCTAAGGAGGATTTTTTGGGAAGAGTTGCCGGGGGCCTTAGTATGAGAGAGGCTGCAAAGAGTTCCAACATTCTTATGCTAACAGTGACTGATCGAAACCCACTGTTTGCAGCTGATATCTTAAATGCAATTTTAAAAGAATATGTTTATTTTGATGGTTACAGACGAAGCTTGTCGGCATCTCAAACAATAACTTTCATCAATCAACAACTCGATTTTTTATCGCAGCAGGTTAGAGCTTCCGGTTCCGCGCTTGCAGAGTTTAAACGAAACAATAAGATGATCACCTTTACCTCAGCTGCGTCTAATCGATCTGAGGAAATTTCATCTAAGAATGAAGAAAAAAGCGCTTTGGAGTTGGAAGAACAAACTATAAATCAGTTAGAGGAGCGTATAAAAAAGAATTCGAGTTCGAACGAATATAATTACAACGTAGAGGGCAAAGTTGACGCGATGCTCGCGACTTTAGTAACCCAGTTGAACGCATTGATCTTTGAAAGGGAAAAAAAACTCGCAATTTATTCTCCAAATTCACAACAAATTTCAACTCTTGACAATCAAATTGCGGAAACCAAGAAGGCAATCATTACAAATATTCAAAGCTATAAAGAAAGAAACAGCAGACTGCAACGCTATGTAGCGAGACAACTCTCAAAAGCGGAAAGCGAAGCCATTAGCCTCCCAGGTACCGAACGTAATTATATCAACCTTCAATCTGACTTTGACATTAATCAAAAAGTATTCGAATATTTATTTGAGAAGAAGTTAGAAGCGCAAATCAGTAAAGCCGCGGTTGTTCCCGGAGCAACGATTGTCGATGAGGCAGAACCGGGAAACCGTCTCATTTCACCTATTCCAGGCAAAATCTACACTTATGCCTTTTTATGGGGATTGGGAATAGGTGTAGGGATGATTCTTTTAGTCCGAATTGCTAATCCTTATATTTATGATAAAGAAACTGTTGAAAGCCTAACCTCCATTCCTATTATAGGAATAATCCGAGAATTTCCAGGATTTATCGACAAGGACAATACTCAAGCCCTTTCAGTACAAAAACCAAAGTCGATATTTGCAGAATCGGTGCGTTCAGTTAGAACTAATCTGAGCTTTTTGGCAGGAGAAAAGAAAAGCAAGGTTATTTGTATTACATCGGAGATTTCGGGAGAAGGTAAATCTTTCGTATCTATCAATCTTGCCAGCACATTAGCATTAATTGATAAAAAGGTAATTCTTTTGGCCGCCGATTTGAGAAAATCAAAACTACATAAATCTTTTAAAGCAGATAATACAAAAGGATTAAGCACGTATTTATCCACCCAGCATGATCTTGAGTCGGTAATCGTAAAAACGAATATCGAAAATCTTCACTTTATGGCTTCAGGTCCTGTTCCGCCGAATCCATCGGAGTTACTACATACGAATCGCATGCAAAAACTGATTGCAGAACTATCTGAGATATACGACTTTGTCTTGTTAGATACTGCGCCAGTAGGTTTAGTTTCCGACTCGATTCCCCTTATAAGACATGCGGACATCAATCTGTTTGTCATCCGCTCTGGAGTTTCCAGGTATAACGCGGCAACGATACCGGACCGCTTATCAGGTGAATATAAATTGAACAATGTTGTCATTGTTTTGAACGCTGTTACTGACGATGCTTTCCACAGCAGATACTATAGTAGCAATTATACAGGTAGTGCCTACCAATATTACTATTCTGATTACTCAGGTTACTCAGGAGACGGCTATTACTCCGAAGATGAAAAGACTAATTGGTGGAATCTTTGGAAACGATTTAAAAGCGAAGAAAAAGTATAAGGATTGTTGAATGGATTTGTTTTGGTACCCGGTTTATACTCATTCTAGAGCTGAGAAGAAGGCTGAATTGGAGCTGAGAAAGAAGAACATCCATGTCTATCTTCCAGTGCAGAAACAGCTTCGCCAATGGAGCGATCGAAAAAAGTGGGTGGACGTTTCGTTAATACCGTCCTATCTATTTGTGCACATTCATACAAATCAGCTGCCTGATGTGTTGATGTGCAAGGGAGTGAGTCGTTTCATCTATTTCTCGGGCAAAATTGCTACAATACCCGAACGCCAAATAACGCAACTAAAACTATTGCTAGCCAATTCTTCCGATTTAGAGATAGTCGAACAGGAGTTTGAGCCAGGTCAACTCGTAACTGTAAAGGCTGGCCCACTACAGGGTTTGAGAGGTGAACTGGTTTCATGGAAATCTTCACAAAGAGTGTTAATTAGAATTGAGTCGATCACTCAGTCGATACTAGTGCAGGTTTCGAAGGCTTTTTTGGAGCCGAAATAAAAAAATACCCTGTACAAATTGGGGTAATGTAAAAAAAGTATCGAACGACTCGAAGTCATTCGATACTTCAAGAAAGAAGGTTCTCGAAAATTGATATGGGACTGAGGAGGCGAAGCTATGTCCACGCGATAAGAATTTATATAATGACCACCGATAGAGAATTTCATTTAGACTTCATAGTTCTTTCCTGCCGTAGTGTAACGGCTTCTATTTTTCTAGTTTCGACCAAGAATTCGGAACATGGCCCTATGGCGGGATACTCTAAACGATTATGTGCAGGATAGCGGGAATAGTATCAAGTAAGTCTGATTCTGCGGAAACCTATCACCAAGTTAAAGCAATGTGCACGGCCTTGCAGCATGGAGGACCAGACGATGAAGGTATCTTCCTAAATGAAGAAGGCTCAGTATGCCTTGGGCATCGCCGTTTGTCTATCCTCGACCTAAGTGCGGCCGGTCATCAGCCAATGAGCTGCAACGAGCGGAACCTTTGGATATCGTTTAACGGAGAAGTTTACAATTTTAAAGAACTTCGGAGGGAACTATCTGCTCAAGGCTATCTTTTTCATACTGAAACAGATACAGAAGTAATATTAAAGGCATACGAGGCATGGGGAACAGAGTCATTCGCCAAGTTGAAAGGAATGTTTTCCTTTGCGATCTATGATAAACTGAGTAATCGGGTTCACCTAGTAAGAGACCCTTCGGGCATTAAACCCCTTTACTTCTCTCTAAATAATGAGCAGCTTATATTTGCTTCAGAGGTAAAGGCCTTTTTGAATACACGAATCGACTTTCAACGGGATAATAACTGGAAGATCTATTTATTGGCATTCGGCCACATTCCCGAACCATATACCACACTTAGAGGAGTGAAAAGCTTAAAGAAAGGTCATTATCTTAGCTGGAACTTATCAACTCAAGAGCATTCCTTACATTCGTTTAAGCAATTCGGTTATACAGAAGAAATCATTGATTCAAGAGAGGCAGTCCACCAAATAAAACAAGCTCTTAGAAGGTCAGTCACGAACCATCTAGTATCAGATGCTCCGATTGGCGTATTTCTGAGTGGAGGCATTGATTCTAGTATCTTGACACTCATTGCTGACGAATATCAAGGGAAAAAATTAAATTCACTGTCTATTAATCTGGAAGAAACAGATTATACCGAAAAAAAATACCAGGAAATGGTGACCCGGGGAATGAAGGGTACCCACAACGAATATTTCATCAATTATAAGGAATTCATCAAAAACTTCGAACGGATAGTGGGAAGCATGGACCAGCCGAGTACCGATGGAATCAACTCTTGGTTCGTGAGCAAATATGCAAAAGAGAACGGCTTAAAAGCAGTTCTTTCCGGACTAGGGGGCGATGAGCTTTTCGGCGGATATCCCTCCTTTCAAAGGATGAATACACTTTCGCTTGTAAAAAATATATCATCGACCTTTATCAGGGCAGTAGGCTATCACCCTAATCCGAAATTAAAACGTCTTTATTACCTAAGTTATAAGAATCCGATCGGAGAGTATCTATTCTTAAGAGGTTTCTATACCCCACCTGTGATTGCATCCATCCTTGATGCTGACCTGAACGAGATCAACACATTAATTAATGATTTTCCAATAGATGAACAGGTGAACTCCTTAAAAGGAGGCAACCGGGCGAGTTGGTTCGAGACGAACCTGTATATGCAAAATCAATTACTTAAGGACACTGACTACATGAGTATGAGTCACGGAATTGAGGTCCGTGTCCCGTTTCTGGATCAGGACCTTATTGGCACCGCATTAAGAATTCATCCATCAGTAAAGTTTAATTCTAAGCTTCAAAAAATATTGCTTATTGAAGCCTTTAAGAATGTATTACCAGAACAAGTATGGAACCGTAAGAAAATGGGATTTAGCTTTCCATTTCAAGAATGGATGAGTCGTTTCGAACGGATCTCAAACCCTGAGGGATATAAAAACAAGACCGCCAAAAAACTGATGAAAGATTTTCATGATGGAAATCTACATTGGTCCTCGGCCTTTGCTCTTTATCATATTAACAATGCCTAAGAAGGTACTTTTCCTTACATTAAGAACATTCAGTATTACGGGAGGCATAGAAAAAGTATGCAGGGTACTAACCCGCACTTTATACGATTTAAGCGTAAAGGACCTGATCACGCCGCGAGCATTTTCGATGTACGACCAGACGGCCGATCGTGATGCCAAATACATATTAAAGGAACAATTTAAAGGATTCAATGGAAATCGTATTGTTTTTTCAATAGCTGCGGTGTCAGAAGGTATACGTTCGAATGTGGTGATTCTAAGTCATATTAACCTTTTGTTTTTCGCATTGCTGATTAAACGATTATCTCCTAAAACTAAGATCATTCTATTTGTACATGGCATAGAAGTATGGCGTGAAATTAAGAATTGGAAGGGTGACTTTTTACGTAAGGATTGCGATGAGATTTGGGCAGTAAGCAGCTATACAGCTACCCAAATGCAGGAGCGCCATCAGGTCCCGGCAGGAAGAATAAAGATTATACACAATTGTCTCGATCCTTTTTTAGAAATCCCTGTTGATTTTACTAAACCGGTAGAGTTGCTGGAAAGGTACAAATTGAAAATTTCTGACCCCGTGCTTTTCACCCTCACCCGGCTATCTTCAAGCGAACTCTATAAAGGATATGACCTTGTAATTGCGACTATACCCTCCCTGTTGAGAAAGTTTCCCGGCCTTAGGTATTTGATTGCAGGTAAAGCCGATGCAGCTGAACATACAAGACTTGTGCAATTGATCGAGAGTAGCGGTCTTCAAAATCACGTTATTCTATTGGGATTTGTTCCCGAAGAAGAACTGAGTGAACATTTTCTGTTATCAGATGTATTCGTGATGCCCAGCAGAAAGGAAGGATTTGGAATTGTTTTTATAGAAGCAGCGGCTTGCGGATGTAAGACTATAGCAGGAAATCAAGACGGAAGCGTGGATGCCTTATTGAACGGGCGCCTCGGAACACTTGTTTCTCCTACCGATAAAAACGCTATCCACGACGCTATCGTGAGCAACCTTACCACCGGCAGAACGGCTAGCACCTCTCTGGCAATTCAAAACCTTTGTGTTGAAAGCTTCAACTATAATCAATATTACGAAAAAATTAAACAAGCTATTTGTGAAGGATAAATCACTTGTTGAATGGGAAATTAAACCTCAAAATTCTATTCTTGATCTTAAGATTAGAGACACTTGGGAATATCGGGATCTGCTTGGCTTATTGGTTCGACGCGATTTCGTATCATTCTATAAGCAAACTGCATTAGGACCTTTATGGTTTTTTATCCAACCTGTTTTTACAACTATAATTTTCACGTTTGTGTTTGGAAACCTTGCAGGCATTTCCACAGACGGATTACCTGGACCGCTATTTTATTTAGCAGGAATAACCACTTGGAACTACTTTGCTGAATGCCTTACAAAAACTTCGACAGTTTTCAAGGACAACTCTAATATATTTGGCAAAGTGTATTTTCCTCGACTGATTATGCCACTAAGTATAGTTGTATCGAATTTAGTTAAGTTTAGTGTACAACTTTTCCTATTTGCATCAATGATGTTCTATTACTCATTAAATAATGCAAATCTGAAGCCTAATCTTCATATTTTACTTTTCCCTCTCCTAATGCTCCTCATGGCAGCCTTAGGGCTCGGACTTGGAATGATCGTCTCAGCCATGACTACTAAGTATCGAGATCTGGCTTTTCTGGTAACTTTCGGAGTGCAATTGCTTATGTATGCAACTACTGTTATTTATCCCCTTTCAGTTGCAGAAGGCCGATACCCCGAGTATAGCTGGATTATTGAGTTTAATCCGATGACCACTGTTATCGAGACCTTTCGCTATGGATTTCTTGGATCTGGTACATTTAGTTGGCAGGCGTTGGGATATAGTAGTCTTCTGACAGGAATAATCTTGTTAGTTGGGGTACTTATTTTCAATAAAGTGGAGAAGAACTTTGTGGATACTATATGAAGATTGTCTCTATCCAGGCTGCTTCTTCTATAAGATTCACAGGTAAATTTAATCGAGGCTTTAAGCGATTATGGGTTTATTAAGATTTATCTTAGCATGTGGAGTGATATTGTGTCAACTTCCGCTTTTTATGGATTTTCTCCTCTTAGCATTTATTTAGGAGTTCAGTCAGTGCTTCTACATTTCTTTATGACTATGATCCTCAACGAAAAGTTTAACCAACATATATCAAACAGCCCTTTTTTTAACAACACCAATTGAGAAGTTAGAATTGAAAAAGATTCTACAATTGCAAAAGGCAGAAGTAGCACGTGTAATCCCGTCTTAGTAAATGAGCAATATTGTAATAAAATCGGAGAACCTTTCTAAAGCTTATCAATTAGGAGAGATTGGAACAGGTACTATTAGTCGTGACTTGGAGCGCTGGATTGCAAAATTACGAGGGAAAGAAGACCCTTTTCTACGTGTTGGCGAAACGAATGACCGAACAAATAAGGGGACAAGTGATATAATATGGAGTTTGAAGGATATCAATTTTGAAATTGAACAAGGCGATGCGGTGGGTATTATTGGTCGCAATGGCGCGGGAAAGAGTACCCTTTTAAAGATTTTAAGTAAGGTAACTGCACCTACCAGTGGTAAAATTACCGGTAAGGGACGGATTGCTAGCCTACTAGAGGTCGGAACCGGATTTCATCCAGAATTAACAGGGCGTGAGAATATTTATTTAAATGGGGCCATCCTTGGGATGAGGAAACGAGAGATTTCCAGAAAATTCGATGAAATTGTATGCTTTGCTGGGGTTGAACGCTATATTGACACTCCAGTAAAACGATATTCTTCCGGAATGTATGTAAGACTGGCTTTTGCCGTTGCAGCTCATTTGGAATCGGAAATTTTAATTGTTGATGAAGTTTTGGCTGTCGGAGATGCGGAGTTTCAGAAAAAGTGCTTAGGAAAAATGGGAGCTGTTAGTAAGGGAGAAGGAAGAACGGTCTTGTTCGTCAGCCACAACATGGGTGCAGTCAAAGAGCTATGCTCCAAATCAATTCTTTTAGAACATGGGCAATTGGTTTCTTTTGATACAAGCAACACGGTGATTTCAAAATACCTATCAAACAACTTATCAAGAGCATCATACGATTACAAGATAAATAGCCAGCGTATAGGTGATGAAAGCGTTATTCTACTGAGTCTGCGTGTCGTTGATGAAAAATTTACAGAGAGGAATGACTTCTTTATTTCGGAAAGAGTAGGAATAGAAGCTGCTTATCAAATCGTTTCAAATGACTGTAGACCCGAACCAACAATTGCGCTTAAGAATGATCAAGACGTTGTGGTATTGCACAACGTCACGGACTTCAGAGATTATGGCGTTGGCAACCATCAGGTAATCTTTTGGATACCTGAGCACTTTTTAAACAACATTGAATATACCGTGATATTAGGAATAACCACTAACAGCCCTTTTAAAATTCATTTACAACAGGAAATTTCCTTTTCCGTGCTGGATGATCTAACCTCGCCTTCCAGAGGTCAGTATACCGGAAAGTTACATGGGGTGGTTAGGCCACATTTGAAATCGGAAAAAAAACGTGCCTGAACCTATGCTCGATAATATAAAAAGAAAAATTACGTTTAAACTGACAACTATCATTAAACAGTTACAGTCTCCTAATCACAAGGAGATTTTCTCATCAATCTACAAGAATCAGGTTTGGGGTAATGTCCCGAACTCTCCATTTTATTCGGGAGGGGGATCTGATGAAGAATACGCAAAGCCCTATGTTGAAGCGATCGTACGATACATCCGTGAGAACAAAATAAAGTCTGTAGTTGACCTAGGCTGCGGCGACTTTAGAATTGGAAAAGAAATTTGCGAAAAGACAAGGGTTAACTATATGGGTATTGACGTTGTGCCAGAATTAGTCGAGTACAACAAAAAAAACTTCGCATCTGATGATGTCGACTTTGATCAGCTTAACATTGTATATGATCCCTTACCCAAGGGCGAACTTTATTTAATTCGCCAAGTATTTCAGCATTTATCGAACCAAGACATCAGGCGGGTCCTAAAAAAACTGAGTTCGACGCAACATCTTATTATTACCGAACATCAACCAGCCGGAAGTTACATCGCCAATCTGGACAAGGTTCCCGGCTCTGGAATAAGATTGGAAGTAAATTCAGGAGTATTCTTGGATAAATCGCCGTTCAATAAAAAGATAAAAAAACTGACAGAAATGCCTTCAGATCGGAACTCTATTATCGCAACTTATATCGTTTATAACTATAACACGAAGAACTAAATGTCTCGATTATTAACCTTTCTTAAAACGACATGGTATTTCGTTAATTCATTTATTAATATTAATGCCGAAAAAAGAGGTATATATCGCAGAAGTTCGCTTTTAAGCTATATTAAATTTATTAAATCCAAAGAGGATGCCTTCAACGGAAATTTGGATCCTTTAGATGTGTTCATACCAGTGATTGAGAGAGACCTCGAAACCCTTGCATTAGCAATTCCTTCTATCCGAATGTTCTGCCGTAATCCAATTATTAATATCTTTCTTGTAGCCCCCCAATCACAGGCGATCAGACAGTATGCCAAAGAAAACAACTGCATCTTCATAGATGAAGCAAGCGTCTTACCAGAATTTGAAAAATTTGATTATACGGTGGGGGGCGAAAATCGGGCCAATTGGCTTTTACAACAGTTCTTAAAACTAAACTGGGATCAGATATCTAAAAGCAAGTACTGTTTGATTTTCGATGCAGATACCGTTCTGATCAAGAAACATTCGTTTGTAAGAAACCAAGTATTGATCTTTAATTGCTCCGAAGAGTATCACCAGCCTTACTTCGAGACATTTAACAGGTTATTAAAAATCAAAATCAAATCACCTATTTCCTTTGTTAGCCATTTCATGGTATTCGAAAGAGAAACCACCAGGTCTCTCAAAAGTACAATTGAGAAGCTTAGTCAATCTACGTGGGTGAATGCGATTATCAATAACACTAATTTTAATGAGAACTCCGGATTTTCTGAATACGAGACCTACGGACATTATATGATGCAGAACTTTAGAAAAAAAGTACGGGTTAATTACTATGGCAATTTATCTTTGAAGAGAGAAAATTTGAGTTCACTCTCCACTCTGATAGAAAAGTATGCAAAGGAATATTTCACAGTTTCTTTTCATTGGCATCAGTGACATGTTAATTAAATGATTTCCATTAAACTTTTAGGCCGATTAGGCAACCAGCTTTTCCAATATGCATTTATCTTTTCTGCAAGTAAAAAACTTAGCACATCTTTTTACTTGGATAAGAGCATTGAGCCATTTCTTCTCTCTCGCTTCTTCGTGCTACCAAAAGATCAAGTATATATAGCCGATAAGTATATTTTCTCTATCAATGGATTTAAAAATATTTTTAGTTACCACTTAAAAAAGCAATTCTATAAGCTATTAAAGGCATTGTACAGATTAGAGACCATTTCCTTTTCAAACTCCATCTCGCCCAAAGAAGAATTAAACAGGCTGCAAAATGGTGCTTTATATGAGGGCTATTTCCAATCAGAAACATATTTTAAAGAGTATAGCAGTAGTATAAAAGGGCTATTTAAGATAAAAACAAAGTATATTGATTTATATTCAGAAACGAGTGCCTTCCTTCCCAAAGGAATGAAGACAGTGGCTATACATATCAGAAAAGGAGATTACGTAGATTTGGGATTAAACCTACCTATGAACTATTATCACCTCGCAATTAGCAAGGTTAATCAACCCGAGAATTTCTATATATTTCTATCAGATGAACCGGATTCTATAGCCCGTGAATTTGATTACTTAAACAACAAGTATATTTCATACAACGAAGAGATCATTGACTTCCAGTTTTTAGTAAACGCAGATGTTTGCATCATCTCTAATAGTAGTTTCTCTTGGTGGGGCGCATACCTCAATGAAAATAAAAGGGCTGTAATTGCACCTAAGTTCTGGCTTGGAATAGGCAATACAGAAAATCCTGTATCTATTATACCTTCTGATTGGATTTCTTTAGAACATGCTTAACACTCCGGTCCTTTTTTTAATTTTCAACAGACCCTCAACTACTCAGTTAGTTTTTGAACAAATAAAACAAGTCAAGCCAAAGAAATTGTTCATTGCTGCCGACGGCCCCAGACCAAATAATCCAGAGGATGACAAAAAAGTTCAGGAAGCTAAAGACCAAGTACTCAAAGCAATTGATTGGGAATGTGATGTAAAAACCTTGTTTCGAACGGTTAATTTGGGAAGTGGGAAAGCTGTTAGCGAAGCAATTACTTGGTTCTTTGATAATGTAGACGAAGGTATTATACTTGAAGACGATTGTGTACCAGAACTAAGCTTCTTTTATTTCTGTTCCGAACTGTTGAAAAAGTATCGGAAAAACAACTCTATTATGCACATCACTGGCACCAATTTCGATGACTCCATTAAGTTTGGAAACGAAAGCTATTACTTTACAAAATATCCGTTTATTTGGGGTTGGGCAACATGGAAAAGGGCGTGGAAAACATACGATTTTACTCTTGAAAACTCCAATTATTATTCTCAATTAATTAAAAAACAATTCCATGATCCATTTGAGAGACAATTTTGGAGATCTAGAATCCACTTCGTAAAAGACAAAGTTGTAGACGCTTGGGATTACCAATGGATGTTTAGCATTTGGGCCCAGAACGGAATTAGTATAACGCCTAATATCAATTTAGTATCTAATATTGGATTTGGAAAAGACGCTACTCATACTGTCGAAGATAGTCCCTTTTCAAATCTTAAAAGAGCACCTCTTTTGCAATTAAACCATCCGTCATGCATTTGCATAAATGAGGATGCAGAAAGATTATTTGCAAAAACGGTATTAGGAGTAAAGAAGAGAGGATATCTAAATTTCTATATCCAAAGAGCACTTAATCTTTATCATAAAACACAACTTCTATTCAAAAAATTTACTAGTTATGACTAGACTGTTTGTGCTTTACTTCATAACAATAAAAGTCATCAATAAATTTGTTAATGTGATAATGTCGAGAATACAACCTTATCGCGACTATGCATTTTTAAAATGTAAGGGTGTAGATACGAAATTCGGATATGTGAAGCTTATTGGCTTACCACATATTCACAAAGTTTCAGGCTCAACAATTAAAATAGCGAAAGGCTGTACACTTATATCAAAGACTCGAGGAAACTATGCAGGGATAAATCACCAGGTAATATTAGCCACTACAACTGCATCTGCCGAAATTATTATTGGTGAGAATTTTGGAGCAAGTGGTTCAGCCATCGTTGCGCAAAAAAGTATCATAATAGGCAATGACTCGGGATTAGGAGCTAATTCTCACCTTTACGACACCGACTTCCATCCAGTCGGCTGGCGGATAAATACTCATGTAAAATCTTCACCCATAACCATTGGAAATCATGTATGGGTTTCCTCAAACTGTATTATTTTAAAAGGTGTAAAACTTGCTAATGATACTGTAGTAGGTGCTGGCTCTATCGTTACCAGTTCAACATCTGAAGGTTGTGTGATTGCTGGAAAAAAGGCCGAATATATAAGGCCCACCTTTAAGTAGTTAACTATGACCCATTGCCCTTCTTGTAAGTCCATAAATAATAAAAGGAAATCAGTTAATACGGTTTATACCGGCTGCCAGGAACCTCCTTTTACTGAAGGTTATGATTTACTTGAGTGCCTTGATTGTCATTTGTGGTACAAAAGTCCAATGCCCAAACCAAGCGAACTTATCGACTATTATAAAAAAGTAAAAACGAATAATAGCCCTTGGGTAAACGAAAACAGGTATCCTCACGAAAAAAAGATCGACAAGATCTTGACGGAGACTAAATGCCCTGCGAATATTTTGGATGTAGGCTGCTTTACCGGAAAACTCCTTTCCATACATCAAAATCATAATTTATTTGGAATTGAGCCGTCTAAAGAGGCATCACAAATTGCGAGGTCAGATTATAATATAAATATTATTGGAGAAGAATTAACAGAGAAACTTGTCAATGAATATGCAAATTTTTTCAATATAATAACCATTGTTGATGTTTTTGAACACTTAACAGATCCAACGGGATATTTAAACAGGCTTATCGAAATGTTGGCAGATGAAGGTCGACTTATAATTGTAAGTGGAAGAACCGATAGCAGGGTAATGAACTTAATCGGTCCGACCTACTGGTACTTTCATATTGATTCACATCTAGTGTTTTTGAATAAAAAATATTTGGAAAAGCTTTATTCAAATTGTACAACGCTTCAATACTCAGCAGTCAGGCATTTCGACTCTTCCGTGCAAACAGCGCTTAAGGAGATCATCTGGAGCTTCGTCTGGACTTTTTTATGCCCTAACAATAACAATAGACGATGGAATTTACCAAGTACATTAACAAAATATTTCGGGCGATTTACAAGTCCGTTAACCCTAACTTTTGCTAGAGACCATGCTTTCGTCATCCTCACAAAAAAGAAACTCAAAAAGGGCACTGATGAATAAACACATAGCACTTCCTGATTTAAAAGAATACCATCAACAGTTAAAACAGCAAGCGAAGATTGACTCTTT
>CBFGOI010000107.1:0-16257 GCA_965650335.1 uncultured Pedobacter sp. | reverse complement strand
TTACAATATGGGCTTGATACTCAACTAGGTCTAAAGCCTAGACTTCAATCGGAACCAAAATATCATGAATAAAATTCAATATTTGCCTAAAAGATATAATTAGCTTTTCTTTTAAAATACACTCAACCAAGAGTTTTGATATAACTTTCCTGTTTTGTTCAATGGATAGAAACTCAAAATTAATCCTAACGGGACACATAGCCGACCATTCACTATGTAATAGCGCCTGATACGCACTAAAGACAGGATTTTCTGGTACAGGCTTGACTAGTTTTGCTAACAAGCTTTCAAACAGGGTTGCTCGAACACCATCCTTGGTAATGTCATAAAAATGATGATTTGTGAAATTAACGTATTGGAATTGACTACCATCTATATATTCATCGTCGATATCGAACTTATCAGGATTGATAATGCCATTTTGTTCAACAAAGTCCTTTAACCTTGAAAAGTTAGTGGCATTTTCTTCTAGAAAGTTACTTAACGTTCCCAAGTTGATCGCTAGAATCCATTTATCTTTTGACGATGATAAATTATCATCAGAAAAGGGCTTCAGGATGTGCTGTAAGGTTTCGATACATGTTTGATCGGGACTAAAACTTTCGGTCGCGTCATTATGAACCTTAAATTTACTTAATGCTTGCTCCAAATCGTCTTCATGAGCAATCTTTGATAGTAGATGAGACTTTCCATCACCGACGTTTCCACAAACAAGTATTAAACAGGATATCTCTAAAGTTGAAGCTAATGAGATAATTTTTTTTAAGTCGTTTTCAACGGTACGTTCAACATGCAAATATTTTTTAAGATCATCTCCCATCTGAAGCTGCGCATCTGCAATAGCTTCCTTTGAGGATTCTTTTAATTTACTTAACAGGTGAATTAGTGGATGTATTAGCATTGCTTAATCTTTAAAGCCCTCAGAGAAAAAATCACTCAATGAAATATCTAAGGCTTTTAAGACTTTAACAAGGGTTAAAAACTTCAAATTATCCCCAACCTCATATTTGCCATATTGAGTTCGAGAAAGACCTTTCTCGTTTGCAAAATGCTCGTAGTTAGTATATCCCTTATCAATTCGCAAGGTTTTTAGCCGACTTGCTAGCTTTTTTAATAGATTTTTTTCTTCTTCTGTAAATCTGTCCTTTACATTTTTAGGCATTAACAAATCTTGCGATTAGAATGCGCTTTTAGTACCTGTCTAGAACGGTATTGCAATTGGGTGTGGATTGTTTATACATGTTTCTTGTCTAAGTATCCAATTTGGGGAATTGGCAACTGCACGATTCAAGGTAGTTGCTTGTTGATGAATAAGTTATGATTTACACTATTCTGGAGTAGAGAGAGTGAAATCGATCTTTGATGCAATAAATTCAAAGCCGGTAGTGTTATTATTATTTTGAAATTCCTGATTTAACATTTCCAACCCATCATCTACATGCATTTTAACGTATCTTGGAATGTCCCTATCTGTGCTATATATACCATAGTGAATACATAATAGAGCTATGTAATAGTCGGTATAATCACCAAAAAGTACCTTTGAACTATATTCCTTACCACCCGAGTCCTTAATATCGCTTAAATGCAAACATCGCTCTTTTGATAATGAATACGCAAATGCAATTCGTGCAATTATGTTCTCAGTTCCTAATGCAAGCTTATTGGTTAAGGAGGTAACTATTTCCTTATTTCCTTTAGATGTTTTTATATTACTGAACATAGGCATCGCTTTGCATATACATTTCAAATAAAGAGGATGGATCTGATTCTTGAAATCCAGAATTATATTTGATATCTTGTTTAATAAGATAAGCTTTTCCTACCTTATCGACCATCCAACCATACTCTTGTTCATTAAGTTCCTTTTGAAGTAGTGGGAATAGAACAACTTGCGCCGATAAATTTGGGTAAAACTCCTGTATGATATTCTTTGAGTGATTTTTGTCAAACTTTTGCAGCGGACTATCGATAAAAACAGGAAAACGGATATTAGATTCATCAACTAAGGCTTTCAATAAGGCTGTAGCGTAAAGTTGCTGCTCTCCTTTTGACAACAATTCTTTGTCAATAAACCTTCCTTCTTTATCATATAGCTCAATATCAATGAGTTCACCTTGAATTACGACGTTAACCTTGCTTACGAAATCAGACTTGTGCATAAGTCTATTAAGTTCAGTAATAATATTTCTCTCGAGAGAGCCTTTTTTCTTTATTTTCAGTTTTTGAATGAATATCTCAAGTTTTAGGATAAGACGTTCAGCTGTTAAATCTTTTTCTAAATCGATGTCCTCCAATTCAACCTTCTTGCTCAACTCAGAAATTTGCCTTGACAAAGTTTGAACCCCGGTTTCATATTGCTGTTTAATAGTTAGTATGTTGGCTTTTTCTTTTTCCAATTGCCTTACTTCTTCATCTAACCTTTCCTTTGAACGTCTTATGTCGGCAATTACAGGGTCTTTTTCTTTTGACTCAGCATCTTGTAATTTTCTATTAATGATGTTTAAAGAACTCTGTATCCTCTTTTGATCATTCATTAAAGATTTAAAGTTCTTACTGTATGTGCTAGTTAAATTTTCGTAGATGCTAAAAAACTTATTCTGTTGATCGGATGTGAAGTTTAAGAACATCTTAACCTCTGATTTCTGTGGTGGCAATAAAGTTTCCCTTATTAATTTTATCAAATTAGACTCGGCTAAGGAGTCTATTTTAAATATCTCCACATTGGCGCTTAATGCTTGAGCAATTGCTCTAAATTTCCCTTCTAATAAAGCCGTAGCAACTGCACTATTGCTGTTCTCTGCCTCCAATTGCCCTTTAACCAAGGCCATTTTATTTGCTAGCATAGCGAATGGTGCTAATTCTAACATATCATTAAACCTAACTTTCAGCTTTGCGAGATCACCAGAAAGAACTATTTTTTGTTCCCTAAGTCTCCGAATATCTTCTAATGTAAGAGAGCTACCCTCGCGAATTAGTTGTTCCTGGTATTTATCAGACGCAATTCGCTTTAATTGAATATTTTCAGCTAGTTCCTCGATCTGATTATTTTTGTGTTCCAAAAACTTCTTTGACTGCTCTAACTGCTTGTTCAACCTATCTAATGAATTTCTATCACTTTTCACGGCAGACTTTTCACGAATGCGATACCGCATGTGTTCAAGACTGCTTTTTAAATCGGTATATTTTTTAATTCCTAAAACCTCTGCATATGCCTGACTTAAGTATTTTTTTTCCTCTACTGTGTTTATCTCTGCTAATGAAACTATTTTCTCTGCATCAAAAAAGAAAAATTTGGCTATTTCCTTGGGAAGAATAAAATCATTAATGAACACTTCTGTACCTACATTCTTCGTAAGCTCATTATGTTTCCCATCTATCAATATTTCGACTTTTTCTTTGTGAGTTTGAATATTATAAATCCTTGTTATTTCTAAACGTTGGCAAGGGACAGAAGGAATCATCAGGTTTGAAAGATTTAGTGTCACACTAAAGGAGCAGAGATCTTCAATCTCTTGTTGAATTATTTGTTTTTGGATAACATTTTTTCCGACTAGCTCACTTTTTAGCGTTTCAATCTTTTCTCTTGATTCCTCTATCGCTAAACGATTCATTAGCTTCTCACAATACCTTTTGTATCCTCCAGAATCACTTATATCCTGACGATATCGATCATCAACATCTACCATCAATTTCCCATAAAGCCCCCAAATTAATGAAGAGAGAAAAGATGTCTTTCCAAACCCATTATTACCTGCTACTACGGAAATATTTTTATCGCTATCTATTGAAAAATTAATGGGATTTACGCCAAAATAAACACGGAAGTTATTTAAGACTATTTGATTGATAAACATTACTTCTTAGTTTTTGTAAATCGTTCTATATGATTTTCTAAATCGTTCTGTAACCCATAATTGTTAACGAGAATATATTTTGATTTTTGAACTTCCAATAACTCGTTTATTAAATTATAATCGTTTTGATCTACAAATACCTCTTTTAAAGTTTCTTTCTCGAAAATATCTTGCACATCAAAATCTTGCACCTCAAGATTAGTTCCGTAAACACCATTATAAATGTCTGCTACACTAAATCTAAAAAGTGAATCCCGATGCCAAGTCACCTGTATTGCTACTAATTCTTGATAATTAACTAAGACCAGCTCAGGTTCTGTTTTCTGTACCTCTTTCTGCGCCTCTAATAGTGTTTTTAACATAAAAGCCCTGTGTTCTTCTATATATGGGCCCCAAGTGTTTTCATCTTCAATATAGCTCCCCCTTCGCTTAGTGTCACGAAGTTCTCTTTTATTACGATTTTCTTTTAACATATCTCGAAAGTCAGACAGAGGTTCCATCCACTCTTCTCCATTATCAATTAAAGCCTCCATAGATCTATCACGTTGAACCACGGTACAAACCCAACATCCAAACCGACTATTTCCACAAGAAGGAGTAGTTGTATCAATTACTAATGGACAATCCCCACCATTTGCATTTCTATACAAAGTAACCAACGCCTTGTTGTTACCTCCCCACGCTGGATCATTTTGGAGAAGATATTGCCAAACTTCCTCAGTCTCAACGTCCTTTATTACAGCGAAAACATAAGCATTTGGTAATACGTGCTTTCTAAGTCTTTCTCCTTTTACTTCAAATTTTTTAATGCTTCGCGCTCTGTTGGAACTTTCTGCGCTACGGGTCCCAAGTAGAATTATAACTTCACCTATATCACTGATTTTTGACTTTATAAATTCAGTAGTTGGATTGATTTTTAACCTCTCAGTACACCATCTGAAAGTATTATTAGGAGCAGGGTATCCTTTTCCTATTAGGTTTACCCAAAAACTTTCTTCTAGCTTTGGAGTGGTTTCATGTACAGTCAACGGCATGCCTTGAATTGCAGCGGCAGTCTGAATTCTGTCCAGGGTTATTCTTATGAATTGAGCTATTTTGGGGTTCTCTACCAATGTGTCATTACAAACAACATGAATCGGACGAGTGCGTAGAATAGGATCAATTTTTTGTACGGTTGACCAAACTAGCTGTAATAGCATTGTAGAGTCCTTTCCGCCGCTAAATCCTATTATCCAAGGCCTATTATTGTCCTCAGCAAGATATTGTTCGAAAATTTCGTGTTGAAGGAATTTAATATCTAAAGCCATGTATTTTGAATCTTGGAGGGACAAATTTCAACAAACTCCACCTCTTCAAAGATGGGTATTTCCCAATAAAAATTGGTGTAATATATTCTTGTTTTTTTCAAGATGTAGTCGGTTATTAACATTTTTCAGTATCTATTTTGATCACTGCAAGATCAAGCCTATCTCAAAATTATTTTTAACAAATCAAAAATACTAAAATTTTTAGCATTAATTTTGTTACCCCTCTTTGGAACAGAATTATGCTTACCACTAAAAAAGATATTATCTCTCAATTGCAAAGGAATATTTTGCAGTGGCAAGGTATTAACGTTCCTCAAGCAAGCACTACCCGCTTTGCAGGACTAGAGCACATAGAAGCCACCTTTCCAAACTCCGTTTTCCCTACCGGAGCAATCCATGAATTTTTAACTGAGGAACCAGAATATGCAGCATCTAGTGGTGGATTTTTAGGCGGATTATTGAAAGTATTAATGCAACAAGGTGGAATTTGTCTATGGATTAGTACATCGCGTACACTGTTTCCACCTGCATTGAAGAACTTTGGCGTAGATCCCGACCGCATCATCTTCATCGATCTAAAGCGAGAAAAGGATATCCTTTGGGCAATGGAAGAAGGACTAAAATGCAGCACTCTTGCAGCAGTGATTGCAGAGATTGAAGAAATAAGCTTTATAGAATCCCGGAGGCTGCAACTAGTAGTGGAGAAAAGCAGGGTAACGGGATTTATCCTGAGAAAGAACACAAAGAAACTGAGTACCACCGCTTGTGTAGCCAGATGGAGGATTAAGTCTCTACCAAGTGAGTTGGAAGATGGAATGCCTGGCCTTGGTTTCCCGAGATGGAACGTAGAAGTCTTGAAGGTCCGCAACGGCAATCCTGGCTCGTGGACAATTGAATGGAATGCAGGAAAGTTTGTTCCGATAGTTAAAGAAAAAAGTGCTTTGCTTCTTACAGAGGAACAAACCCGACAAGCCGGTTAGGAGGATGAAAGATGCAGAAACGTTATTTAACAATCTGGTTCCGTCATTTAAAAACGGACTGGTTAACGCTCCGTCAGCCAGAATTGAAGCAAGTGCCTTTTGTATTTGCTATAGCAGAACATAATCGCAAGGTAATTACAGCAGCTAATTCTATTGCGGAGTCTCAGAGCATAGAGGCCGGAATGCCTGTGGCCGATGCTAAAGCGATGGTTCCCGACTTGCAAGTATTTGATGAAAAGCCTAAACGTGCCGAACAATTGTTGAAGGCCATTGGAAAATGGTGTATCCGCTATACTCCAATTGTAGCTTTGGATCTTCCAAACGGATTAATCCTTGACATTAGTGGCTGCGCTTATCTTTGGGGTGGAGAACGGGCTTATTTGAAAGAGATTGTTGTGCGTTTAAGAGGATTGGGTTATGATGTGCGTGCCGCTATTGCAGATACCATTGGAGCTGCCTGGGCGATATCACGGTTCGGACAAGTAACACCTATAATTGAAAACGGCGAGCAGACATCGGCTCTACTGGCTCTTCCTGCGGCAGCTTTACGCTTAGAGTCAGCTATTCTGACAAGACTTCAAAAACTGGGATTATATACCATCGCCAGTTTTATCAGTATGCCTCGTTCAGTATTACGAAGGCGCTTTGGTGAAGAACTGCTATTGAGGTTAGCTCAGGCATTGGGTCAGGCGGAAGAATACATTCAGCCTATCATGGTGCCCGAACCCTGGCAGGAACGCTTGCCTTGTATGGAACCTATCCGCACCAAAGTCGGAATTGAGATAGCCATTACACGCTTACTTGAAACACTATGCTTGCGACTTCAGCAGGAAGGTATGGGAATCCGTACTGCTATTCTAAAATGCTATCGTGTAGACGGCAAAATACAGCAGGTGGAAATCGGAACGAATAAGGCTTCCCATCATGTTCAGCATCTATTCAAATTATTTGAGTTGAAAGTAGCTTCCATTGCTCCAGGTCTGGGTATTGAACTCTTCATATTAGAGGCGTTAAAGGTTGAGGAGGTTTCACTTTCCCAAGAAGCTTTATGGGCCGCAAATCCAGGATTAGATCATGAAGGTGTTGCAGAACTTCTCGACAGGATTACGGCCAAAGTTGGAACAGGAGTTATTCATCGATATCTGCCCGATGAGCATTACTGGCCGGAACGTTCTATCAAACAAGCGTCTTCTTTACAAGAACCCATGGTTGCTTCATGGCGCAATGACAAGCCGAGACCGATAAGAATCTTAGCCAAACCTGAATCTATAGAGGTGACGGCACCCATTCCCGATTATCCACCACTGATGTTCAGATATAAAGATAAAGTACATCACATTAAAAAAGCGGATGGCCCGGAACGCATTGAGCAGGAATGGTGGATTGAGAACGGTGAGCATAGGGATTATTATAATGTGGAGGATCAGGACGGACAGCGATATTGGTTATTCAGGGCGGGACATTATGAGGGCGGACAAACCAGGCAATGGTTTATACATGGATTTTTTGCGTGAGGATTGATTATGAGCTATGCAGAATTACAGGTAACCAGCAATTTTAGCTTTCTAAGGGGCGCTTCACACCCGGACGAATTAATATACCAGGCTGCGGAATTGGGTTATACCAAAGTTGCCATTACGGACAGGAATACACTCGCAGGAATTGTTCGGGCACATGTAGCCGCAAAAGCAAAGGGAATAACTTTAATTCCCGCTTGCCGCTTAGATTTAAAGGATGGACCGAGCTTGTTAGCTTACCCAACTAATCTGGAAGTTTATTGCAGTCTGTCTGCTTTATTAAGCAAAGGAAATCTACGGGCAGAAAAAGGTGATTGTATCTTATACAAACAAGATGTCTATGAATATGCCAGAGGGTTCAAACTGATTGTTATACCTCCTGATCACCTCAATGAAGTATTTAATTTTGAACCGTCATTTGAGCAACAGCTTAACGAATACAGCAAGGCTTTTGGCAACAATCTATACATTTCAGCAACACGCTCGTATCAGGGCGATGACAGCAAAAAGCTGTTCCGACTAGCACAATTATCTGAACGCTATGGCATTCCCCTGGTAGCGACCAATGATGTGCATTACCACAATTTAGAGCGCAGGGAATTGCAGGACATCTTAACCTGTGTTCGTGAGAAATGCACGATTCAGAATGCAGGTTTCCGGCTTCATCCAAATGCAGAGCGGTATATGAAGCCGATTGATGAAATGCAGCGGTTATTCAGGCAATATCCTGATGCTATTGAACGTACTCAAGAAATTGCTGAGGCTTGTCAGTTTTCGCTCGATGAGTTGAAGTATGTTTATCCAGAAGAGATTACCAGTGAAGACCGGACACCTCTAGAAGAACTTACTTTCTTAACTTGGGAAGGTGCAAAAGAACATTATGGAGATAATATCCCTGAAAAGATAATTTCAAATATCAACTATGAGCTAAAATTCATGGAGGAGATGAATTACGCCCCGTACTTTCTCACTGTTTATGATATTGTAAAGTTTGCAAGGCAGCAAAGCATCTTATGCCAGGGCCGCGGTTCTGCGGCTAATTCCACTGTTTGCTATTGCCTGGGCATCACTTCAGTCGATCCCACCAAATTTGATTTACTATTTGAGCGCTTTATCTCTTCCGCACGAAACGAGCCACCGGACATTGATGTAGACTTTGAACATGAGCGAAGAGAAGAAGTCATTCAATACATCTATAACAAATATGGCCGTGAGCGAGCGGCTATAGTTGCTACAGTAACGCAATTACATCAAAAGGGCGCCATTCGGGATGTAGGTAAAGCGATGGGTTTGTCTGTTGATACAGTGAATCGTCTTTCGGGCGCGATTTGGGAGTTCACAGATGAATGGTTCGATGAACCGCGTCTTCTTGAAGCCGGATTGAATCCGAAAGATCCGCATTTGAGAAAGGTTTTACAACTGACAAGTCAATTGATGGGCTTTCCCCGGCAGCTAGGTCAACATACGGGCGGCTTTGTAATTACCCAAGGTAAACTGACTGATCTTTGTCCTATTCTAAATGCCCGAATGCAGGACCGAACCAATATCGAATGGAACAAGGATGATATTGATGCTTTAGGTTTTCTAAAAATAGATGTCCTGGCTCTCGGCATGCTCACCTGTATCCGCAAAGCATTCGACCTGGCTAAGAAGCATTACGATTTAGATTTAACGCTGGCTAATATTCCTCAGGACGACCCTGAGGTTTATGAAATGATCAGTCATGCAGATACCATTGGCGTATTCCAGATTGAAAGTCGTGCACAACAAACCATGCTTCCTCGTTTAAGGCCTCAATGCTTTTATGATCTGGTAATTGAAGTAGCAATCGTTCGTCCGGGACCAATTCAGGGCGACATGGTTCATCCGTATCTGCGAAGGCGTAATGGTGAAGAGCCGGTTGAATATCCATCTAAAGAACTGGAAGAAATTTTAAGCAGAACCCTAGGAGTACCACTGTTCCAGGAACAAGCCATGAAGATTGCCATTGTTGCCGCAGGTTTTACACCCGCTGAAGCCGACGAGCTGCGCCGAAGCATGGCTACCTTTAAATTTAAGGGCTTAGTGAATCAGTTTGAAGAAAAATTGATCAACGGCATGAAGGCAAAGGGTTATACAGAAGAATTTGCCAAACGAATTTTTAAGCAGCTGGAAGGTTTTGGAAGCTATGGTTTTCCTGAAAGTCACGCTGCCAGTTTTGCCCTGTTGGTTTACGTCTCATGCTGGTTAAAACATTATTATCCTGATGTGTTTGGAGCAGCAATTTTAAACAGTATGCCTATGGGTTTTTATCAGCCAGCTCAATTGGTAATTGATGCGAGAAAGCATGGAGTGCAAGTTCGGGAGGTTGATATCAATTATTCGCAATGGGATAATTTGCTTGAAGAAAAATCAGGTAAATACTTTGCTCTACGCTTGGGATTCAGGCAAATTAAAGGCTTGCGAGAAGATGATGTTCAGGCACTGGTATCTGTCAGAGGAACAGGATATAAAAGCATTCCTGCCTTACGGGATGCTGGTGTATCTCAGGCAGCTTTGGAAAGACTTGCCGATGCCGATGCTTTCCGCTCACTAGGTTTAGACCGTCGCCAGGCACTATGGGAAGTATCAGCACTAAATGACAGGCCAATTGCCTTATTTGAAGGTCAACCTTCGGAAAGCAGTTTGGAAACACAAATTAGTCTCCCCTTAATGACCACTGCGGAACATGTGGTGCATGACTATGCAACAACGGCTTTATCGTTAAAGGCTCATCCCGTTAGCTTTGTAAGGGAAAAGCTTCGACTATTACACATTCTATCTTCAGAAGAAATTAAGGAGGTTAAGGACGGAGCAATTGTAAAAGTAGCCGGTTTGGTACTCGTTCGCCAGCGACCCGGAACGGCTGGAGGTGTATGTTTTATCACCATAGAAGATGAAACAGGATTTTCAAACCTCGTGGTTTCCCAGAAACTCTTTGAAACGTATCGAAAAGAGGTACTTGGTGCAAAACTATTAATGATTGAGGGTAAGCTTCAGCGGGAAGGCGAAGTAATTCATGTGATTGCCAAACGCTGCTTTGATTTATCGAAACTGCTGCGTGGACTAACCGTAGTAGAAAATGACAATCAGCCTGTGTTGACCTTATCTCGTGCAGATGAGAAAACCCCTTTTCCTGCTGAAAATAAAAGATCTCAGGTAAGAGAGGTAGTCGAGAAAGAGGTGTTTCCTAATGCGAGAAATTTTAAATAGCTTGGTCAACGGTAATCAGTTTCTCAAATTCGCCAGAAATAAGTTCCATCATAAGATCTGGTAAGCTGGTTCCATTAACTAAAATGCCACCCTTTATTAGTGTAAACATCAGTTGTATTTCAGCCTAATTATTCCCATAGGTTCAAAGCAAATAAAACATTAGTAATAGACAAATTATTACTTATTAACGATAATAAGCTTTTGAAGGTTGGAATAATGATTGCAAACACCTATGTATCCATCACACATTATCTGTAACCGCTTAAAATATTTAATTTTGTTTTTTAAAGACTTAATCTTCTTGGACAAGGTTACTTTGTGCAGTTTCAAATTTTTACTAATAGTAATATCAGCTAACATATTTAAATATTCTGTTATGAAAGTTTGTCTCTCTTCAACCGTCATAACCTGATTTTTTTAGCAATCAATTTAGGCATTTACTACTAATGACAAATAAAAGCTTTATAAAACCTCTATTATGAAGCTCCTAACTTTATCACAAGTTTTCACAATCAAGTTGTGAACTATTTAACATATTTCTGCGTAATTTGTTTTGTTACTTCTTGCTTATTTAACAGCGACTTTTAAAATCAAAAATATATTAGTATTAACTCTACCAAGCCCCCTCAAATCGCCTGAGTTAAACATTTTTCAACTTTAAATGTTATTCACCTGCATCTTAACTACTTATACCACCTATGAAAAATGCCGAATACTCCGATAAAGAGTTAGTCGTTGACATTTTAACTGACTCATTTGAAACCAACAAAAGCGTAAATTATATCATTAAGCAGGATAGTAAGCGCAAAAACAGAATCAGAGCATTAATGGATTACTCTTTTGAAGTTTGCAAAGAGTTCGGAGATGTATACTTGAGTGATGATAAAAAAGCTTGCGCCCTGGTATTGTTTCCAGACAAGAAGAAAACAACACTTAAATCAATTCAATTAGATTTAAAGCTGATCTTATCGAGTGTCGGCCTTTCCAACATTAAAAAGACACTTGAACGTGAATCCCTGATTAAAAAGCATCAACCTAAAGACACCATGTATTATCTATGGTTCATCGGAGTTGATCCGAAGCATCAAAACTCAGGAATTGGAACCACACTTTTAAATGAGGTGATAAAAGATAGTGAAAGTAAAAAAAGGCCCATCTACCTTGAAACGTCGACTATGAAAAACCTTCCATGGTATAAGAAGTTCGGCTTCGATGTCTATAATGAGCTCGATTTGAGTTATAAATTATTTTTTCTTAAGAAAGAAATAGCATAAGTGTCTTAATTCGAATTGCCTATGTTGGTTTTTGGGACAGAAATGCATTTGGTTACTTTGATTTTCATAATTCTGGAAGTCATCATGTTTTTCTATCAGCTGGTTTATTATCTCTACCGCCCAGAAGACAAAAATCGCTTTTGGTATCTTACCCTATTGTTCTTACTTATTACATATAATATAACCGGAGGCCTTTTTCCGGACCCGAATATTAATATGCCCATAGTAACTCAAAATATCCTGGCATATGGGAGCGGTTTTCTGATGGCCTCTTACTTTCCTTTTTATTTTTACAAAGGGTTTGAATTGAAAACATTGCGTTTTCATGCTATCTACGGCGTTCCTTTATTTCTGCTTATGCCCTTCATTGTTTTCTTTGTGATTGCGTACTCTATAAACAGAAACCTTGATATCGCGATAAAATACGGGGTCATTATACCTTTCTTTTACTCACTTGTTTTACTATGGGCTATAACTAAAGCTGTTATAATAAAGTACAGGGACAGGACAAACCGCAAGGATCTTATAGAAGTAATAGCGGTTTATTGTGCAGTTTTCCCTTGGGCTTCAATGACTGCACTATCCTATTTCCATGTCAGCCAGCTAGTCGAAGTTGTGGTGACGAATGGTGGCTTCATTGTAATTTCAATTTTATTTATCAGCCGTTCCATCACAAACGCAAGGCTCGAATATCAGCGGCTATTGGAACTTGATTCAAACGGAAACGGAACATCATTGTTCGAGGAAAATTGCAAGCTATATCAACTAACCTGTAGGGAAATGGAAATTGTCCGGTTGGTAAGAGAAGGACATACCTATAAAACCATTGGCGAAGCCCTATTTATCTCGGAGAGAACTGTAAGAACACATGTTCAAAACATCTTCTTGAAGGTGGAGGCAAAGAATAAAGTAGATCTCCTAAATAAACTTGGAGAAAATAGAAATCCCTCTACTATTTCAGCTTAGAAGCCTTTTTTTAAATAAAATACGTCTTTTTACGTAGGCCATTTAGTATAAATGACGTATTGTTTCATCTTAGATAATGCCGGAATTTTGTCTCAGCATCTAATGAAACTCTATGAAAAAATTTATAACAGACCTGACAGCTGCATGGGATAATGAGCTTCAGATTATTCAAGCCAACGAGGAGCAAATTATCAAGATTTGCGAAGCTGCAATTAGTATTACTAAGAAGGCCCTTTCAGAATTAAGAGCTGAGTTACTCAAAACAGACTTCCAAAGTAAAGAAGATGAAATTTGGTTCTTTAAAGAAGCAAAGCCGTCGATACTAAGTAAGCTGATCTATTATGATAAGCTTTATCATCTTGAAATTAGAAGGCCTTTAGGAAGAGAGAAGCTTGTCCGGAAATACTTAGAAAATGAAATGCTGCATTTAGAACACAGCTATGATAGCTATTCAGAATTCTATTTCTATTATCGAACGGGGCAATCCTCATTAGATGAGCTTTACTTTACAAGGGGATTGAAATCGGAGAACAGTAGTTGGGAAGCAACAGCATTTGACGCTGATCCCAATCTATCTACCGGATATGATTGCAAAGTTGCGAGAATCATAGCCCAAGATATGTTATTACAATATTTAAACACTGAGATTCGAAGACTAAAGGGAATATCATTTACCTCTTCAAGCCACCTTTCGCAAAATTCAAACCTACAATGGACGGGTCCGAAAATAGGTTTGGTTGAGCTTATTTATGCTTTAGCACAAGCCGGAGTGTTCAATAATGGAAAGGCCGATTATAAAGAGATTGCACAACATTTCGAGAGCATGTTTAATATCCCGTTAGATAATATTTACAAGATTTTTGAGAAAATCAGATCGCGAGAGTGCGGACCAACAACCTTTTTAGATTCTGTCAAAGTAAAGCTGATCGACTACACAGAAAAATTCCATCAGCTAAGAATCAATTAGACTCCTCAATATTTAATTTTTGAACCGGCAGCTAAAAATGCCGGTTTTTTTATTCCTTCTATAGCCACTTTCCGCCAATTCGGCCATTCTCCGTCACATCGGATGGGGAGTTTTTAAAATGTACCATAGCGCATCTCGCTCCACCCCAACTTTGAGTGAATCAAATAACGAACGCTATGTTTTCACAAATCTCCTGGCAGCAATATGTTGCTTATGTAGCAGTAACAGGACTGCTTTATTACATCGTGGTGGTAGCTCTCTACTATCGAAATCAGTTATTCAGAATAGTTAAGAACCCGCTTAAACAGGGTGATGAACTACCTGCTAAAAGCTCTTATGATACTCACGGTCAACAAAACATTTTGGGAAGGGCATATGACTTTAATAGCCCTGACTTAATCAACTCCACAGACCTCCGGTTTGCTGATAATAACCAGGATACTCTTGAAGATTTCGAACCTGATGATACTTTGTCACAAAATGAGCATCCAGCGACCTCGACTCCGGCTTTAGGGAATTCTGAAGGGTTTATAAACGAGTTTAAAAACAGTCTTTCCATTCTGAAAGAAGCTGAAGGTACTAAAGATGAATTCATCTCATTATTTACTAATACTGCCTCTAAGTATCCTGATCTTAATAACGCCTCACAGCTCCCAACACTCAATTATATCATCCACGAATTAATATCCGCTCAAGAATTAGGATTCGTAATCTCTGCTGAGGAGCTAGGAGAATATTGGGAAGAGTCATTTCAAATAGCATCATCTGTAAATCAATAAAATCTAGTTATGAAAAATCTATCAAAATCTATCAAAGCATCATTCAGAAAAATCTTTGAATCACTAAAGTTTCTCGCAGTTATCCTTCTTCTAAGCATTCAGGAAAGCTTTGCCCAGGATGGCAATGCAGGAATAAACGAAGCCACGAGCAAAGTGAAAAGTTATTTCGACACAGGAACAGATCTTATGTACGCTATAGGTGCTGTAGTAGGACTGGTTGGTGCGATCAAAGTTTATCAGAAATGGAACAGCGGAGATCATGATACGGGCAAGGTGGCATCTGCCTGGTTTGGAAGCTGTGTCTTTCTGGTAATAGTTGCAACGGTGCTTCAATCATTTTTTGGAATATAGCCATGGCAAGCATCTATCAAATAAACAAAGGCATTAACAAGCCAATAGAGTTTAAAGGCTTGAAGGCTCAATACATCGCCTATCTCGGAATTGGCCTTGTGATACTCCTGGTTCTTTTTGCCATCATGTATATCATGGGAGTTAACCTCTTTGTATGCATCGCCATAATCATAATCTCAGGCACCGCTCTTTTTATGAACGTTTTCCGGCTGAGTAATAAATACGGGCAATATGGTTTGATGAAAAAAGCAGCCAAAAGATATATCCCTGTCTTTATAAAAATTAAGTCCAGGAAGATTTTTAGTCAATTGAATAAGGTTTCATTCAAGGGAAAGAAGGAGGAATTATGGCAAAGGAAATAGAATTAGAAAAGATGTTTCCAATTTATAAAGTTGAGAATAACAGTATTATCTCGATGTCTGGGGATATTACAATTGCCTATAAAGTGGAACTCCCGGAAATATTCACTCTTTCAAATAGTGAGTATGAAGCTTTTCACCAGGCATGGGTAAAAGCTATTCGAATACTCCCAAAGCATACTTGTTTTCACAAGCAAGATTGGTTTATTCAGGACGAGTATAAGCCCAAGTTTGTAAAAGCTGATTTATCTACGCCGGGTTTTTTATCTGGTGCAAGTGAGAAGTTTTTCAATGAAAGGGCTTACTTAAAGCATCAGTGCTATATTTTTCTGTCAAAAAAGCCTGATGGAAGGCGTGAAAACAGTTCTGCATTCTCTTCTTTATTTAGACGATCTGTCGTGCCCACAGAGATATTGAATGAAAGCTTCTTGGCCGATTTTTTTGATAAGGCCAATCAGTTTGAACGGATAATGATCGACAGCGGCTTTGTAGAGCTGAAACGCTTATCGGTTAATGATTTAACAGGCGACGATAAACAACCCGGTCTGATAGAACGCTACTGCTTTCTGCTTGATGAAACTGAACAAGCCACTTTAAAGGACATCCATCTCAAGGATGAAATTAAGATTGGCAACAAATTTTGTCAGCTATACACCTTAGCAGAAACTG
>CBFGOI010000106.1:0-16355 GCA_965650335.1 uncultured Pedobacter sp. | reverse complement strand
TTTAGATAATAAAACGATGCAATTTTCTGGTATTTCCTATAGCCCCGATAACAACAGTCAAGGCAAAGAAAAACCGTATGATAAAGGGGTAAATGATATTAAAACAGATAAAAGTGGTAATGTTTTTATCTGTTCGGCGGATCTGGGACTTTTACTTTATAAAAAGAATGCAAAAAAAGCTGTTCAAATTCCATTAATATCCTATGGTAAAAAGGTTATTCAATATTCAGCTGAAGAAATAGCTATTGATCCTGAAGATAATGCCTGGCTCATGGTAGATGGAGGGGACTTATGTCTTTATAATGCTAAGACAGGTTCGCTTGTTTTAAAGGCTAAAGGTACGCTTGCGGCCAGATGTATCAAACTTGATCCTTTCGGTAAACTTTGGATCGGAACACTAAAAGGCCTCTTCTTTTATAACACGCTCTCTCATAAGCTAGAGAAATTCGAATTAAAGGACAATGTTCTGAACAATAGTAAAATTTCAGATATCTATTTCGATAAGAAGCTGTTATGGATGTGCACCAATGGGAATGGCATTGGTGTAATTGACATTTTTGGCACCGGTGAGTCTCACATAATGAAGCAGGAAAATTCCCGAACGTTAACCAGCAATGCTATTAATATGATCTACGAGGATGAACAATCCCGAAAATGGATAGCTACTCTGCGAGGTGGAATTAACGTGATAGATCGTAACAAGAGTCAATTTAGAACCATCGTCCATGACCCTTTCAATAACAATAGTCTGGTTCATAATTTTACTTTTTCATTTTGCGAGGATGCTGACAAAAATGTATGGATAGGAACAGATGGAGGAGGAATTAGCGTTTGGAACAGAAGAACGAATACCTTCAAAAACTATGTGCATATTATCGGAAACGATCGTTCTATCGGCAATAACCAGGTAAGTGGTATTATAAAGGATCATGAGCAGAACATCTGGATCAGCACTTATGGGGCTGGCGTTAGTAAATTCAATAAACATAGCGGGGATTTTGAAAATATACCATTTGTAAAAGCGAAAAGCACACATATCTGGAAGCTTCATGTTGATAAAGGTGGCGATATATGGGCGTCTTGCTTGGTTGGAACATTTAAGAATGTAAACAGGTTATTTAAATATAATGCAAGTACTCATACCTTTAATCCTGCCCCTTTTCCAGTAAACACTGTAAACACTGATATTATTTCCATTGCCGATGATGATAATGAAAACTTATGGTTAGGAGACTTTACCGGCCTGCTCTATGCAAATAAAAAAAGAGGTATCACCAGGGTGTTTGATCTGAAAGCTGCTGTTACTGCTTTGCGTGTTAGTAAAACGGGGAAATTATGGATAGGAACGGAGGGAAGGGGATTGATGCGTTATGACAAGGCCACCGATAAATTTACCACATATACAGAGGATGAGGGGCTTTCAAATAATACAGTGTTGAACGTTGAAGAAGACAAAAAGGGGAATATTTGGGTTAGCACGTTTAATGGCCTGTCAAAACTGAACCTTTCAACCGGTAAATTTGAGACCTTTTACAGCACTGACGGACTTCAATCCAACCAGTTTAGTAGCAACGCCTCCTGTCAGCTAAGTTCTGGAGAAATGCTATTTGGCGGAATTAAGGGCTTTACTATTTTCCATCCGGATAGCATCCGTCAATTTAAAGACTTTTCGCCCATAATGATAACAGATTTAAGGGTAAATAACCTCCCTGTAAATGCGGCAAGCGAATTTGTAGAAAAAAGCTCAACTATCTATAATGTTGAGCATATCAGGCTGCCTTATGATAAAGCCATACTCTCGTTGGATTATGTAGCACTTGAGTATTCCTTGCCGGAAAAAATCCAATATGCTTATTATTTAAAAGGATGGGATAAATCCTGGAATTATGTAAATAAGCTTCGGACAATAAACTATACCCGCCTTAATGAGGGTAATTATACCCTCAAAATCAGGTCAACCAATGCTTCCGGAATCTGGAATCCAAAAGAAAAACTCATATACGTTACCGTGCTTCCTCCCTGGTACCGTAGTTGGTGGGCTTATTGCTTGTACCTGCTGGCAATGGGTTCGGGTGTGTATATTTATGTGTATTACCAGAAGGAGAAGTCGCGATTGCAATATGATTTAAAACTGGAAACCGAATTGAATGAAAAAAAGATTTCCTTTTTTACCAACATCGCCCACGAGCTGCGGACTCCGTTAACGCTTATTGTAAATCCAATAACTGATCTTTTAATAAATAAGGAACAAAATATCAATTTTGTAGATGTAAGCGCAGTTCACAGAAATACTAAAAGGTTGCTAAGCCTTGTAGACCAATTGCTATTATTTAAGAGCACAGACACCGAAATATCGGGGCTTAAACCTGAAGTACTGAATTTAGTAGAGGTATGTAACGAGGTATTTTTGTGCTTCAACAATCAGGTAAAAGCAAAGAAAATTAATTACAGCTTCCAGAATATATCTGACACGCTACTAATTTTTTCAGATAGGGAAAAGATTGAAATTGTATTATTCAACCTCATTTCCAACGCCATAAAATATAGTGATGGGCAGGGCTCGGTATCTTTTGTTTTAAGAGAAGAGAATGGAAATGCGGTTATGTCTGTAACAAACACCGGAAGAGTTATTCAAGCGCACATAGGTGACAAACTTTTTGAAAAGTTCTTCCGGCTTGACCAGGTTGATAGTTCATCCAAAAAAAGCGGCTTTGGTATAGGGCTGTTTGTTTCTAAGAAAATAGCTGAAATTCAAGGCGGTTCTTTAAGTTATTCTTGTAATGCAGTAGATGGCACCGTTTTTGTTTATAAAATACCAACCCATTCAGAAAGCATCACTGAGGAAGCCATAAATATGGAAAAATCAGCGCCCCCCCCCCTGTTGAGCGAATTATTCACCGATACGGCAGACTTCAGGCCAGAGCGTAAGCAAACCATTTCGGAAAACATGAACCAGGTTTACGAAGGTGTAATTGAGCAAAAGCCTAAAGTGCTTATAGTGGATGATAATGCCGAAATGCGGGGCTATATGGACCAGTTACTTAAAACTTCATACAGCATTTTTGAAGCAGAAAGTGCAGAGAATGCTTTAGAAATATTGAAGAAAACTGAACCGGATATAATCATTTCGGATATTGTTATGCCAGGAATGAGTGGTGTAGAGTTTTGTTCAAAGATTAAAGATGCTACAGAATATAGCCATATACCTGTAATTCTTTTAACCGGCACTTCATCACCCGAAGTAAAACTAAAAGGGATTGAATGCGGCGCCGATGATTATATTACCAAACCTTTTGAAACGGATTTATTAATTGCACGCATTAAAAGTATTTTAAAAGGCCGCGATACCTTGAAAAAATTCTTCTTTAACGAAGTAACGCTGCAGGGTAATAACGAAAAAGTACCGGAAGAATATAGCACATTCCTTAAAACAGGAATCGAAATTGTAGAACGCCACCTTGAAGACAGAAACTTTAATGTGAAAGTTTTTATTACGGAAATGAAAATGAGCCGTGCCACCATCTACAGGAAAGTAAAAGCAATTTCCGGACTTTCTATAACTGAATTTATTCGTTATATCCGCTTAAAGAAAGCTGCCGAATTAATGATAAAAACAGATATTCGGGTTATGGAGGTTTGTTATGCTGTCGGCATTCATGATCCAAAGTATTTTAGAGAACAATTCAGTAAAATATTCGGCATGAACCCCTCAGAATATAAAAAAAAATACCGCCGCGCCTTTCTAAGGGCCCCGGGCAGCTAAAATGTTAGCACTAAATTCAGGCCTGTTTGTAATTTAAGCTCGTGATGCCACTAAAACTGTATGCGAGAATTTAAAATCATATTTATAATTCCATGAAAACTATTATTACAGGTTGCCCGGTTACTGTTCGTGTAGATTCCAAAATAAGAAAACACAAACGATGTTCGTGCCATGGCCATTAGCCTTAAGGAGGGTTTTGATTGAAAAACAACATCTTATGTTATAAATAGGACATTCGAAAATTTGTTCTAATACTCAATTTTTTCTAATTTCTTTTGACTCATATTAAATCCCTGAGTTAAAACAGGTAAAAGGCCACTACTAGACTCTCTAATATTTAATACAGCAGGAAAAACTAAATTATTAGGTTCAAGGCACTCTTTCTCCCCAGCCATTTTATCCATCAAAATATTCACCAAGCTAATACCCATTTTCTCTACAGGCTGGGCTATTCCTGTAATGCCTGGGCTTACTTCACCATAGAAAGGCTGGTCATCATAAGAGATAAAAGAAATCTCTTCCTGCTTTTTTTCCCTTAAAAGTCTAATTCCCGCCATTGCCAGGTAGTGAGTTGCCAAAAGCAACCCATCTATATGGAGATTTTTCTTTAGAAAAGTTCTTATTTCTTTTTCTAAGAGTTCTTTCTTAATGCTAAAATTGATCTTTTTGACAAGGGGGACTAATTGGTTTTCCGTCATGGCTTTCTGATACCCCTCCAATCGGCCTAACATTTGAGACTGCTTGGAACTGGTTGTAATAAAGCCAATATTAGTTCTCCTGCAATCATGGATCAGGTGATTGATTGCATTATAAGAACTTTCAAAATTATCCAGTCCAACATAGTCGCAGCTTAGTCCCGGATAATTTCGGTCAAATAGTACTACCGGGATATTATCATCAATAAGGCGTTGGATTTCCTTCCTTATTGAGGGCGTTGGAACTATAATGTACGCATCAACATGCCGTTCTCTAAACAAATTGATAATTCCTCTGGCAATACTGTTGTCATTATCCGTACTGCAATAAATTACTTTATAACCATGTTCAGAGGCACTTTTCTCAACATAATAAGCAAGTTCTGCAAAAAACCTGTCTGAAATTTTTTCTACTAGGAATCCTATAGTCATTATTTTACCCGTAGCCAAGCTTTTTGCCAAATGGTTAGTCTTAAAACCCGCGTCTATTAACGTATTTAAAAACCCGCTCAATAGCACTTTGGCTGATTTTCATCTCTAGGCCTCCCATTCAATATAAATGATATAGTTGTTGTTGATAAACCTAACTTCTTGGCAACATCTTTTAATACCATTTTTTCTGACATGCTTCTTCTTACTTAATTGCTCCCGTTATTGATTATCTAACCGTAATTGAATTACTTACGCTACACGTAACTGATCCTCAGAACTATATAATCCTCTCAACGTTTGAACAGCGCGATACATGTGATTGGCCACAGACTGATATTTTATGCCAGTAACCTCGCCTATTTCAGAGCAACTCAAACTTTCAAAAAAACGAAGCTGCATTATTTCACGCTGACGTGCAGGAAGTTTATTTAATGCTTCGTCTATAATCCTTCTCTGTTTTGAATCAATTTCTCTTTGAGTGATAATATCTTCTATTGAATCCTGATTATCCAGAAAAACGATTGTTTGCTTTTTCGCCTCGAGCACTTCAATCCTTCGTAAATTAGCAATACAAAATGAACGCATTACTGCATAGAAATATCCCTCCACGTTTTCGACTGAGCCGATAGATTCCTTTTTTATCCAAAGCCTAATAAACGTCTCTTGTAAAACATCATCCACAAGCTCATCGTCTTTTACGATACGTTTTCCATAGGTATAAAGCCTTGAATAAAGACTTTGATGTATAAGAGAATATGCTCTTTGATTCCCTGCACACACCTCATCCCAAAGTTTTGATAGCTCATCTGATCTTTTTGACATGAAAGATTCTTATTTTTGGTTTATAATTAGTTTTTGCTACGACGCGTGCCCAAGTATGTGGCTTAATGGCGTTAAATCGGCTATTAAACCGGTTTAATAACATTGCTAAAGTCGATATTGCAGAAGGTGAAAAGAAGGAGTAAAGTATTCAAAAAGAAGGTGTAAAGTGTATCAAAATATCCTTTTATAGAATATCTGATACTTTTTGATTCCGGTGTTCTCCATTTCAATTAATTATTTTGTGGAGAAGGATGGTTACCTTTTTGATAGATCACTGCATGTGAAAGGTGAAAAAAGCTTATCCGTATTTTTAAATTATTAAGCGTCTCCGAAGAGATTTAGAGATGCTTAGTTTACAAAAGCTTCATTAAAACTTCGTCTACAGAAGGCATAAAGTAAATAGACGGGCATAATTTATTTCTGGTATGCCATTGTATTTCTCGACACAACCGAACGCCGCCCGCCCTGAAAACCCCCACCCAACACAGATAAAGCACATTCTGTAATTAAAAAATAGCAAGCCATTTTTCTCTTAAATGGTCGCTAAATTGTTAGTTGCGATATAATTTTCTGAGTAGAAGAGTTTAATATAGTTATTCTTTACCTACATTCTTATCCATCTTCAGATTCCTAGTCACTTCTCCCCTCAGGAAATTGCAGCTAAGGCTATCTGGTCGACAGTCTGCTTTTCGACTTAACTAAACTGCAGTCGAAAACAAATTTCGCATGCCTTTTCGAGGGTGCCATCGAAATAAAACAAGAAGGCTACTATACATTTTTGCTTCTTTCAGATGATGCTTCAAAGCTTTATGTTGGAAAGAAATTACTTATTGACCATGAAAAGGTTCACTCGAAAGAACACCAAACAGCTATATGGTACCTTTAAAACCGGGTTCTATCCGAATAGAATATATTCATAGAGATGGCCGCACGCGTTAAATACATGGTACCGGCGGATTCTCTTCCTGATAACATTCCATTCGACGCTCAGTTACATATGTCGACGCTGAAAGAAACGAAGGAAAAGCAACCCTATAGCTGGTGCGGGCGCGTTTCCTCTACAAAAGAGTTCGACATTTGTACCGGAGGGGTCACTAAATATTTAGCAACTTGCATTATTTTGTGTAATGTCTATGCATCTCTCGACAGTCACAAATACGTCACAACGAAATTTGCCACTCTCCAAAATCTTCATTAAATTGGCCTCAGTAAATCAGAAACGCGGTTTTTAAGACCAATAATATAAGGTAAGCTTTGACTCTTAATCAGTGGGTCGAGAGTTCGAGCCTCTCCCAGGTCACAATAGAAAAACGCTGTTCTTGATATCAGGAATGGCGTTTTATGTTGAATAAAAAAAGTTTTTAGCTCATAAAAAACTGGAATAAAACCGCCGTTTCGTGAAGATTTACATAGTTTTTTATTGAATTTAACGCAAAACCGTCACAAATACGTCACAACGATTTGCGTTTTAAAAGCAAACTCATCTATTTGTTTGCAGGCTGGGAACTCATGCCGAGTACGACAAGATTTGCAAACAAGGTGAACAGTATACAATTAATATCTATTGACCATGGTAACGACAGCGATTAAATATACCGTAATAAAGAACAAGGGCCAGTATAACGAATACTGTGATCAATTGGAAAGGTTATTGAGCGAGGACCATACTGAACAAGTGCAGGATGAAATTGACTTACTCACTCTTTAATTGAGAAGTATGACGAAGACAACAATACCTTTCAGGAAACTGATCCTATCACCATGCTTCGTTCTTTTATGGAGGACCACCACATGAAGCCTCAGGATTTGACCACCATACTCGGCATCAGCAAAGGTTATGTGTCTGATATCTTGAACTATAAAAAAGGCTTGTCTAAAGAAGTGATCAGGAAGCTTGCTGAATACTTCAAAGTGAGACAGGAGGCTTTTAACCGCCCTTATAAACTGGTGTAAAAAAGCGGCTATATCGGTACCTCATCCACAAAGGAGTTTAATTCTTCTGGTTAATCAAATTTACCACCACTTTCACGATCATTTGCATTTCTTCTGGTTTTGATTCCGCAATCAAAAGGGTGAGAGCAACCAGTGTATTATCGGCGATTCTTTTAGAGCCATCATGGCGGTACAAGATTCCATTCTTCTCCAGGAACCAAACGAACAGCCATGCAGCAATACGCTTGTTGCCATCAGTAAATGAGTGATTCTTCACAACGAAATAGAGCAAGTGCGCCGCCTTTTCTTCGATACTGGGGTAAAATTCTACGCCGCCAAAAGATTGATAGATCGTACCTATAGAGCTTTTGAATGAGTCGTCCTTTTCGTTGCCGAAGAGCGAACTTCCGCCAAACTGAATTCTTAGGCCTTTGATGGCCTGCATCGCTTCTTCATAAGTGGCAAAAAAGAGCTTTTTATCAGTTGTCGTTGCTTCGATCTCTAGTTGCTGATGATCGTAACGGTCGAGTATATCGAGGGCATAGGTATAGTCAGTAATAATTTTAAGTAATCCCGTTGCTTCATCTCCCGACAGTTTCTTACTTTCTACAACGCTTCCTAACAGATTTATCGTTCTTTTTAGTTGCTCTAATTCCTCTGTTCTCTCTTTTAGCTTCTGCTCATTTACCGCATAGCCTTTTTTTAGGTAATCTTTGAGTATGCGGTTTGCCCATATCCTGAATTGTGTACCTCGTTGAGATTTTACTCTATAACCTACCGATATAATTATATCAAGATTGTACCTTTTGATCTTCCTTGTTACACGCCTATTGCCTTCTATTTGAACTACCGAGGAATCCTCGGTAGTTATTCCTTCCTCTAATTCACCTTCTTTATAGATGTTCCGAATATGAAGACCAATAGTATCTGCATCCTTTTCAAACAGCTCAGCCATTTGTCGCTGATTCAGCCAAACCGTGTCATCTTTTATCTGGACATCTATTAATGAATGATTATCATCCGTTTTATATATTACAACTTGATCTGTTTTCATCACCTGTATTAACTATCAGCAATCTAACTAACTAAACTTATGATCAGCTTTTTAATAAGATTTTTCATAGGATGTGTTTTACAATCTCGTAGAGGCATTGATAATGAGATCGTATTATTATCTAAGCTAGAAACAAAAATAAATAAAAAATAATTTTATAGATTGTTTCGTAATATTCGGCGGCCAAATTTATATACCCCCCAACGCTTGGATTTACGGATATTAAACGTAATAAATTTCCTCATGCTTTCTACTTTTCTAGTTCGTCCCATCTACCCAATGTACAAATCGATCTGTCGACTTCAGTTGGCACATTACCCTCACAAATAGGTCACACAGGACGTGATTATCGCATGTTACTTTACATAATAAGTACTTTGCACAATGGCTATTACGTAAAGCTTTATATAAAGCTCATAAGTATCCTTCGGGTAATTAAAACCAAGTCAGGCGGATTTGAACCTGACCAAGACGATAAAAATGAGGTGAATTGCCAGACATTGCAGTTCTTGACAAAATTACTTAACTGCAGATAATTACTTCTCCTTTAGAGATGAAGAAGCTATCTCAAAAGTGGGCCGTTGCACAACATTAATTTAAAATGACTGAATAACTATTGTTTTATAAATTAAGTCGAAATATCATTATACTATTTGATCTTTAATAAATCCAATGTATAACCAACGTTTCTTCAGGTAATATATCGACTGTATTTCCTGAGACACCTCCCTCTTTGTCCCTATATAATATTGTTGGTTTTAGTTTTAAATCTTTAGCAAACTCCAGTTCTACTTCTCTTTTATCTTCAGATTTATTAATGATAATGGTTATATAAGAATTCTGTGATTGTAAAGTCTTCATTAACATTCCGATCTGGATAGTTTTGAATCTGAGAGGGATAGTTTTAATACTCGCTTTAATTTCCTCAGATAATAAAGATGAAAGTGCCCGATAATCTTTTTTTATTCTGTTTCCTAAACCAATAAGTGAAGGAATCCATAAAACTTCACCATTACCATATTTATTCCGGCTTGCCAGAACTTCGTTATTCTCTGTACCTAAAGGTGTAGCTGTTGTAGTTTTAATGGAACCTCGCCATAAATGGGCAGGAAAAGTGCTAAGGCGAGGACTTGTAAATTGTAATTCGAATAAATTATTTACCAGCTTAAACTCAGCAATATCTCCTCCGAAAAGCTTTTGAAGCGGAAAGCCTGTTTTCATAATACTCAAGGCGTTTTCATCATAATACGCTGTCAAACCATCAGCTATTAATTTTCCGCCTTTATTTACAAAGTTTTCCAGCTGATGCCAGTAGTTTGAGGGAATTGAAATTTGGTGAGCTAAAATAATAGTGACACCGGCATAATTACCTTTGGTAAAGTCAAACTCATCAATTGCCTTAAAATTAGACTGAATACCCATTTCACTTAATGCCTCAAAATAAGCCAGGGCCGATTTCATCACACCTCCGACATTGCGCCCTTCATAATTCGCCCCACCCACCTGCATTTTCTTTTCTATCCATAAAGATTCACGGGTATATAAAATATTGATACCTGATTCAGCTACATAAGAATCAGCAAATAAAGTTTCATTATCCCTGATTATACCAGCGATAGCAGATGCTGCATTCATCCGGTCTGATGGTTCATTTTGAAAGTTCAACAATGCCCATTCGCCTGCTTCAAAACCCGATGACCGTGGATTAAGGCTCCAGAAAATTGCACCTTTCCCTCCTGTTCCAATTGTTATCCATAGCCACTGACTTATTTCTTCTTTTGTAGGACACATTGGATCATAACCGCTATAGGTATTATTGCCACCTTGCAATTCAGTCATAAGCCATGAAATAGTACCTGCACCTGAACGAATGATTTCGCTGTTAGCAGAAACAGCTAAAGCATATTGTTCTCTGCGGAAATATCCAAAATGCCAGCTGGCATGAGCCGAAGCGCCCAAACTCGTAAGGAATTTCCGCCATTCAGGGAAATTATATTCGGCAACATTTTGGAAAATAGCATGATTATTTACATGTATCAGAGCTCCGGGAGCATATTTGCGAATTTTATCTGTTAACCATTTTAAGAACCAAATATTATAATCTAACAGGAAGCGTTCGTCGGCAAAATCAAAATGCACATAACCTTTGCTCATATATTCCTTAACCGGTTGTCGTACTTTCCACTCCTGAAATTTATTTTTTGTGAATTCCTCATCGGGACAAGCGCCGGCGCCGGGCTCATTAATTGGCACCCAAGCATAACATGATTTAAACTTTTGGAAATGAGTGACTAAATTTTCAATATAATCAGCTATAGAATTTAAATGAGCATCATCTCTGGGGAATTTGAACCCGCCCACATCAGTAAAAGAAGTTGAAGGAAATAAATTGCAATATATCTTTATGCCATATTTTTCAGCCGATTTAAACGCGTAATCAAACAAGGTGTAATCCCAGGGACCATCCGGCTTATGCATATAGCTTTCAAACATCCGGATTCTGGTTACGGTCATTCCACCCTCTTTCATCCTCCGAAACCATATGTCAATCTCCTCTTGGCTTTGCCCTGGCTCAATAAACACTTCCGCTCCTATTTCGGGGGCAGCTTTCTGTGCAACAGCAGTTTGCCAGGGGCTTAAGAGCATAATACATGAAACTACTATGCTCGTTATATTGTTCTCATTAAATTACAGATGTAATGGGTGGAACTGCCGCTGTATTTCTCCTGAGGTACTGAAATATTGCATGTATTCAGCAATGCAAATCAATCAGATGGAAACCTTAATGTACCAATTAAAGAGGATGGTGCATCCTTTTCTCCGTTGTCGCAAAAAATTGAAAACAGAAAAGCTCCGACTAAAATAGCCAGAGCTTCTCAATAATTGTACTAAATTTAGTGTATGATAATTTTTTCCGTAGAAACAACTTTGTCTACAACAACTCTTAAAAGATAAAGGCCGCTTTTCATGCCGCTTACATCAAACTGACGTAAATACTCATCCTTCTTGCTTGATTGCCCCTTATCCAAGCTATTGACAAGAGATCCCTTCAAGTCAATTAAATCGATACTATAATTTGCATTTTTATTTAGCGAAAATTGAACTGACAAAGAGTTTGACGTAGGATTTGGATAAACTTTTATACTTTTTCTATTATCTACTGTAAATGAATTATCGATTACTCTTTCAGAATTAATATTGGCTATAGAAGAACTACTGCTAAAACTATTGCACCTGCCAATACTACACCCATGTGATAAATGGATCTGTACATCAGCGCGACCAATACAAATTAATTGGCCATGATGACAAACAATTATTTTATCATCGCCACATCTTGCATCAATAACTTCAATGCTTATGGTATTTGAGCCAGAACAACCATATTCGTTTGTAGCTGTAACAGTAAAGGTGTAGATTCCTGCAGATGTAGGTGTAAATACAGGGTTAGCCACATCTGTGGAAGACAAATTACTTGATGGCGACCAGTGATAAACGATGTTGCCGACAGAAGTACTGTCAAATGCATTGAGTGTTAGGCTTTGAGCTCCATATCCTAAAAAGATAGTTTCAGCGCCAGCTCCAGTATAGGTTGAATCAGATCTTGTTGCAACAATAGATGGACTAGGGACGCTGCCTTCAATTTTAATTAATGCGATACCCGTAGCATAGTTGCCACTTTTATCTGTAACTGTTACAGTTATGGGCTGATCACCTATATCCGAGCAATTAAAAGCAGAGCGGTTTATAGTAACAGAACTTATACCACACGCATCTGTCGAACCATTATCAATGTCTGAAGGTTTTAAAGTTGCTTTTCCGTTCTGAAGTGCAAGTACGATATTTTTAGTACTTACTATCGGAGCAATAGAATCCTTTACCGTTACAATAGCTGTTCCTGAAGCTGTATTTCCCTTCTTATCCGTTACGGTCAATGTAACCTGGTTATTACCAATATTGGCGCAATCAAAATTACTTTTATCGATAGTAAGCGTATCAATTCCACTTTCATCATAAGAGCCATTGTCAACCATATCAGCGGTGATGGATACCTTTCCTGATGAATCAAGTGCCACAGCAATATTTTTAACTTTCACCACAGGAGAAATGGTATCGTCAACTGCATTGGTCATTTCGCTAAGGGCGCCATACTCACTTACAGCCTGCACTGCATATGTGTATGTATTCCCACCAGCACTGGCGTCAGTATATGTAGTATTTGTTGTAAAAGCAAGCACCTTCCTATCCCTGAAAACAATGTACAAGCGGGAGTAAGGAATATCCTTCCAGCTTATAGTGGATCCTTTTATAAGAACCTTTCCTGGTTTTTCAGGCGCTTCCGTCAACATTCTCGGATCCCAGTTGCTGCCATTTCTTATCACTACGTTGTCATAGGTATAAGCGGCAGCTTCTGTATCCGTAAGACTGCTCTTTGCCTTTCCTTTAACGGTTATTATATTGCCAGAAGAATCGGTTTTATTGTATTCATAATCTTCGATGCGAAACGATAAATCCACCATGTTGCCACTGGCATCCATTGTACCATAATCTGCAAACACAGCCGGAATAGCGCCCATTTTATAATACCAGCCTTTCGGATAAACTTTTGCATTTAAAGTGGTATATAGGAAAACTGTTTTTGGCGAGTTAGTCCAGGGCCGACCAAAATAAGTAGTTACGCCTGATGCATGCGCTTCATCAACGGTACAATGGCTAAATACGTATCCCCATAACGTTCCTTGACGATGGCTGGGAGCAACAATGTAACCACCATCTTTCCGCACACAGGTAATGGTGCATTTATCAAACAAAACATCGCCGCCGCCATAAATAAAATCTACTGCACCTTCTATTTTACTATTTTTCCAATAATGCCTGTAATTAAGGCCACCATATGCAGTCAAATATGTATCCTGGTAACTGCGCAACCAGACATTGTTCGCCGTAAAACGGTCGCCTTCGGTATATAAAGCAAGTGCTTGCGGGCCGGCTTGTTTTTCGTATCCATAACTGTTTTCTATTGTCAGGTTTTCGAAATAGCAGTCTGGTGCATTCACATACACTGTTGCCCCTTGCTGAACAGGGAAAGTTGGGGTCGTTTGATCACCATCTTCACCAGCCAATCGATTATCCGAAATAATTACGCTATCCCTGCTTTGCCCAATGAGGTGAATGAATGGTTTGTTCGAAAGTATATCAATATGCCCCGTATACTTTCCATTTTTAATGTAAATCAGCCAGGGTGCTGTTCTATTAATTGGTGCAGCCGCAATAGCAAGAAGAACGGAAGGATGGTCACCGGATCCATCCTGGGCCACTACCGCATCAAACAGTTTTTTTGTAGGCTGTGTTCGCACACTTGTATTGAACGTAACTGTAATACCCGGGAAAGGATTACCGGCCAGATCGGTGAGTGCACCGGCTGGGACAGTTACCGTGTATTGTGAATTGTAACTGAGCTTCTCGTAATTAAAGCTAACTGTCCTTGAACCAAATGTTCCGGATAAAACAGTAGAACCTAGCATAACGTTTCCGGTGCCAGCCTTCATGGTTTCATTAAAATTAAGAACGATGGTTCCGTTGATTGCAGCTGTTTTAGAGCCATTAACCGGTTCGGCTGCAATCAGCACCGGTGCCACTGTATCAACTGGTGTGTATTTATCCGCATGCACAAAAACATTAGCGAAGGAAGTACCATCCGTTGAAGCCGGATCGCCAAGGACCGGGCTTGTTGCATCGGCTACCCAACGGACATAAACTCTTTTTTGTCCTTCAGCATTTGGAGGCATCGTTGCACTTAATGTTTTCCAACCTGCATTATATACACTCGTAATATCTACACGAGCCAGTTCTGTAAAGTTTACATTGTCCAGTGAATATTGCAAGGTCTGCACGGCGTAAGCCTGTGAAGCTGCACCAACCATCGATGTTATCTGGATGTTTTTATAATTCAAAGTAGAAAAATCGGCTTGCAGGTAACGACGTTTGGTTTTAAAGTCAACCGCCGGTGTGCCCAGGCGAACATTGGGATAAGATGGTGTAAAGGCTCCGGCATTCGCCGTCCACGCTATCGGACTTCCGTTGGGATCATATGCTGATACCATGCCAATGTTGGTTGTTTCTGAGTAAAAATCACCTGTTCTGTTAACCAACGGTGATGGTGCTTTAAAATTCCAACCAACAATAAAAGGTAGCTCGATAAATGTTGCTGTAAAAGATTGGTTCCCGTTTACCGTAATTGTTCTTTGAAGTGCTGTTGTATTGTCCTCCCACCTGCTGAAGTTAGCAACGGCATTCGGAACTGCTTTCATACTAACCACGGTTCCGGCTTCGTATTTGCCCCCAAACGGTTGTGGCATTAGCTGTACTTCGGCCCATTTGGTACCTTCAATATTTACATTAAATGCATACGTTGTTACTGTATCAAAAACAGCAATTACTTTTTTATTCGCATCCATCGTCACATTGCATGGATTCGTTGTTGACAGCACCGTGCCCAGCGTATCAGCCCATTTTACAAACCGGTACCCGAAGTTGCGATTTGCCTGCAACTTGACCGTCATGCCTTCATCGTAGGTATCGTAGTTGGGTGTTTTTACGATCGTTCCCGCCTCGGGAATATTCGGCCTGACGTCTAGCTTGTACTGGGGCTTTGTAGATATATAATTGCCATATATTTTTAAGTCAAACATATAGGCGTTCTGTGTTTCATCAATATTAGTGAACTTGATCGCCACGTTGGGCTCATTAACAAGTACGGTAACAACTTCTCCTGAAAGGGTGGCACAAGGTGTTGTGTAAATCGGAATCCAAAGAACATCCAAAAGACCTTTTTTCCACACCTTAAAACCCCTGTTAGTACCAGTTGCTCCCTGAATAAATTGAACTTTTGTTATCGACTTTAATGGGGAAAGCTCAATATATGAACCCGGAATTTTTTGTGCCTGCGCCCAACCTTTGGATACCAGTGAATAATTAAAACGAGTTACGTTTTCTCCTGTTGGATCGACATTCACTTGGTAAAATTTGAAATTCAGATCCTCATTTGAAAAATCAGTTTTCTTGTTTACAACTACTTCAGTTGTTGAGGTAAGACTTGCCCAATCTTGAAAGTCTGTTGAGTATAACATTTTCTCTTGCGCCAAAGATATTTTCGTCACCCGGCAATCGGCGATGCTGGCGCCCGCCGAAGGCCGTCGCCTGCTCGATACCATGGGCTGGGCCGCGCTGCTGCCGCTGGTGCTGGCCACGCTCGGCGGCGTGTTCGCCGCCAGCGGCGTCGGCGAGGCGATCGCGGCGCTGGTGTCGTCCGTGATTCCCACCGACAGCCGCCTGGCCTGCGTGCTCGCCTACGGCCTGGGCATGGTGCTGTTCACGGTGATCATGGGTAATGCATTCGCGGCGTTCCCGGTGATGACCGCGGGCATCGGCCTGCCGCTGCTGATCCAGCAACATGGCGCCGCACCGGGCGTGCTTGGCGCACTGGGCATGCTCACCGGCTACTGCGGCACGCTGCTGACGCCGATGGCGGCGAATTTCAACCTGGTACCGGCGGCATTGCTGGAACTCGACGATCCCAACGCGGTGATCCGCGCGCAGATACCGACGGCGATCCCGCTGCTGCTGGTCAACCTGCTGCTGATGTACTGGTTGGCAT
>CBFGOI010000105.1:0-16473 GCA_965650335.1 uncultured Pedobacter sp. | reverse complement strand
TTTCTCACACTCGCGTACTATATGATTTTTCAGTTTTCAGGCATAGCTGTTGCGGTCTTCAATTTGCCAGTTAAGCTCGTTGGTAGCATGCCGTACGTTGATACGGTGTTTGGCTAAAATCCAGTTCCACTGCTTTCTCTCCTGATCGGTAATGCCCTTTATAATGATAGACTTCCACGGCGTAGTATTGATCTGGCCGATGCGTGATTGCAGACATACCGCACAAACATCTTTTAAGAAAGCAACTGAATATTCTTCATTTCTTTTATAAACGCCCAGCCAATACTTATTATCGTAGCTGTTAAACCCTTCATAATAAGGGAGCTGGAAATCTGGGAGTGTTAGTCTTTCTTCCGGGTTTCGTGTCACTCTCTTTTCGGAAGAAATTTCAAGAAAAAGCAGGTTTCCATCAATTTCCTCCTGGTCGTAAAAGTGGCTTTTGTTTGTTAAAATTACTCTTTCTATATCGAGGCTTAGCGCCGGAATGTCTTCGGTGTAAATTAATGTAGGCCAGATATAGAAAATATTGGTTTTGGGAAATCGAATGTGCAAGTGCCAGTAATTGCTGGTATCTGAGGCGATAAAGTTAAGATTCCCGGTGAAGAATGGAACGAACGTTTGGTTATTATCGATCAGGTTAATTTTCAGTTTTGGCTTTTCTTCAAACAGATCCAGTATGTCTTTATACACGCCTTCTCTCAGCCAGTTTGATGTGCTGAAAATGTCTTCTGAAACATAGGAGCTTATGATATTGGGATAGATGTCTGTCCCGATTTCGTAATCAATATCCACGATGGCAAATTCATGTTCCAGGTCCTCCAATTGTTCCGTTCTTGCCGATAAAAACAATTGCTGGCGATTTCCCAGGCTTACTTTATCAATTCCAGCTTTTTCTGCTGCGTTTAAAATATCCAGCAAATCTCCGGCTGCCACAATGCCGCCCGGTAGATTTACTTTAATCAGATGTGTGCTTTCAGATTCTGCGTTCATATCAATACGTTGCAACAGCTTGTTCATTCAGTACTTCTTCCAAAATTCGTTTCACTTCGGGTTTGCACGAGCCGCAGCCTGTTCCGGCACCGGTAGCAGAACACAAATCTTTAAAAGAATTACAACCTTCAATAATTTTCCCTTTGATATTATCTGCACCCACATTATTGCAGCTACAAACTAGTTTTCCTAAAACAGGTTCAGCTTTTTTACCGCTTCTAAGCAGATGCAGGCGCTTTTCACTGAGTTCGATTTTTTGTTCTATCAACTCTCTGAATTCCTGGAACTCGGATTTATCGCCGATTAGAATCGCACCCACAAGGCGGTCATCACGAACGATACATTTTTTATAATACCGCTTTGCTTTATCTATGAAAACTATTTCTTCGTAACTTTTGTCGCCTTCCGGATATTCAGCTTCACCAATACTACACAAATCAAATCCCTGAATTTTGATGATATTCATGAACAGACTTCCTTTGTAGTAGCTAGCAATATCTCCATTAAGATAATGCGCTACCACATCTGCCTGCTTTTCCGCCGCAGCGGTTATGCCATACAAGATGCCATCAAACTCGGCTATTTCTCCAATTGCAAAGATCGAAGGATCGTTTGTTTGCAGGCGCTCGTCAACAACGACCCCACGTTTACAATCCAGGCCAATTTCTCTTGCCAGCTCGATATTTGGAACTGTACCTATGGCGATAATCATAGCATCACAGTCGATCTTTCTACCACTTGCCAAACCTACACCAGTAAGCTTTGATCGCCCGTAGAATAATTGCACCTCATCATTGTAATAGATATCACAACCCTGATCAACCATTTCGTCGTGCAAAAGCTCGCTGCCCAATGGATCTAACTGACGATTCAGGAAGCGGGAGATCCGTTGTACGATGGTGATCTTTATCCCGATTTCACGTAAGGACGCCGCCATTTCAAGTCCCAGTAAGCCACCACCTACAATCAGTACATGACCGTTTTTAGGCACGTGTCTTTTGAAATTATCGGCATCCAAACGACTTCTCATCGTGAATATTCCCGGTAGGGAAGGGACATTTCTTGGAACCGCGGCACGACTGCCGGTTGCCATTATTAAAACATCGTATGGTGTTTTAATTCCGCGCGAATCGGTAACATATTTTTCTTCGCGGTTTACTTTTACCACGCTGATGCCCCTTAACAGGCGAATGTTGTATTCAGGCTCTTCCGAGTCCTTCATTTTTACCAGTTGTTCCCATTTTTGCTCACCGCTGATATAATCAGGAAGCATAACCCGGTTGTAAAAAGGAAAATCTTCTTTGCTGAAAATAGTGATTTCGTCATCCTTGTTTATTTCACGGTAAGATTTTACAAATCCGAATGATCCGGCACCTGCGCCAATTACCACGATTCGCTGGGCTGGCTTTTTATATTTTTCTATACTAACCGCGCAAAATTTAAAGTCAGGTTCTTTAGAAATTGGATCGATTATATCGCTTGTTATGTTATTTGCGCGGTTTAGGTCGTTCCCAAGAATTTTTCCCCAATGCATTGGGAGGAAAACAACGCCTTTTTTAATAGCAGAAGATAATTTTGCTTTCAGTCTAACTTCGCCGCGGCGAGATTTTACAATAACTACATTATCCTCTTTGATGTTCAATGAATCTGCATCTTCGGGATGTATTTCCAGGAAGGCTTGGGGAATGTGTTTGTTGAGCTTGTTAACCTTTCCGGTTTTGCTCATGGTATGCCACTGATCCCTGATTCGGCCGGTGGTTAAAATGAACGGAAAATCTTCGTTGGGCATTTCGCTCAATAGAGTATCCGCAGGAGCGTGTATCTTAGCCCTTGTGCTTTCGGTGTAGAACTTGTTATTTGTAAATAATCGTTGTGTGCCAGTGCCGGTTTTTTTGTTAAATGGCCACTGAACTGTTTTGTTGGTTTTTATGAAATCATAATCCAGCCCACTGATATTAACGTTCGTTTTGGCGGTCAGCCTGGTATGTTCCAAATAAATTTCTTCCGGCGATGCATAGTCAAAGCCTTTATAACCCATTTTTTGCGCAAAGCGACAAATGATTTCTGAGTCCGGAAGTGCTTCTCCGGGCGCCGGTATGATTTTACTTATATGACTGATTCTTCTTTCAGAATTGGTCATTGTACCTTCTTTTTCTGTCCATGTAGCAGCAGGTAAAACAACATCAGCATATTTTAAAGTTTCTGCTTTATGTGTGATTTCCTGCACGACTACAAACTTCGCTTTCTTTAAGCCTTCCTCGACTTGTCTGGAGTTTGGTAAGCTTGTAAGCGGATTAGTGCAGATTATCCAGATAGCCTTTAAACGGCCATCGTTTAAGGCCTCGAACATTTCTGTGGCGGTTAATCCCGGAGCAGGAGAAATCGTTGTTCCTTTCCAGAATTTTTGAACCTCTTCACGATGGAGCGGATTATTTAAATCGCGGTGTGCCGGAAGTAAGTTCGATAAACCACCCACTTCGCGTCCGCCCATGGCATTCGGTTGTCCCGTTAGCGAGAATGGTCCCGAACCCGGTTTCCCGATGTGCCCTGTGATAAGGTTAAGGTTTATTAAGCTGAGATTTTTGTTTACACCGACTGAGCTTTGGTTCAAGCCCATGGTCCACATAGTTAAAAACCCCTTTGCATCGCCGATATATTGTGCTGCTAAACGGATATCGGCTTCAGGAACGCCGCAAATAAGAGCAGCGTCGGAAATACTTTTTTCAAAAACCAGTTCACGGTAGCGTTCAAATCCTTCTGTGTGATTTTTAACGAACTCTAAATCGATATCTCCGTTTTCAATAATAGCACGCCCGATGGCGTAGTTAAGAGTGATATCTGTTCCGGGATTAAGTTGAAGATGTAGGTCGGCTATGGAACAGGTGTCGGTAACCCGGGGATCAACTACAATGATTTTGACATGTGGATTTTCAGCTTTATGAGCCTCCACACGTCGCCATATTATAGGATGGCACCATGCCGGATTTGCACCGGTAACGTAAAAGCAATCAGCCAGTTCAATGTCGTCGTAGCATACAGGAACACTGTCTTCGCCCAAGCTCATTTTATACCCTACTACAGCGCTGCTCATGCATAGCCGTGAATTGGTGTCGATGTTATTGCTGCCTATAAATCCTTTTATTAGCTTATTGATTACATAATATTCTTCGGTTAAGCACTGACCAGATGCATAAAATGCTACCGAATCCGGGCCATATTTATCAATAAAGGTTTTAAAAGCAGCAGCTGCTTTATCCAGGGCATTATCCCAGCTTGCCCTTTGTAGAGGCATGCTTTTATTCAACCTCATTTGAGGGAAGAGTAAACGGTCTGTTTTATCGTTTACAGTATAATGCAGGTTCATTCCTTTACTGCATAACATTCCCTTATTAACCGGGTGATCCATGTCGCCGGTTAGAGTAATTGAATTGTCCCTGTCTTTATTAACTACAATTCCGCAACCAACACCACAATAGCAGCACGTGGTGTTAAATGATTGATTATGTATTTTGTGACTCAAAATTTCTCCTTTTTATTAAAAGTTTAATTGCAGGATTAGAAGGTATTAAACTGACTGTAACTTTAATTTTTCCACCGCGAGGTTATCCTCTTCCTCAGTCTCCGCCGCAACTTTAAATGGTATAAAAGTAACGAGCACGCCAATAACAGCTACTGCAATACCTATATATAGAAAGGCATCTGCGTAGCTAAGAGATTTAGCTTTAAAAAGAAATCCTGCTAACATTGCACCCAGGTTTCCTCCAGCACCAACTATCCCGCTAACAGAACCAATCGCTTTTTTATTTATGAAGGGCACAATCGAATAGGTGCTTCCGTTTGCCATTTTTAAGAACAAGGCAAATATCAGCATCGAAACAATTGCCATCGGCAGGCTTCCTGATTTTGCAAAGAATGTAATTGCTACCCCTTCAAGAACCAGGAATAGTCCTAATAAAAGTCCTTTACCTTTAATGCCATATACATTTCCAACCTTGTCGCTAACAATTCCACCCAGGGCACGTGCAAACAGGTTCATAAAGCCGAAGATAGCTGCCAGCGCTCCGGCCATAACCATCGTGGTTTTGAAATTATCTACAAAGAAAATAGCGGCCACATTATCCACAGTGATTTCAATTCCAAAGCAACAAGCGTAAGCCAAAGCCAGAATCCATGTGCGATAATCCTTCATTGCCATAACAAAAGTGCCTTTTGTTTTAACCTTTGCCGTGCGGGTTATTTCAGAGTAATTTCCTTGTGGAGTGTCTTTTGTGTATTTATAATAGATCACGGCCATTATTAACAGAATTACGCCAGGAACAGTCATTGCATAACGCCATGAATCAGCTTCGCTTGAATAACCCAAGGCTACAAATGCACCTGCAACTAGAGGCATAACCAGGTTTGTAACACCGCCGCCCAGGTTTCCCCACCCGCCGGCTACAGCGTTGGCTGTACCCACTATATTCGGTGCAAACATCATCGATGTGTGGAACTGAGTAATTACAAAGGATGCGCCGATGACTCCGATTACAAAGCGAAATAATAAAAAGCTTTCGTAGCTGTTTGATAATCCGATTAAAATAACCGGAATCGCTCCTAATACCAGCAGAATGGTATATGACAGGCGTGGACCTAAAGTATCGCATAATCTGCCGATAATTAACCTTGCAAGAATAGTTGCTGATACGGAGGCGATGATGATGTTTCCGATCTGCTCCTTACTTAAATGCAGTTGCTCTCTGATTAAAGGCATAAGAGGGGCAACTCCGAACCATCCGAAAAAGCAGAAAAAGAAGGTGATCCACGTAATGTGGAATGTTTTCATCTGGATGCCTTTTGCAGAAAAAATATTCAGTTTATCTAATGGCTTATTCATTGTTCTAGTTTTGATTTTTGTTAATGTATTGTTGTGAATTAATTGTCTCACCCCACAAGGAGACAAGGTGCTTGTATGATTTTAATGTATATCGTTAATGTCGAATTTGTCTGTTAACAGACTTAATAATCTATCGTGAGTTTCCATGTACCCTGGTTCATGTACAATGTTTTTCTTATTTCGTGGTCTTTCTAACGGCACATCTACAATCTCTTTTATAGTAGATGCTGGTCCGTTATTTAAAACAACTACGCGGTCTGATAAGAAAATGGCTTCCTCAATGTCATGGGTAACCATGACGATGGTTTTATTCCGGTTGTCTAAATTCCATAGTTTTAAAAGCTCAATGTGCATAGAACTCTTGGTCAGCGCATCTAAGGCGCCGAACGGCTCATCAAGTAATAATATGCTAGGATTAATGGCGAATGCTCTGGCAATAGCCACACGTTGTTTCATTCCTCCAGACAGATGTCCTGGTAATTTATGTCTGTGCTCCCATAAATTAACCATATGAAGGTTTTTCTCAACAAGTTCCTTTTTTTCGAGAGCTGAAAGGTCTTTAATAGCCGAATCTACAGCTACATATATGTTTTGAAAAACGGATAACCATGGAAGAAGAGAGTAATTTTGAAAAACGATTCCTCTGTCTGGACCGGGTCCTTTTACTATATTTCCATTCGCATAAACCTCACCATTGGTGGGTTTAACCATACCAGAAATGGTATTCATGAGTGTTGATTTTCCACAACCTGAGTGGCCTATCAGGGTTACAATTTCACCTTTTTTTACATTCAGACTAATGTTATCAATTGCAGTGTAGATTCCTTTTTTAGATTTAAAAGAAACGGTAACATTATCAATCTTTATAGCATCGGGCCTTATATCTGTCTCATTTGATCTGACAACCGCTTCTTCTGTTTCTGTAAGTATCATAACAAATCGTTTAATTGTTTATTAATAGATAGTTTATTTGTTCTCCCACGCTAAGGCATGCTGAACTGCGCTAAAGAGTTTATCCAGTATCAAACCCACGGTTCCTATAATAAGAATGGCTATAAGGATTTTTTCAAGCGACAAACCATTCCAGCTATCCCATACAAAAAATCCAATTCCCACACCGCCAGAAAGCATTTCTCCTGCTACAATTACTAACCACGCCACACCAATAGACAGTCTTAATCCGGTGATGATGTGTGGTAATGCAAAAGGCAGCATGATTTTACTGATGTATTTCCACTTTGAAAAACCGAATGCTTTTCCTACATTTTTATGATCAGCAGGAATACTTGCCACTCCGAATGAAGTATTGATAAGTGTTGGCCAGAGTGAAGTAATAGCAATTATAAATACTGTAGCCCCTTCGGCAGCCTGGAAGGCCAATAATCCTAAAGGAAACCAGGCCAGAGGAGATACGGGACGCAGAATCTGAACAATTGGGTTAAAAAGACGCATCATGAACTTGGAAGATCCCATCGCCAGTCCCATCGGAATGGCAATTAAGCTACCAATGCCAAACCCTAAGAATACCCGGTATATAGAGCTGAAAAGTTGATTGCCAATTCCTTTGTCATTTGGTCCGCGATCATAAAAAGGGTCTGCTATAAGTTCTTTGAATACTACCCATGTAGAAGCCGGGCCTGGAATTTCCCGGTCGGTAACAATTGCTACAAGTTCCCATATAGCTCCTAAAATTAACAAGCTCCCCAAAAATGAGAGAACTGTATAGAGGGTGTCGAGTGTTAATATCTTCTTCATCTTATCAGTTTAAACCTCCGGCCTGAGCCGGAGGAAGTTTAACATCTATCTTTTTGTTGTCTTTAAATAAGCACTCACATTTTTGGGGTCGAATACCACATCGTAATTAGTTTTTATGGGTTGCATGTCGGGTTGAACCGGTACATTCATTTCTTTGGCAACTTCGAGGAATAAATCATCCAGTATAAGCTTGTCCGCTATGGCAGCATAATTTGGTTCGGATTTTAAGTAGCCAAAGCGTACAAATTGAGCCAGGAACCAATAAGCATAAGATTTTTTAGGGGTGGTGACGATTCCATTTTTATAAAAGGTCATGTAGTTGCCCTTATATTTTTGTACACCTAAATCACAGCCTAAGTCACTGCTGCCTTGTAAGCGGGCCTCGATAATTGCTAAAGGCGCATTTACATAATAAGGTTTAGTTAACCAGCTTGCCGCTTTTTTACGGTTGCCTAAAACATCCAGCCATCGTTGAGCTTCGATGATAGCTTTCATAACTTTTTTCAAATCTTCTTTTTCAGTTGCAGCAAATTTTGCATTAACAACCAGCGCTTTTTCAGGATGATCACTCCACAAATCCTGACTTGCAATATGTGTGAAGCCGACGTTTTGAGCAGCAGCAACCCCGCCCCATGGTTCACCTACACAAAATCCTTCCATGTTATCAACACGCATGTTTGCAACCATTTGCGGTGGAGGAATAGTGATGATGCCGACCGACTTTGCATTTATTCCAGCTGCAGCTAACCAATAGCGTAACCAGATATCATGCGTTCCGCCCGGGAAGGTCATGGCGAAAGTAACTTCTTTACGACCCTGAACTTTTTTAGTGGCGGCGGCAGCTTTATTTACTTCTTTGTAACCTACCAACCCACAAAATTCTTTTGATAGGGAAATTGCCTGTCCATTATTGTTCAGCATCATGGCGATTTTCATTTCAGAACCTGCTTTACCACCGATGCCTGTATAAACAGAAAGCGGCATCGAGAAAAGGCAGTGAGCACCGTCAAGTTCGCCTAGTAATATTTTATCGCGAACGTTAGCCCAGGATGCTTCTTTTGAAAGCTCTACATCTACACCATATTTAGCGAATAGCCCCAGCTCTTTCGCAGCAACCAATGGAGCGCAGTCTGTTAGTGGAATAAATCCTAGTTTTATCTTTTTAGCTTCCGCGTTGAAGCTTAAAGTACTTATAGTGACAACTGTTAATGCGATAAGCATTAAAGTTTTTATAGCGTTTGTAGTTAATGTCTTCATTTCTCTGGTTTTACCTTTGTTAAATTTTTAATCTCTTTCTACTGTTTAATTGCCACAGGTTTAGTGAAAAAGAAGTCGGGACGGATATTCAGCATAACATATCCCCATTTCCCTATTTTATCGAAAGTTGTTGCCGAAGCTTGCCCTTTGGCCGCTTTCATGGCGTCCGTTGCTGCGAACATCATCGAATATCCGAGCTCTATAGAAGTGAATTTATTTAAGTTGTAATTTGCAGTCAGATCTATTTCATCGCCTAAATCTTTCTGAATGGTGGCTGCCATTTCATTTTGTACTGAGAAATGGTGATAATCGGCAGCAATAAAGAAGGTGTTCGCTGTGAATTTCGATTTGAAGTAGTAATTGACTAAGCCTGCAGCCGGAGAATTTGTACCAGCGTAGAAATAATCCATATATCCCCAAAATTTATGAGGTGTTCCGTATAATGGATCGAATCTTTTGCTCTCTGTTCCAGGTGTTGTAATTTTATTTCCCGAAAGAACATCGTAGCCGGGTCCTACCGTAAATTTGCCTTTACCGTACGTAGCAGCAACAGTATAATGGTAAGCTTCTAAAGTTTTACCGTCGCGATCATTACCTGATTGATAATAAGCCGCCGCCTGAAGAGCTATTTTACCGAAACCAGATGCATTTCCAAAAGTTGGACTAATCATTGCACCTCCGGTGTAACGCTCATTTGTTCCTTTTACATTAAAGGCTCGGCCGTACACAATTCCTCCATCTTCACCCGATGCTACATTTTTTACTGAATATTTAGAGAAAGCATCTCTGAATCCCAGGATGGATATTTTTGTTTGATTGATTTTTTTAGATATATAGATGCTTTGGAAGTTTTTATAATCCTGATTAGCAGCATTTGTACTTGGAGGGTTAGAATAAAATGGCGTTCCTCCGGCACTAGCCGGTGCGCTATTCCCAGTTGCTGCATTTATTAAAGGAACAATGCCCGCCGGAGTAGCAACAACTTCCCCTTTATCATTTTTTACAGTTGCCGGAATATTGCCCGGAGTGTAAGCTGTACCAGTTATACCGAAATTATCTGAGATTTGGTTATAAGCAAATCCAAAATCAACTTGCCAGCCGTGGTGTACAGCTTTCAATAAAGCCATATCAAAACGTCGGCCCTGTTGCAACCAGTCAAGATTTCCTATAAGACGGGCATCATCATACACCAATTCTTGTCTTCCTACCTTAAATGAAAGATTATCAACTAACTTAAAACCTATTGTTGTGTCGGCTTTATTTGCCAGAACAACTTCTGCCCAGCCTTCGTGAAGCATTAACCTATTACCATCGGCATTTGAAACTGAGGAGGCATCCTGTCCCCATACACGTACATCCTGAACAGTAGCACCGAACGTTAACCTGTCCCATTTATATCCAAAAGCTAAGCGTGTGCGCTGAGAAACAAAGGAAGCAGGAGTGGCGCCGTCGGGCGCAAGGTTTCCTGCACCATCCCTAACTTCTATCCTTGGACGCAGCTGTCCGGTTAAAGAAATTTGAGCAAATGAGTCCATAATTCCGCCACTTAACAGTGTTGACGTCAGGAGAAGGGCCCTGACTGTGTTTTTTGTGATAAGTTTTCTGTACATTTGTTTTTAAGTTTTAGTTTGTGAAAAGCAATTGAAACTATATCCCCGCTGGAGCTTCGACCTCCCCAGTGGGGTTCTTTTTTATTTGGGTGTTTTATACTTATTATATGATTGCTGTTGAATGATGGTTGAGGTGGTGCTGTAAACCGAAACGACAAACGGTGTCAGATACGTAAGACCCATTTTCAATACTGAAACTTTGGGAAACTGACTCGCGAGCAATAAATGTCCCTGATTTATTAAGTTTAAAAGAGTTCCAACTATTGCGCTTATAATAAATCCCTTCTTAATAGTTGGCTTTTGGAAAGTGATTTTTAAGAGTCTTTTATAGTTTTCCATTTTTATTCCTCCTTTTGCACCATAAACTTATCGTAATTAAGGCAAAAAGCGAAAAAAAATTGCTTGTTGTCTGAATTTATATGATTTGTATAATATAAAAGCTAATTTTTTTGTAAAATATTAATTTAAAACTCAGGCTTTGAGTAATTTTTGAGTATTTCACAATTAAAACACGTTAAAAATTTGAAATTTTTCCGTGAAATGCCTCTTAAAATTTCAGATTTGATAGAAATTCTTCCGGATTTTGAAATAATTGTGAAAAAAGTCGGTACTTTACAAGTGTCGACCCCCCGTATTTCAGATAATTTATTCGGTGATCGTTGTCAGTGTTCAATTTGTTTTTTCAGCATACCTTCAGTCCTAAGTTTTCTATCGGATAGAAGCGATATGTTATCAATAAAATTATTTATAAATGAACTATCGTTAGCATTCCTCCTAAAACTCAATAAACTTAGCGAAGCGTTCTCTTGAACACAGCGAATAAAATATAAACGGATGAAAAATATGTGGATGATAGCTCCATATCAATTAAAAAAAATATATTTTGATGAAAAAGAGTAAAATTCCTTGCGATTTGAATGGTTGTTTTATGTGCAAAACTTGTTTGAAGGAGTGGTTGCCCGCTTTGGGCGAACATCGGGTCAATTTTCAAGTTAAAAAAGGAGAGGTTATTTTCCGGGAAGGCGAGCCCGTCAAAGGTGTTTACTTCGTTTATGAAGGAAACTTGAAAGTTCATAAAAAGTGGGGCAACGATAAGGAGCTTATTATTCGTTTTGCAAAAAAGGGGGCGATATTTGGCCATAGAGGTTTAGGAAGCAATCCAGTTTATCCAGTATCAGCAACTGCTTTAGAACCTTGTATTGTTTGCTTTATTGATATTGACTTCTTCAATGCAACTCTAAAAGTGAATAATGAATTTGCCTATGCTTTAATGATGTTTTTTGCAGACGAACTTCAGGAATCCGAGCGGAAGATGCGCAATCTCGCACATATGTCTGTAAAGGGGAGGGTCGCGCAGGCATTGATTTCCTTAAAAGAAAAGTTTGGTTTAACAGAGCAAGGCTTTATTGATATTGAACTAACCCGTCAAGATCTCGCCTCATATGCCGGCGCCACGTATGAAACGGTATTTAGAATCATCAATGATTTGGTTCAGGACAAGATGATAAAACTCTCCGGAAAGAGTATAATGATTACTGATGAAATTAAATTGGCCAAGTTGACACATCAGATCGTTGTTACAGCGGATAACGCAATAGTATAAAACGTTCAAATCGTCCTAGCGAGCTGGAATTGTATCGCTCCTTAATATCCAACTTTTAACAATCCGGGGCCTCTGCATAAGTCCCAAAAACCGAATAAGAGGAAGAGTGTTGTCCTTTGCATGATGCTTTTATTATGTGAGCCTAACGTTGGACATATGAGTCGTGGTGGGTTTTCGAAGCACTTTCCGGCCAATCGAGACAAACTACATAGAATCACTGCCCTTTGCAATCTACAACCCCCGCTATTACTTATATGCCGTATTAGCACATGGTTTTTATTGAATCCGTATAAAGTAATATTAAGATTGATCTAATTCTTGATATTTGGAATATTTTTATGGCAACATCCAGTTTGCTCTTTCCTCAAATTCTTTTTGGACATCATTACGCCACATATAAATAGCTTGTGTGCCAATAGGATCATCATACCAATGGTTTTTATTTGGATCAGGACGAATGAACTTTCCACCCCATCCACCCTGCTGGGGGCTCTCAGGATTGTTAATGCCTCTTATGGCACTAATAAGATGTAAAAATGATGGCGTGTCACCTTCCCATACACCAGGTGTTGATGGATCCCAGCCACTTCGCGGATAGGCTGCACCAAGTGGCCCGTGATTATTACGTATATTCTTTTCTATCCAATCTGAGTCCGCAATTGCAAGATTATTTTTATCCATAACACAAAACATTCCCATATAGTTATTTTCTGAAAGAATAATAAATAACTTAGGATAGTTTTTTAACAACCAATCAGTTGTACCATCTTGTTTAGCGATCAGATAAATTCTCAATTTGCTAATAAAATGAGAAAAGTCCTTTGCTGTTCTGGTATTTTGTGCTTTCCAGATAGCTTGAGCTATTTCCCGTGAACCACCCCAAACACAAACCCATACAGGTCTATCATCTTTTTCGTCCACAGCTTTAATTATTGCTTCGGAAGCTTCTGTATCTTTATCTTTTCCTATCAGGTCTTCAATTGGTTTTGTTTTACCGCCAAAGCGTTCTGTACCCCAGCCTCCATCAAGTCCTTGCCATGTTACTGAGCGCAAATATTGAGCTGTAGGATACCTGGAATCATGTTTTACCAAATTGGGTTGTACTTTTTCATAAAGCGCAAGCATATCTAGAATATTTTGCTTGCGGGCTATATTTGCAAAAGTTCCGGATGATGCAACGAGAGCTTCAATTTCTAAATCATTTGAATATAATAGCAATCGAACCATTGATTGAACATCATCGGGATCAGAGCATTTCTCAGGTGGATTGCCAGGCTTAACAGCCTTAACCGGTATTACATCAAGAGGTGGCATGTCGCTTGAAATAATAACACGAATTTGGGTATTGCTTTTAGATCTGATATTATTATCGGCTTTTCTCTCTACACCTGTGTTTTGTGCAAATGATGTTAAATTGAACAATAAAAATGAGGGAAGAATTAAAATTAATTCCCAGTAATATTGAATTATACGTGTTTTCATAATGATAAAATTTATATTTCATTATTTTAAAATGTGGACTAACCACGCATTGGTTTGTCCTTTAGCTTTGCTGAGAAAATATAGTAAGGTTATTGTTGTTATTTTTAACTTTTCTTTTTGGCACATTTTCTTTTACAATTAACCTTAGAATGTGGAAACACGAACCAGAGCGACAGTTTTCTCTAAAGTATACATTATTGTTGTTTCCCGGACAGAGTCTTGGTTTTATATAGCTGATTTAAGAGCGCTACGCTGAACTCTTAAACCAGAACGGTCGCCGCCACAAGTAAACATTTCACCTGTGGTCGGTGTGTTGTATGGGTAACACATTTTTTTTAATTAAGACCACTTAATGACTTTTTAGTACTCAACCCTATTCCGTCTCACAGGCATTGATTTCTTGTCCAATTCCTTTTGTTACGTCGTCCAACTCCTTTGCACACACTTCAATCAGAGAATAGATTTCCCTCAACTCTTCGATATTACCTATTTCTTTAGTCAATGATACTAAGCTGATAATTGAGGCTACAGGCTTTCGGATAGTGTGAGAATTCGTCCACGAATGCTTTCTTAAAATTTCATTCTGATCCTTTATTTTTTCTTCACGTATCTTTCTTTCTGTAATAATATTGTGTATCGCAATATATCTTTCCAGTTCTTTATTTTCATTGTAAATAGCAGATATACTTATCTCTACCCAATACTCCGCTCCTTCTTTTGTATAATGCAAAAATTCAGCTGTGGCACAGCCGCTTACACGTATTGATTCTTGTATTTCAGGTAATACATCAACCTCAGTTTTAGGTCCATGAAGGAAATCATATGATCTTCCTATGACCTCCTTCAAAGTGTAACCTGTAAAGTCTTCAAAAGCTTGATTTACCCACATAATTATTCCACCAGGATCAGAGACAACTACCATATTACTGACGCGGTCAATCACTTCTGCTAATCTTCGTTTTGATTCCAAAGATTGCTTAATAAGCTCCATATTAATTTCCAGCTCCTCCTTAAGCTCTTTCTCTAATTTATAGGATTGTTTAAGCTTCTCTTCCTGTCGAACTCTTAAAGTTATATCCTGAGCCATTGTCATAACACAGTCGCTTTCGTTAAATCTTATTTTGTGTGATGTAACAGCAACAGTTAATATCTTACCATTTTTTTTCAGATGTGTCCAGTTACCTGAAACATGGTATCCATCAGGTAGCTCGTTGACTGACTTTTGAACTTTTTGACGATCTTCATCCGGTCGAATATCCAGAATAGTCATGTTTTTAAACTCTTCACGCGAATATCCATATATGCGGATAGCCGAATCATTCACTTCCAGAAATTTTAAGGAATTGCGATCATAAATCCAAAGAGGATTAGGATTCGAATGGAACAGACTTTTGTACTGCTCTCCATAGTTTAAAAGAACTTTCTGCTGTTTCTTTATGCCAAAGTAAAGTAAACAGGCAGTAACAGTTACAAAAAAAAAGCCTTTACCTGTTTGCAAGGCGTAGGAGTTACTACCGCAAATGAATGCAAGCATTTCAACTAAATAGTCACTTGCTAATATCCAGGTTGTAGTTATTGCTACATAGAAAAAAACAATTTTTTGAGGTTGACCTTTCATGTTAGATTGGCTTTATACGAGCCAAAGCACATGAGGTTTCATAAGGTGAAGAGCTGCATTTTTTATTATTGTGCCTAACTACTGGATATACACGATCCATAGCGTATATATTTCAATATGTCAGCTAACATACCTCTTATTTTAAATATTTAATCCATCAAGAATATTTTTTTCTCTTTGCTAGCATAATTGTAAATCTCAGTATTGTTGGCAAACTATTCCCTAATAATTCTTGAATATCCCAATATCGAAAATAGAAACAATCTCCCCCTTTAAAGAAATATTTTCCAATTAACATCTTTTAACATCTCATTATTTTCTCCATAAAAAATTATTTCTACTTTGGGTGTAATTAACATTTACTCTAACATCTTAAATTTTAACATCATGCCATCAAAATCCGAGACCGGACACGCCAGAAACGTGGCGAATTTTGAAGACCTTATCACAAGAGTCCAAAGCTTAGGCGCAGCCTACAATCCATCCAAAGCAGGTTTGCAGCTTGCCAGTTTAAAAACCAAACACGCCGATGCGGAAAACAGCCTGCAAGCTCTCGCAACAGCCTTGCCGCTCTATCAGCAATCTGTAGAGGCCCGGGAAGCGGCATTTGAACCCTTAAATAAACTAGTAACCCGCGTGGTAAACATGTTTAAAGCATCGGTAGGTAATCCAGTCGAAGTAGAAAGTGCAATTGCTCTTGCCGATAAGATAAGAGGATTTAAAGCGCCTAAACCTCTCGCCAAAGAGGGCGAGGAGCCTGTAAAAACAATCTCAACCTCGCAGCAATCCTACGATATGCAGATTGCAAACTTCCTTTTGTTTGTAGAAGTACTGGCAGCCAATCCCGCCTACCAGCCAAACGAAGAAGAACTAAGCATAGTTGGTCTACAAGCCCGCCTTGCAGATTTGAAATTAAAAAGTCAGGCCGTTACCCAGGCACAAGCCAATGTAGATGCTGCCAGAACTAACCGCAATGCCCATTTATACACTCCCGATAGCGGACTGGTAGACATTGGCACCGGAGTAAAAACCTATGTGAAGGCTGCCTTTACACCAGACAGCTCGAACTATAATTCCATCTTAAGTCTTCAGTTCAGAAGCCTCGCACCTTAAATACAAGCTCCCTTAGGGAGCTTTTTTTATGCAAGTTCAGCGATAACGCATCACTCATCTGTCTTGAAAGATTTTGATTGGTCATTCATCAGATAAGCTCCGTCACACATCGGGAAGACTCCGTTGTTTATCAGGAGAGTGTCGTCACTCATCAGAAAAGCTCCGTCAC
>CBFGOI010000104.1:0-17060 GCA_965650335.1 uncultured Pedobacter sp. | reverse complement strand
TGAAAGAAGCTGTTAAAGCCGTAGGTTCTGCGGTAAAAGAAGTTGAGAGACATTTAAAGAAATAAAGATATGAGCCTGGAGAGATACGTCGAAAAAAGGGATTTTAAGAAAACCTCCGAACCCAAAGCCGGCAAAAGCAGCGATAAAGAGAAACTTCTTTTCGTAATTCAGAAACATGATGCTTCCAGGCTGCATTATGATTTTCGGCTGGAGATGGAAGGTGTACTGAAAAGCTGGGCTGTTCCTAAAGGTCCTTCTACTGACCCAAAAACCAAACGTCTTGCAATGATGGTCGAGGATCATCCTTTCGATTACAAGAATTTTGAAGGCATTATTCCTGAAGGGGAATATGGTGGAGGTACAGTGATTGTATGGGATGAGGGCACTTACGAACCTATTGAAGAAATTAAAGGAAAAAAAGCTCAGGAAAAGCATTTATTACAACAACTGAAATCTGGGTCTTTAAAGATCAAGCTGCATGGTAAAAAGCTTCAGGGTGAGTTTGCCTTAGTAAAAACCCATGGAATGGGTGAAAACGGCTGGCTGCTAATAAAGCATAAGGACGAATATGCGTCTGCAAAAGATATTACCAAATTAGACAAATCTGTTCTTTCGGGAAAGACCATCGAAACGATGGAAAAAACCAGTGAAAAAGTTTGGCAACACGGACGTGAAGAAGACTTAAAGCCGCCAGAAAAAAAAAGTAAAAAAAAAGCCCTGAAGGAAACTGAAGAAAGTCTGGAAGAGCTAACAGAAAATCAGGAGACAAAAGAATTCGATCTGGAATCACTACTTAAACAGGCGCCGAAATCTAAAGCACCCGTAGATATCAAGCCTATGAAAGCCACGCTGGTAGATGAACCCTTTGACGACCCTAACTGGCTTTATGAAGTAAAGTGGGATGGCTACCGCGCTATTGCAGTTATTGATCAGAATGGCGCTGAATTAATCTCTCGCAACAATATCACCTTTACAAAATATTATCCAATCACTAAACTGCTAAAAGGCTGGAAAATCAATGCCGTTATTGATGGTGAGATTCTTGTGCTTAATAACAAAGGGATTTCAGATTTTGGAGCCTTACAAAATTGGCGCAGCGAAGCGGATGGCAACCTCGTGTATTATGTATTCGACATTTTATGGTACGAAGGCAAGAACCTGATGGGTTTACCTTTGATTCAAAGACAGGCGATTCTAAAGGAAATTCTCCCTACAGATGACGACCGGATCAGGCAAAGCAAGGTTTTCGCGGCGAGCGGAATTGAGTTTTTTAACGCTGCCGAGAGAATCGGATTGGAAGGTATTATTGCAAAAAAAGCCGACAGCTTATATACATCAGATCTTCGCTCGAAAGAATGGCTAAAAATCAAAGTACAAAGACGACAGGAAGTTATTATCGCGGGCTTCACTAAAAACCAGGGCACCAACAAATCTTTTAGTGCCCTGGTTCTTGCCGTTTATGATAAAGAAGGCCTAAAATATGTGGGTAAGGTGGGGACAGGTTTTTCGGATGCTTTGCAAAAGGAAATGATGGCTCAATTTAAGCCACTGATTACAGATAAAAGCCCATTTGAGGTAGAGCCCGATGTAGATAAGCCCTCCCGGTTCAGACCGCAGCGGTTGGGCGCCAAACCCACCTGGCTAAAACCTGAACTTGTTTGCGAAGTGGCCTTTGCAGAAGTTACCACTGATGGTATTTTCCGGCAGGCCTCATTTAAAGGAATGCGTACCGATAAAACCGCTAAAGAAATAATTTTAGAAACCCCAAGAGATGCTGCCGAGCTTGTGGAGGAAGTAAATCAAGAAGAGCATGAAACTCCTGCAAAGCCCGTTAAACCACCAAAGAATACAGATCGTAAAACACTACTTAACCCCACTGATGAAACTCAGGTACGAAAGATTTGCGGACATGATCTGAAGTTTACCAATTTAAGTAAAGTGTACTGGCCCGAAGAGGGTATCACCAAGAGGGATATGTTTAACTATTACTACCAGGTAGCCGAGTACATCTTACCTTACCTTAAAGACCGCCCGATGTCGCTTAACCGCTTTCCGAATGGAATAAACGGCAAAAGTTTTTATCAGAAAGATGTGAAAGGTAAAGCTCCGGATTGGGTTACCAAAACATTCCCCTATACAACCAGCGATGGGGAACATAAGGAATATCTTGTAGGTTCTGATGAGTCGTATCTGTTATGGATGGCGTCCTTAGGTTGCATCGAAATGAACCCCTGGTTTAGCAGGGTGCAATCGCCTGATAATCCCGATTATTGCGTGATAGACCTGGACCCGGATAAGAATACGTTTGAGCAGGTAATTGAAGCTGCTCAGGAAGTTAAAAAGGTATTGGATGCAATCGACGTTCCTTGTTACCCAAAAACTTCAGGCTCAACCGGGATTCATATTTACATTCCGCTGGAAGCAAAATACACTTATGATCAATCTCAGATGTTCGCACGGCTTATTGTGAATCTGGTTCATAAACAAATCCCCGAGTATACCAGTCTCGAACGAATGATCTCCAACCGGAAAGGTAAAATGTATCTGGATTTCTTGCAGAACAGACCTGGTGCTACAATTGCCGGTCCATATTCGTTGAGACCAAAACCTGGGGCAACAGTTTCTATGCCTTTACACTGGGATGAAGTGAAGCCTGGATTAAAAATGAATGATTTCACAATATTCAATTCTATTGACCGCCTGAAAGTTGAAGGTGATTTATTTAAGGGAGTGCTCGGAAAGGGGATTGATCTTGAAAAGGTGATCAAAAAAGCTAAAAGTCATTTTAGCTGAATTATTAAAGAGCTGAAAATCAAAAAATTTTCAGCTCTGCGATGTGAATATATTCCTTCAATAAATTATTTTCAACAAAACAATAATACTAATATTTTTAGCATTATTTTTGTTATTCTTCTTTATAACAGAATTATGCTTGCCGCCAAAAAAGATATCATCTCTAAATTGCAAAAGAACATTTTGCAATGGCAAGGCATTCATACTCCTCAAACAAGTACTATCCGCTTTACCGGACTGGAACAAATCGAGACCACCTTTCCAAATGCAGTATTCCCCACAGGAACAATACACGAATTTTTAACGGAAGAGCCCGAATATGCTGCAGCCAGCGGCGGATTTTTGGGCGGTTTATTGAAAATATTAATGCAGCAAGGCGGAATTTGTCTATGGATAAGTACCTCCCGTTCTTTGTTTCCACCAGCTTTAAAAAACTTTGGCGTTGACCCCGACCGTATCATCTTTATCGATCTGAAACAAAGAAAGGATATTCTGTGGGCCATGGAAGAAGCGTTGAAATGCAGCTCGCTTGCGGCGGTAATTGGAGAAATTGAAGAAATAAGCTTTACAGAATCCCGAAGGCTGCAATTGGTAGTTGAGAAAAGCAGGGTGACAGGGTTTATCCTAAGAAAAAACACAAAAAAACTAAGTACTACGGCTTGTGCGGCCAGATGGAGGATTAAATCTTTACCAAGTGAGCTTGAAGATGGTATGCCAGGACTTGGGTATCCTAGGTGGAAGGTTGAATTGTTGAAGGTAAGAAATGGGAATCCGGGTGAATGGGTGCTTGAGTGGCATGCGGGAAGCTTCCTTCCGGTGCTTACTAAAGAGCCAGGTTTTATTAATGAAGAACAAACCCGACAGGCTGGTTAGGAGGATGAAAGATGCAGAAACGCTATGCTACAATATGGTTCCGTCATTTAACGACAGACTGGCTAACACTTCGTCGGCCAGAATTGAAGCAGACACCTTTTGTTTTTGCTATCCCTGATCATGGACGAAAGGTTATTACAGCTATTAATTCCGCTGCCGAATCGCAGGGCATACACGTTGGAATGCCAGTCGCTGATGCAAAAGCGATGATTCCTGATTTACAGGTATTCGATGAAAAACCCAAACGGGCCGAACAATTGTTAAAAGCGCTTGGAAAATGGTCTATCCGCTACACTCCTATTGTTGCACTGGATCTACCTGATGGGCTAATCCTCGACATCAGCGGCTGCGCCCATCTCTGGGGTGGCGAACGACCTTATCTTAAAGAAATCGTCACCCGTTTACGAGGTTTAGGTTATGATGTGCGTGTCGCCATAGCAGATACCATCGGAACAGCCTGGGCCATTTCACGTTTCGGGCAGGTAACGCCTATAATCGAAAGCAGAGAGCAGGCGCCTGCCCTCCTATCCCTTCCGGCAGCGGCCTTACGATTAGATTCAACGGTTCTGACACGCCTGCAAAAATTGGGATTATATACAATTGGTAGTTTTATCAGTATGCCCCGTTCTGCTTTACGCAGGCGTTTTGGCGAAGCCTTGTTAGTACGACTGGCGCAAGCACTCGGTCAGGCCGAAGAATACATTCAGCCCATCATGATACCAGAGCCCTGGCAGGAACGACTGCCTTGTATGGAACCTATCCGAACAAAAGTTGGAATCGAGATAGCCATTAATCGTCTTCTTGAAACGCTTTGTTTGCGCCTTCAGCAGGAAGGTATGGGAATCCGGACTGCCATATTAAAGTGTTATCGTGTGGATGGTAAAATCCAGCAAGCAGAGGTTGGAACGAATAAGGCTACGCATCATGTTCCGCATCTTTTTAAGTTGTTTGAATTGAAAACAGCCTCCATTGCGCCCGATTTGGGTATTGAGCTCTTTATACTGGAGGCACTGAAAGTTGAGGAGGTTTCTCTTTCTCAGGAAGTCTTATGGGCAGAAAATCCCGGTTTAAATGACGAAGGTGTAGCAGAACTGCTCGACAGGATAACAGCCAAAGTTGGCGCAGGAACAATTCATCGTTATCTGCCTGATGAGCATTACTGGCCAGAGCGGTCTATAAAACAGGCGTCTTCTTTACAAGATCAGGCAATTACATCATGGCGAAGTGATAAGCCCAGACCAGTAAGAATCTTAGCCAGACCTGAACTCATAGATGTTACTGCACCCATACCCGATTATCCACCGCTGATGTTCAGATATAAAAACAAGGTACATCCTATCAAAAAAGCCGACGGCCCTGAACGGATCGAAAGGGAATGGTGGCTTGAAGGAGGTGAACACAGAGATTACTATAATGTGGAAGACCAGGATGGACAACGATATTGGATATTCAGGTTGGGGCATTATGAGGGAGGCCAATCAAAGCAATGGTTTATTCATGGTTTTTTTGCGTAAAGAAAGGAATTATGAGCTACACGGAATTACAGGTAACAAGCAATTTCAGTTTTCTACGCGGTGCTTCTCATCCGGATGAACTGGTACAACAAGCAGCTGAATTGGGCTATACTAAAATTGCAATTACTGATAGAAATACACTGGCTGGCATTGTACGGGCACATGTAGCTGCAAAGGCAAAAAATATAACTCTAATTCCCAGCTGCAGGCTGGATTTAATGGATGGGCCGAGTTTATTAGCTTATCCAACTAATTTGGAAGCTTATTGCAGCCTATCCGCTTTACTAAGCAAAGGTAACCTCCGTGCAGAGAAAGGCGACTGCATCCTGTATAAACAAGATGTTTATGAGCATGCTAAAGGTTTTAAACTGATTGTTATACCGCCCGACCAGCTTAATGAAGTATTTAATTTTGAGCCCTCTTTTGAGCAGCAAGTCGAAGAATATCGCAAAGCTTTTGGCAGCAGTCTGTATATTTCAGCAACACGTTCATACCAGGGAGATGACAGCAAAAAACTATTTCGGCTTACACAATTATCCGAACGTTTCAGTATTCCTCTTGTCGCTACGAATGATGTTCATTATCATAGTTTAGAGCGAAGAGAATTGCAGGATATATTGACCTGTATTCGTGAAAAATGCACTATCCAGAATGCCGGTTTCCGGCTTCATCCGAACGCCGAACGATACATGAAACCGATAGATGAAATGCAGCGGCTGTTCAGGCTATATCCTGATGCGATTGAACGTACACAGGAAATTGCGGAGGCTTGCCAATTTTCGCTCGACGAGTTGAAATACGTGTACCCTGAAGAGATCACTACTGAAGGACGTACACCATTAGAAGAACTAACCTTTCTAACCTGGAAAGGTGCGAAAGAACATTATAAAGGAAATATACCCGAGAAAATAATCGCCAATATCCATCATGAGCTAAAGTTTATGGAGGAGATGAACTATGCACCTTATTTCCTTACCGTGCATGATATTGTTCGCTTTGCAAGGCAACAAGGCATTTTATGTCAGGGGCGAGGTTCTGCGGCAAACTCTACCGTTTGTTATTGCCTTGGCATCACTTCCGTAGACCCTACCAAATTCGACCTGCTATTCGAGCGTTTTATTTCTTCGGCACGGAACGAACCGCCGGATATTGATGTAGATTTTGAACATGAGCGCAGAGAAGAGGTAATTCAATATATCTACAATAAATATGGACGAGAACGGGCTGCTATAGTTGCTACAGTTACCCAACTGCATCAAAAAGGTGCTATCAGGGATGTAGGAAAGGCAATGGGACTTTCTGTTGATACCATTAATCGTCTTTCGGGTGCCATTTGGGAATTTACCGATGAATGGTTTGATGAACCCCGTCTGCTTGAATCAGGCTTAAATCCTAAAGACCCGCATTTGAGAAAAGTATTGCAGCTAACGGGTCAATTAATGGGATTTCCACGGCAGCTGGGTCAGCATACAGGCGGCTTTGTGATTACCCAGGGGAAACTAACCGACCTCTGCCCGATCCTCAACGCCCGCATGCAGGACCGGACCAATATTGAATGGAACAAGGATGATATTGATGCGCTTGGATTCTTGAAAATTGATGTGCTTGCACTGGGAATGCTTACCTGTATCCGTAAAGCTTTTGATTTAGCTAAAAAACATTATAATCGGGATTTAACCCTGGCTAATATCCCGCAGGATGATACTGAAGTTTATGAAATGATCAGTCATGCCGATACCATCGGAGTATTCCAGATTGAGAGCCGTGCCCAGCAAACCATGCTTCCTCGTTTAAGGCCAAAATGTTTTTATGATTTGGTGATTGAAGTAGCTATCGTTCGTCCCGGACCAATACAAGGCGATATGGTTCACCCTTATTTGCGTCGCCGTAACGGTGAAGAGCCAATCGAATATCCTTCGAAAGAACTGGAAGAGATTTTAAGCAGAACATTAGGCGTTCCGCTTTTCCAGGAACAAGCGATGAAAATTGCTATTGTTGCCGCAGGCTTTACTCCAGCCGAAGCAGACGAACTTCGCAGAAGTATGGCCACCTTTAAACTGAAAGGTTTAGTTAGTCAGTTTGAGAAGAAACTGATCAACGGTATGAAAGCTAAGGGTTATTCTGAAGAGTTTGCCCATCGGATCTTTAAACAATTAGAAGGTTTTGGAAGCTATGGTTTCCCCGAAAGTCATGCTGCAAGTTTTGCCCTGTTGGTATATGTTTCCTGCTGGCTGAAGCATTACTATCCTGATGTATTTGGAGCAGCAATATTAAACAGCATGCCTATGGGTTTTTATCAACCGGCACAGTTGGTAATTGATGCTAAAAAGCATGGCGTGGAGGTGCGGGAGGTAGATATTAATTATTCGCAATGGGATAATTTGCTTGAAGAAAAATCAGGTAAATATTTTGCACTTCGTTTAGGATTCAGACAGATAAAAGGATTAAGAGAGGAGGATGTGGAAACTCTGGTCTCTGGAAGAGCGACAGGTTATAAAACCATCCATGCCTTACGGGATGCTGGTGTTTCGCAAGCGGCACTCGAGCGTCTGGCTGATGCAGATACCTTTCGATCATTGGGACTAGACCGCCGTCAGGCTTTGTGGGAAGTATCGGCATTGAATGACAGACCAATTGCGCTATTTGAGGGGCAGCCTTCAGAAAGTGTTTTAGAAACTCAGATAAGTCTGCCATTAATGACTGCGGCCGAACACGTAGTACACGATTATGCAACCACCGCATTATCCTTAAAAGCTCATCCGGTTAGCTTTGTACGGGAGAAACTTCGGCTATTGCGTATTCTGTCTTCCGAAGAACTTAAGCATGTAAAAGACGGAACATTGGTAAAGGTGGCGGGCTTGGTACTGGTTCGCCAACGACCCGGAACGGCGGGTGGTGTTTGTTTTATTACCATTGAGGATGAAACAGGATTCTCTAATCTTGTAGTGTTTCAAAAATTATTTGAAACCTACCGGAAGGAGGTTTTGGGTGCAAAGCTGTTGATGGTTGAAGGCAAGCTTCAACGGGAGGGCGAGGTAATACATGTAATCGCTAAACGATGCTTCGATCTGTCAAAGTTATTACGGGGGCTAACTGTAGTAGAAAATGATAATCAGCCCGTGCTAACCTTATCAAGAGCTGATGAAAAAACACCTTTCCCGGCAGAGAATAAAAGATCGCAAGTAAGAGAAGCTGTGGAGCAAGAAGTATTTCCAAAGGGGAGAAACTTCAAATAATCTCACAGATTCCTTTACTTTTTTATAGGTATTATCAAAAAAAAGGCCTGATCGGAATTGAATTGCTGACAATAGGAACGGCAAATCTCAAATCAGCCAGACCATTCGGGGGCCCGATAATATCCCTTTAAATGGATAATTATCATGCACCTTTTTTCACGAACTGTAGGCAGGATCCGGATCAGGTGAGAAATTCTCAAACTTCCGTGGATAAGGTTTATCGCCTCCGGTGTTTCCCTTAATATGAGGAACCTTTGAGAACTGCCCTTTTAATCGGTCAATATAAGGTTGTGCTTTATTCATCGTGTCGGCAATTTTCATTTTCAGGTCTTCAGCAATTGAAGAACCGTCCGGACGCTTTTTTGTAATGTAACGTACACCTACAACAACGGCTGCACCTGTAACTAATAATCTAACTAAGCCCATGTCTCATATTTTTTCCTCATAAAAATGGGCAAAGACGATGCCAGAAACACCCGAACCAGCACAGGCAATTGCAAAACATTGCGGTAAAATGCGAACTTATTTTACTTCCACGGTAACGAAAGAATTAGCTTTTACATTTACATAAGATGTCCGTTTACATGACCGTAATGCCCATTTACATTATCTTAATGCCTACTTACATGACCGTTATACCCATTTACATGACCGTAATGCCCATTTACATGATCGTAATGCCTACTTACATGACCGTTATACCCATTTACATGATCGTAATGCCCATTTACAATGCTGTTAGGGTACCTAATAGCTGATCTCATTGATTAAAACCAAGGCTTAAGGCCGGGAAAAACCTTAGGTACAAATTAAGTTCTTCGGACACACAATTAAGATAGGTCGAAAAAGTTTGTAACCCTTTTTAATCTCCTGAACTCTCTTAATTATAAGGTTAAACAATTGACTTTCAATGAAGTTTAATAATTACCTACAGGAACTCCAAATCCGGAAGCCATGAATGAAAAACATGAAAAAGTATATCGCTCCGCAAGTGAAATAAAAGGTCAAAAACTGAATTATCCGGCAAAACAGTCGGATATGAATCAACAGCCGGATTCTGATTTAAGCAACTATTTGCCTGCAAATAAATTAGCTGGAAAGGTTGCAATAATTACCGGAGGAGATTCCGGAATAGGAAGAGCTGTGGCTATAGCATTTGGCATGGAAGGTGCAAATATTGCTATTGTTTATAATGAAAATGATAGTGATGCAGAGGAAACCAAAAGATTAGTTGAGGAAAAGGGAGGAAAATGTCTAATTGTAAAAACGGATATAAGGCGACGTGAAGCATGCTTCGATGCAGTTAAAAAAACGCTCGATGCTTTTGGAAAAGTAAACATTCTTATAAACAATGCAGCTTTCCAAAAAACACACGATCGGCTGGAGGATCTCCGCGAAGAAGATCTCTACAGAACCTTTGAGACCAATATTTTCGCTTATATTTTCATGGCTCAGGCCGTTTTGCCCCACCTGCACGAAAATGATGCAATTGTAAACACTGGAAGCATCGTCGGACTAACCGGACATCCTATTCTAGTTGATTATACTTCTAGCAAAGGGGCTATTCATTCGTTCACAAAATCATTGGCTTTACAATTGGGTAAGCGAAAAATTCGGGTGAATGCTGTAATTCCGGGCCCGGTATGGACGCCAAATATTCCGGGGACAATGCCATTTGAAGAGGTTGAAAACTTTGGGCATGAAGTAGCTTTAGCACGACCTGGTCAACCAGAAGAACTGGCACCAGCATATGTATTGCTTGCCTCGAGTGACGGAAGTTTTATTACAGGCAGTTTACTCGAAGTAACCGGAGGTAGATTATCTAGCAGCAATTAATATGTTAAACCAGAAAAATCATCTTGGATTAATCGGGTTCTTATTAGAGTCTGATGCAGTTACCATGCCGACAGCAAAAGCACTAAGGAGCAGACTCCATGAGAAAAATGGGGCACCTGTTTTTTTTGATCACTACACTTTTTTACTCTTGAAAGCTGTAACGAATCTGCTCCTTGATCAAACCGGCGACGAAAATGCAATAGAAATTGCCCTCCAAATCGACGAACGCTTAGGTAAAGGCCTTACGGATGGCTGGAGATACGATAAAATGCCGCAGGACGGAGAAATGTATTTAAGAGGTCTGAAGGGAATCGACGAAACATCGAGGTTAAAATTTAACGAGATCTTTATTAACCTGAGTACGGATCAACAAACCCTGGTTTTGAAGGCAGTACAGAATGAAAGTGCGGAAGGCTTTGCCTGGCAGGAAATGTGTCCAAGCAAGTTTTTCGAAGAATTGCTTGCCGAGTCAACCGAAATATTTTATGCTCATCCCGCTGCACTACAAGAAATCGGGTATATAGGTATGGCCGACGCATTTGGTTGGACAACGATCGGACTAAATCAAATGGAGATACCTATTAACAAAAAGTAAAATGAAGCGATATGCAGCGGACGAAACCCTGGATGCAGTTGTGATAGGTACTGGAGCTGGTGGTGCGCCCGTACTTGCCAGACTTGCAGCAGCAGGGTTAAAAGTTATAGCATTGGAGGCAGGTAAATTTTGGGATCCTAAAACTGAATTCGCCACAGACGAGCGGGAACAAAGCAAAATATTCTGGCCCTTTGAACGCTTAGCTGCCGGCGAAAATCCATTGCATTTTGGAAGGAATAATTCCGGCATGGGTGTTGGAGGATCAACAATTCACTTCACGGCTTATACTCCCCGGCCACAGCCGGATGATTTTAAGATTTTTTCGGAATTTGGACAGGGTAAAGATTGGCCTATCAGCTATCAGGATCTCGAACCGTATTATGATGAACTTGAGCATTTTCTCGGAGTTTCGGGGCCGACACCCTATCCCTGGGGGCCAAAACGTAAAAAAGGTTATCCGCTTAAACCATTACCATTAAACGGGGCTGCCCAACTTATGCAAAGGGGATGCAGCAAACTTGGCATTTTAACGTCTCCTGCCGCCAACGCAGCATTATCTGCACCCTATTATCAGCAAAATGTAGGATGGAGAAAGACTTGCACAAACCGTGGCTTTTGCCAGGCAGGTTGCAGTACCGGTGCTAAAGCGAGTATGGATGTTACATTTATTCCGCTTGCTATTCATTTTGGGGCTGAGGTAAGATCCGAGTCGTTTGTAAAGGAACTCATAAGAGATAAATCCGGCGGAATAAGTTCTGTAGTCTATGTAAAAAACGGAAAAGAAGAACGTCTGTTTTGCAAGAACGTGTTTTTATGTGCAGGTGCCGTCGAAACACCTCGACTTTTACTAATAAACGGGTTATCAAACAGCAGTGGGCTGGTCGGAAAAAACTTCATGGCACATGTCGGCCTGCAGCTATGGGGCGAATTCGATGAATACATAGCGCCATTTAAGGGAATTCCCGGCGGACTAATCTCTGAAGATATGCACCGGCCGCCAGCTGCAGATTTCGCCGGTGGATACCTTATTCAATCTATCGGAGTAATGCCGGTCACTTATGCCTCGCAGATGGCAAGAGCGACGGGGGTTTGGGGACATCAATTAAGAGAAAGAATGAAGGTGTACAACCATGTGGCAGGCATTAACATACATGGCGAATGTTTGCCTCATGAGAGCAATTATCTTGAACTTTCAGACGAAATGGATGAGATGGGACTGCCCAAGCCAAGAATCTGGTTTTCAGAAAGAGAAAACGAAAAACGGATATCCGCCCATAGCGAAAAAACAATGCGTCAGATTTGGGAACAAGCGGGTGCAAAACGAACTTTTATCTATCACCGACATGCACATACGATGGGTACTTGCTGTATGGGAAAATCGCCCGATTCGGCAGTGGTAAATCCGGAAGGAAAGAGCTTCGATGTGCCTAATTTATATATAAGCGATAATTCCGTTTTCTCGGGATCATTAAGTGCCAATCCAGCTCTGACCATAATGGCACTGGCTTTAAGAACAGCAGATATATTCATAAAAAAATCACAACGTCTCGATAAATAAAAACCATGGCGAAAAAAAGCTTTCTTGATATTATAAATAAAAAATATGGCTCTCCTGCTTATTATGAGGGCGATCAATATGGCGGAGCAAGCGGAAGCGACGGCAGTGGAATGCCACTACATACTGCCAGCAACTTTATGTTCGCAACAGGTATCGAATGCTCCTATCCCACCATCAATCATGGAAAAATCAGAAGAGACCTGCTGAAAGAGTGTGGTCACTATCAATATTGGAAAGAAGATTTGAATTTGGTTAAAGAGCTTGGATTAAATGTTTTACGTTATGGCCTACCCTATTACTCTATTCAACTAGCGACCGATAAATATGATTGGAGCTTTGCCGACGAAGTGATGGCAGAAATCAAAAAGCTGGGAATTACACCCATACTCGACTTGATGCACTTTGGTGTACCCGACTGGATTGGCAATTATCAGAATCCGGAATTGCCTTTTTTCTTTGCTAATTATGCAGCTGAGGTGGCAAAACGATATCCCTGGGTACGTTTTTACACCCCAATTAACGAAATCTATGTTACAGCTAAGGGTAGTGCGAAAGACGGTGTCTGGAATGAACAGCTCACAAGCGATAAGGCTTTTGTAACCGCCCTGAAAAATGTTGTGGCTGCCAGTATACTTGGCAATCATCAACTCGCGAAGCACCGACCTAATTGTGTGATCGTTCAAAGCGAAAGCGCAGAGTATATTCATGAAGGATATGTATCTAAATCACCGGAAATATCACTCATCAATAAACTTCGCTTTATAGCGCTCGACCTTCTTTATGCTCATCCATGTGATTCGGATGTCCTTAATTATCTCTTCGACAATGGTTTGACGAAGAAAGAATATGACTGGTTTATGGCGGGCGAACCTCCCGGATATCAGGTATTGGGAAACGACTATTACGGAAGAAATGAAAGAATCTTATTGAAAGATGGCTCATGGATGGGAGCTTCGGATGTTTTTGGATGGTATCAGATCACCAAACAATATTACCAACGGTATAAAAAACCGGTAATGCATACCGAAACGAATGTTTTTGATGCATCAAGAGCACCTACCTGGCTATGGAAGCAATGGATAAATGTTTTAGAAATGCGGAAGGATGGTGTACCGGTTGTTGGCTTCACATGGTACAGTTTGATAGATCAAGTTGACTGGCACATTGGATTAGCTGAACAAAAAGGCATAATAAATGAATGCGGATTATTTGATATGAATAGAAAGCCGAGGGAAGTAGCGCACGCTTACAGAAATTTACTTGAGCAGTTTGGCCAAATCACCATGGTTCCCTATGGAGAGATGTTCCAAATTACAGATCAAGCGGCGAGATTGAAAGTAGATGTATAATGAAGATTTGCTTTATTTCTTTCCGTCATTGGGGGCCAGAAATCCCGAAACGGTTTCATCCAGATACGGGCCTCTATTTTGTAAAGGTCCGTATCGCTTTCTTTTTCAGAGATTTCATTACCACCTGTTAATTTCAGATATGCGACAGATAGCTTAAAAACTCTTTCTTTCTGTCCGGGTCTAGAAAAGCACCACTGTATTCTGCAGTAACTGTAGTGCTTCCCGTATCTTTGATACCTCTTGATGAAACACATAGATGTGCAGCATCAATTACAACAGCCACATCATCTGTTCCGAGAACTGATTTTAACTCATTGGCAACTTGGATAGTTAAGCGTTCCTGCACCTGAGGTCTTTGTGAATAATATTGAACGATACGATTTAATTTAGATAGTCCGATAACTTTACCCGCTGAAATATAGGCAATGTGCGCCTTCCCTATAATGGGAACAAAATGATGCTCGCAATTTGAATATAAGGTGATATTTTTCTCAACAAGCATTTGATTGTACTGATACTTGTTATCAAATAAAGCTATTGATGGTTTATTTAGGGGATCTAAACCAGAAAAGATTTCCTTAACGTACATTTTAGCCACTCTGTTAGGAGTTCCGTTTAAGCTATCATCGCTGAGATCCAAGCCCAGAATATTCATTATTTCCCTGAAGTGTCCCGAAATAGCAGCTATTTTTTCATCATCGCTTTTCTCGAAGGCGTCAACCCTTAATGGAGTATCATATGAAGTACTTATGTGCTGCTCTCCCAGTAAATCTTCAAGTTGTGAAAGACTATTGCTATCCATTGAATTCAACATAATTTCTATCTGTTTCATAAAGTATTATTCCCAATTTTTTATCCCGTCCAATTTGCGTTTGCAGAATATTATAAATCACTACCGCCATGTTTTCTGCGGTAGGATTAAGCTTCCCGAATTCCACAGTGTCAAGATTCAAATTTCTATGATCAAATTTATCTAACACTTCGTTTTCAAGCAGGTCCTTTAACAGCTTGATATCCATAACATATCCCGTTTCCGGATCAATTTCACCAGTTATTTTAACTATCAGCTCGTAATTGGTCCATGATAATTGGCATTATTACATTTTCCAAAAACTTGCTGATTGGTTGCTTCATCCCAATTTGGGTTATTCAAACGGTGCGCAGCATTGAAATGCACTTTCCTGCAAATTGTTGCTACCATTACTGTTCAATTATGATACGTGATCTGTCAATTCCCAAATCCTGTAAATACTGAATCATAATATTGGTAAATCCTTCCGGTCCACAGATATAGTAGAATTCATTTTGCTGCCCCACGTAAGGTTTTAATAGTTCGCGGTCGATAAACTTTGCTGGGATTGAAGGATCGGCCGACTTTTCAATCACGCTGATAAAATTATCTGCAAGCATGTCTTTTAATTCTTCCTCCAGAATAACATCGTCAGCAGTTCGGTTTACAAATATTAGAGTGTTGTCCTTCAACTTATTTTTCGATTTCAAATCACGAAAAATTGAAATGAAAGGCGTAATTCCGGCACCTCCGGCAATATACAATCCAGCACCCTGATAGGTTATAGTTCCAAAAACGTCGTGGAAAATCAACTCATCTCCCACGCCTAACAGTCCAAGTTTTTTGGTCACACCATCATGCCCCCCATAGATCTTAATAATAAATTCCAGATAATTCGATCCATTCATTGAAGTGAAAGTGAATGGCCGAAGTTCTTCTTCAAGGCCTGGCTGATTAATTGAGATATCAGCAGCTTGTCCCGGCACGAAAGTAAACCCTGCTGGTTTTTCTACTACAAAACGTTTTACGTTATGAGTTACAAAATCTGTTTTTAATACTTTGACTATGTGTTTGCTCATACAATTACTTTTGAATGTGAAGATATCTTCGCCAATGAAAATGCACCGACTGCCATAGCTAAATCGCGAACCGCAACATCCAGATAGTTACCACCAGCAAGTAAGGTCAGAGCGATTGACACCAGCCAGATGCATACAAGATACCCGCCCTTCTCAGGCTTAATAAAAACCAAAACACCTGCTATAATTTCTATCAGTCCAACAACCAGCATAAATGTGTGAGCACTAAAAGGCAAATTGTTTTTTAATACGGGATTTAGATATTTTTCCCAATCTGTTAACAAATTGGTAAACTTATCAGCACCTGCTACAATTGGAATTACCCCGTAAGTTAAAGTAAGGAGTTTTTGAACGTCTTTAACTGTTTTATTTGATGTGTCCATTATCGTTTGTTTATTTACCATTTGAGAGAGCTCGCGATGAAAGGGTTACAAATAATTTATCTTTTGGGCAAGATTTATCATTTAAAGGCACAGTAAAGAGACAGCTCGTCCCATGCTCTCACAAACTCGAAGGATTCTGGGAGACAAACGAATAATTTCGAAGTTCAACAAATATAAAGCCCGGCCGTGCCTTGCCACCTATTCGATTAGGTACCGGGAGCCTGGTAGCCAACCGAGCCTGCCCGTCCAAGCGCTTGTATGGTTTCTTCTACTGTAAGGAGCAACGTGGTTTCGCATTTCGACAAAGCCCCGCCGCTGCTGATCGCAATTACAACAGTAGCCATCGAAACGTGGTCAGGTGCTTCCCATAGGTTATAGCCGTCGTATGCGCCAAAGGCATACCAGAAGCCATGAAGTTTTCCGCCAACAGATTCGATGTATTTTCGGGCAGCTTCCCGACGATCTTCAGGATTTTTTATCAGCCTTGCCCAGGTTTCGGGGGTATAGCTGAAGCGTGTTAAATACAAAGCCATAGTTATTAGTTTTATGATTTTGCCTACTCTTCCGGTTTTCGGCCTTTCCGTTTTCCAATGATAGCTTCCTGCTAAATTCATGCTGGGCACAAACATATATAGCAGTGAATTACAGACAATTAAACAAAGCGAAGGTTTTTAATTTAAGCTATTGCCGATGTTTACACCCTTATGGGCGAAGAATTCGATTTATGGGCACCGGGAGAGCATGCTTCTCCTCTTTCTGCTGTCTTGTCTGCCCCGGGGAGACTAAATACTGTATAGATTAGCAGAAAACAGGGTCTCCGACAAAATCAAATGGATACTTTATTTCCTGCTCCTTGTAGATTAAAGGCATCCTAAGCAAGTTTATTGACTTTAAAGAAAAGCTGGCCGGATCTTTGTATGGTAGATTAAAGATTACGACTATCATGGTCAAACGGATGTTCAAGCAACATCTGTAGTCAAATAAAACACCAATAAATAAATTTTATGAAACGGATAGCATTTGTCTTTGTCTTGGCCGCCCTGGCGGCTTGTAA
>CBFGOI010000103.1:0-17240 GCA_965650335.1 uncultured Pedobacter sp. | reverse complement strand
ACTGCCCCCGATAATATAACCAGGCTGCTAAACCCCCAGAAATTACGCTGATTATAATATCTGGTGTATCCGAGATCTTTTTCAGAAGATCAAGCACATCGTCATCAATAACCAGAGAGGCGAAAGCTATAAGTCCGCAGGCTAAAGCCACCCAAAAAGAGTATTGCGCCAGCCGCCGCCAGTCAAACTCTTTTACCTCATATGAACTTCTGAGCTGTTCGGCGGTGTCGGGATTTAAAATCCCATTGCTTTGCCAGTGATGAATAGTATTGTTTAGAAAGTCTGCTTCCTGTTTGTCAAGATTAAGTTTTTTCAAAATTCGTGATTATCTTAAACACTAACCGTTAAGATAACAAACTTATTGCGGATTGTTTATCCTTTGTAATTTGGGCTTTCAAGTCATCCATATTATCGAAGCGCATATCATCCCTGATAAAATGATGATATTCAATTGTAATATACTGACGATAGATATCTCGTGAAAAGTCAAAAATATTTACTTCTATGTTCTTTGACATACCGTTTATCGTGGGGCGATTTCCGATGTATGCCATTCCACTGTAGACTTGAGAGTCAGAATCAATTCTGACTTTTACGGCATATATTCCGTCTCTTGGAATAAGTTTATAGTTTTCTTCAATTAAAAGGTTGGCTGTTGGAAAGCCCATTGTTCTTCCTAGTTGATCGCCTTTTATAACCCGGCCGAACAAGCTAAATGGATATCCCAAAAATTCGTTCGCGGTTCCTACATCTCCTTTTAACAAAGCATGTCGTATTTGGGTTGAGCTTACGGCAATATCGTGGATATCCTGTTCCGGAATTTCTTCTACTTCGTAATGATAATCAGATGAGAATTTTTGTAATTGCTTTAAATTACCCTCCCGATCCTTACCAAAATGATGGTCGTAGCCGATGATGATTTTCTTCGTGCCGATTTTATCTACCAAAATTTCTTTGATATAGGTTTCTGCGCTGAGGTTAGAAAAATCACGTGTAAACGGAGTGATGATTAAATGATCAACGCCCAGGTTTTCTAAGAGCTTTGCCTTCTCATTAATGGTTGTGATCAGTTTGAGATTTACATCTTCAGGATTAATAATCATCCGCGGATGCGGGAAGAAAGTAAGAATCACACTTTCTCCATTAATTTGCTTTGCAACTTCTGTTAATCGTGATATGATTTTTCGATGTCCAATATGAACTCCGTCGAAAGTGCCGATGGTAACCACTGCATTGCTAACCTTTTCAAATTCATCCAGATGTCTGTAGATCTTCATTATCCGGCTAATTTATGGAAATTGTGTTGATTAGAATTGCCATGCTTGACTATTTGCATTAAATAGCCTCATCTGATGACGTGGAAACATCTTTTAAACTTCTGACATGGTTCACAAACTCCATCACTTCATAAGCATTCTCAACGTGGAAATCGCCACTGCGGGTTCTTCTTAATTTTGACAGATGGGCCCCGTTGTTTAACAGCTTTCCAAAATCATACACCAGTGATCTGATATATGTTCCCTTGCTGCAAACTACTCTGAAATCAACCTCGGGCAGTTCAATGCGCGTTATCTCAAATTCTGAAATACTTACCTTGCGGGATTTTAATTCGACTGCTTCGCCTCTTCTTGCTTTTAAATATAAACGGTCTCCATCCACTTTTACCGCCGAATGCGCTGGTGGGAATTGCTCCAGATCTCCAATAAAGTTTTTACAATTCCCCAGGATTTGCGCTTCTGTAAGCTCGCTGATATTGAATGTGGCATCAACCTCCGTTTCTAAATCGTAAGAAGGGGTGGTGGCTCCTAAAGTCATAGTGCCTGTATATTCTTTATCCTGAGCCTGAAACTCGTCTATTTTTTTGGTGAGTTTGCCGGTGCAGATTATTAATAAGCCGGTAGCCAAGGGATCCAGCGTTCCGGCATGACCGACTTTAAGTTTCAGCGGCTTAAACGAATTTCTTATTTTTCCGACAACATCGAAGCTCGTCCAACGGTAAGGCTTATTTATTAAAAGCATTTCGCCTTCGGCGAAATTAAAAGCTGGGAAAGTTTTTTCAGACACTATACAATTTTCAAATCGTAGCCTAGTACGTAGAGAAGAATAATGGCTACACCTACAATAATCCGGTAATATCCGAAAACTTTAAATCCATGTTTTGTAACATAACTTACGAAAGACCTGATAGCCAACAAGGCAACAACAAACGCAACTATATTGCCAATTATAAGCACATTAAGATCCGTGGAAGCAAAGCCTGTTTCTTTATAGAATTTCAGCATTTTATAGCAGGTAGCCGCAAACATGGTGGGTACAGCCAAAAAGAACGAAAATTCTGCAGCTGCTTTGCGGGTAAGTTTTTGAGTTAATCCGCCTATAATTGTTGCTGCAGACCGCGATACGCCTGGTATCATTGCGATCACCTGAAACAGTCCGATAGAAAAAGCTTCGCGGTAGTTTACGTCGAAATCTATTTCTCCTCCCTTAAACCATTTATCGACAAACAGAAGTATGATTCCGCCTAATACGAGCATCGTGGCAACAACCAACACATTTTCCAGAAGCATGTCGATATAATCGTTTAGAAGAAAACCAATTACGGCAGCAGGCAAAAAAGCAACAAATAGTTTAAAGTAGAAATCGAAAGATTTGAAAAACCGGCGACGATATAAAACGATAACCGATAAAATCGCACCAAACTGTATGGCCACATTAAACATCTTCACAAAAGGATCTGTTTCAATGCCCATAATGGCCGAGCCGATAATCATGTGGCCGGTAGAGGAAACCGGTAAAAACTCAGTTACCCCTTCTATAATAGCAAGGATAATTGCTTCGAAAATACTCATAAATAGATTTTAGCCTCGCTTCTTTAGAATCGCAAAAAAACCTATGCCGAATCCGATTAACACTACAATGGGAGCCAGAATTATTTTACGGAAGTCGTAAATGTCAGTACTGCCTATCATAAGTATAAATCCAAGTGCTACAACTGCAATACTAAGGAGCATCAGACGGTAGTTGCTTTTTCCGAATACAAATCGTACCGGAATGTTTTCAGTTGCTGTGCTTGTTGTTTTTTTTTGTGCCATTATCTATAAAGATCGTAAATTTTTGAACGTAGGTATTTGCTTACCGCGAAATAAGTGCTGAAAAGAGAGATCATAATGCCTATTGCCAATACTCCGGCAAATACCATCCCAAATTCCACCCAATTTTTTAAGATCACTAATTCCGGAATTTGCTGCTGCGCGACATATAAAGTTATCAGCAAAAGTATAATTGCAATGAGGGCGCCCAATAAACCATGAAGAACTCCATAAGTTAAAAAGGGTCTTCTTATAAAGCTTTTGGTTGCGCCAACCAGCTGCATACTTTTAATCAGGAAACGCTGCGAATAGATCGAAAGTCGGATAGTATTATTTATTAAAGCAATCGAGATTATCAATAATACACACGCGAATCCAAGAATTACCAGTCCGATGATTTTGATGTTCTGGTTTACCATATCTATCAGAGATTTTTGATAAATCACCTCTTTAACCAATGGATTTTTAGTCAGCTCGTTAGTGAATTTCTGTATACTGGCGTTGTTGGCGTGTTCGGCCTTCATGTAAATGTCAATAGAAGAAAGAAGCGGATTATAACCTAAGAATTCTACAAACTCTTCACCCAAATCTTTTTGAAGATTTCGTGCTGCAAGTTCCTTGCTTACATATTGAGACTTTAACACAAAAGGGTGGGCATCGAGTTGCTTTTGTAATGCCAGCACGTCTACTTCTTTTGCCCCATCACTTACTATAATGTTCAAAACAATATTTTCCTTTACATAATTAGAAAGATTTTTTGCGTGAACCATTATAAGGCCCAATAAACCGATCATCAGTAAAACCAGAGCAATACTAATAACGGTAGAAATGTAAACGGTTTTAGTCTTTTTAGCAGCAGAGCTGCTTTCAAATTCTTCCATAATGCGAAAATATAGATTTCACCTGCAATAAGAACTATAAAATTCAAGATATAACAGATTTTAACAAATTGCCTGCTTTAATCTTCTTGGTCCTTTGAATATTTTTTAACTTGACGTAAACTTTTTGTTACATCCGTCGTACACGGGACTATAAACTAACATAGTGAACCTTTTACCTTAATTATTGCAACATGAGCGAACTTATTATTGGAGTTAATATTGAAGACAAACATATTTCTCTGGGTTTGGTAAATATGGAAACAAGGAAAGTTGTTTCAGAAACGGTGGAAAGAAAAAAAGTTGATCCAACAGCTTCTGCAGATCAGATAATTAACAGCTGGAGCTCAGCGTTAAGCAGAGTTGCTGCCAATAGTACAAAGTTAGGAATTGGATTACCCGGCGAATGTGATTACGATTCTGGTGTTTTATTGATGAATGACGCCGCTCGCTACAACAGCCTTTATAAAAATAATCTTAAAGATATTTTTTCCAAAGCTATAAATTCTGGTCCCGAGAATGTTAAGATAATGAACGATGCTGTTTGTTTTCTTCAGGGAGAAGTTTTTGGTGGTGCAGGAAGAGGTTTTAAAAGTTCGTTAGGAGTAACATTAGGTATCGGATTAGGCAGTGCGATATATTCGGAGGGGGTAGTTACCGATGCAAATATGCATTCCTCTCCATTTGACGAAGGGGTTGCGGAGGATTATATTTCTATCAGGTGGTTGCTGGCTCGTTTTAAAGAGTTAACAGGTATTGAAGCAACCGATCTTTCGGAGTTAAGGCAGCTTGCTGATGCTGAACCCGCCGTTGCACAAGTATTTGAAGAGTTTGCCTCGAACTTGGCCAGGTTCTTAACCATATTTATTCGGCAGCACAAACCAGAAGTGGTCGTAATCGGGGGCTTTATGGAATTATATAACCGGTTCTTTTTTGATTCTTTAACAGCAAAAATGGCTGATCAGGGAATTCGTATTCCCATTCTAAGGGCACTTCTAGGCGAACAAGCCAGTATCATCGGTGCAGCATCTGCATGGTATGATGCCGCACCGATCCACGCCAGATAACGAAATATTTCTTACGAATTCTATTTAATCAGATTTCATCAGCAAAAATGCGTGTATGAAATCTGATTTTGTATTTAAGGCCAGGTCAATCAATAAACTCCAGATTGAAATAAATGAATTCTGGTATAATTCTATTTTCTTATTTTCGCGTTCTTATAAAAATTATTCATGGATTATCAGTTTAGAACTCTCGAAAATAAGTGGCAGCAGTTTTGGGCCGAAAAGCAGACTTATAAAGTTGATAACACCTCTCCAAAACCTAAATATTATGTTTTGGACATGTTCCCTTATCCGTCTGGCGCTGGTTTGCATGTCGGACACCCTCTGGGATATATTGCTTCGGATATTTTTGCCCGTTATAAACGCCTTAAGGGATTTAACGTATTGCATCCAATGGGTTACGATTCGTTCGGTTTACCCGCAGAACAGTACGCCATTCAAACGGGACAACATCCGGCACTTACTACCGAACAGAACATTGCTACATATCGTCGTCAATTAGATCAAATCGGTTTTTCGTTCGACTGGAGTCGCGAGGTTCGCACAAGCGATCCGGAATATTATAAATGGACTCAATGGATTTTCATGCAATTGTTTAATTCATGGTATAATCTTGAATCAGATAAGGCAGAGCCGATACAAAAGCTAATAGAGCATTTTGAAACTAAAGGTTCAGAAGGCGTTCGGGCAGTTTCGGATGAGGAAGTTCTTAGCTTTTCAGCTGATGAATGGAAGCAAATGACAGAAACACAGCAACAGGTAGAGCTTTTAAAATACCGTTTAACATTTCTTAAAGAAAGTACCGTGAACTGGTGCCCTGCTTTAGGGACCGTTCTGGCTAATGACGAAGTCAAAGAGGGCGTTTCAGAACGCGGCGGCTATCCTGTTGAACAGAAAAAAATGATGCAATGGAGCATGCGAATTACTGCTTATGCAGATCGACTGCTTCAGGGCTTGGATCATATCGACTGGCCCGATCCGCTAAAAGAAATGCAGCGTAATTGGATTGGAAAGAGTACAGGTGCATCGGTTATCTTCCCGCTCGAGAGTCATGCTCATAACGCACAACTTACAACCCACAACTACATAGAAGTCTTCACCACCCGTGTCGATACTATTTTCGGAGTAAGCTTTCTTGTTATTGCGCCGGAACATGAGTTAGTAAGTTCATTAACTACTCCGGAACAAAAAGCTGAAATTGATGCTTACATCGCGCAAACTAAAAAGAAATCAGAACTGGATCGGATGGCAGATGCTAAAACCGTATCAGGTGCTTTTACCGGTAGTTATGCACTAAATCCGTTAAACGGGACCAAAATCCCTGTTTGGATAGCTGATTATGTATTGGCGGGCTATGGTACTGGTGCTGTTATGGCGGTTCCTTCGGGAGATCAGCGTGACTGGCTTTTCGCGAAACACTTTAATCTCCCTATTATCCAGATTTTGGACGCTCAAAAAGATATTGAGCATGAAGCTGATGCTACCAAAGAAGGTCGCTACGTGAATTCTGACATCATTAACGACCTAACTTACCAGGAAGCTATCCCTGCTCTAATTCAAAAACTAGAGGAGTTAAACGCGGGTAAAGCTAAAATACAATACCGTATGCGCGATGCCATTTTCGGTCGTCAGCGTTATTGGGGAGAACCTGTGCCGGTTTACTTTAAAGAAGGATTGCCCTATTTAATTAATGAACAGGATTTACCTCTGGTTTTACCCGAAGTGGATAAATATCTGCCTACAGAAAGCGGTGAGCCACCTTTGGGCAGAGCTAGAGACTGGAAATATAAGGATCAATACGAGTACGAATTAAGTACAATGCCGGGTTGGGCGGGTTCAAGTTGGTACTGGTACAGATACATGGCATCACCTGAAGAACGCACTGAAAATGCTTTTGCGCCGCAGTCTGCCATAGAATACTGGAAAGATGTCGACTTATACATCGGTGGATCAGAGCATGCGACAGGCCACTTGCTTTATAGTAGATTCTGGAACAAGTTTTTAAAAGATCTTGGATATGTAACAGAAGAAGAACCTTTTAAAAAATTGATTAACCAGGGGATGATCCAGGGAAGATCTAACTTCGTTTATAGATTAAGCATTATAAAGGACGGTCAAACTGCTTCTTCATACTATTTGTCAAAAAGTAAATATGAACAGTGGAAGAAGGCAGATATGAATGAAGAGCGAGAGCTTGCAAAAAAATGGGGTATTCCATATGAACTTACCTTTTTTCCAAACATAACAAATGAAGTAATTGCTGTTGGCGAAATTCATGTGGATGTGAATATTGTTGAGAACGATATTTTAGATATTGAGAAATTTAAAAAATGGCGTCCAGAATTCCAAGATGCAAAATTTATATTAGAGAATGATGGCAAATACATCTGTGGTGTTGAAGTAGAGAAAATGTCTAAATCAAAGTTCAACGTCGTAAATCCCGATGACATCATTGAACGCTACGGTGCAGACACGCTTCGTTTGTATGAAATGTTTCTTGGTCCCTTAGAGCAAAGTAAACCATGGAATACAAATGGTATTGAAGGTGTTTTTAAATTTTTACGTAAGCTTTGGAGGTTGTTTCATGACGAGCAGTTTAATTTCAAAGTTTCTGAAGAAGAGCCTTCTAAAGCCGAGCTAAAGGCACTGCATAAAATTATCCGTAAAGTGGAAGAAGATATTGAACGTTTTTCATTCAATACCTCTGTTTCCAGCTTTATGATTTGTGTAAATGAACTTACTGATTTAAAATGTAACAAGCGTAAGGTACTTCAGGATCTGGTAATAGTGCTGGCGCCTTACGCACCGCATATTACAGAGGAGCTGTGGACCCTTTTAGGGAATGAGGCCGGTACACTTACTTATGCTTCTTATCCGACATTTAATCCGGCTTACCTGGTTGAAGATGAATTTGCTTATCCGATATCTTTTAACGGGAAAATGAAAATGAATCTAAATATGCCGCTAACACTTGAAGTTCCGGAGATTGAGAAATTTGTTCTGGATAATACGGATGTTCAAAAACACCTTGACGGGAAGTCACCTAAGAAGATGATCGTTGTAAAAGGAAAAATTGTAAACCTGGTAGTTTAGGATTACATAGAGATAAGTAAAAAGCGATAGGAGAAATTCTATCGCTTTTTTTACGTTATGAGCTGTTTATTTAACAAAAGCATTGTAACATTCAATCTATCTTTGCGACTAATTATCAAAATCGAAGTAATGAAATCGCTATATCTTTTAATAATAAGTATCCTTTGTACACTTTCTTTGTGGGCGCAAATGCCTGTTGGCGCCTCGCCTGGTATAGTTGGAAGGATCTCGGGAACAATTATCGATTCTGTTACGCAAAAACCTTTAGATTATGTGTCTGTCGGCTTAGGTAGAGTAAGTTCAACCAAGAGTACAAATGGCGCCATAACCGACTCCAAAGGAGTTTTCAAAATCGATAACGTAGCTCCCGGAAGTTATAAACTCACTTTAAGTTTTATGGGTTACCAAACAAAGGTGCTTTCTTCGGTTACCACGACGCCCGGAAAACCTGATTTGAACCTTGGGAGAATAATTTTGAGGCCCACAGCAACCGCTTTGAAGGAAGTTGAAGTTACGGGTCAGGCGGCACTGATTGAAAATCGGGTCGATAAAGTAGTTTACAATGCAGAAAAGGATGCAACGGTGTCCGGAGGAAATGCAGGTGATGTGTTGAGAAAAGTTCCAATGGTTTCTGTAGACCAGGATGGAAATGTTTCGCTACGCGGAAGTCAGAATATAAAGGTGTTAATAAACGGCAAACCATCAGGTGCAATGGCAAGTAATGTTGGAGATGCTATGAAAATGCTTCCGGCTGATCAGATCAAGAGTGTAGAAGTAGTTACAAGTCCATCTGCTAAATATGATGCAGAAGGCTCCGCAGGTATTATAAATATCATCACCAAAAAAAGCAACATGTCTGGAGTAAGCGGCTCTGTTAGCGGAGGGGTGGGCACCCGCCAAAACAATGGAAATGTTAATCTGAATATGAATCAGAATCGGTTGAGTATAAGCGGAAACTTTGGAGGAAATTATACCTGGCCACAAATTAGTACCGTAAACTTTGAGAGCACAGATTCAAATAATCAATCAAGCAGATCGCAGATCGGAGAGAGTGAAACAAAACGATATGCAGGCATGGGTTCGGGAAACGTAAGTTATGATTTCAATAGCTCAAACAGCATTTCATCAGGTATAAGATTTAATCAGGGTGGTTTTACAACAGATGGAACTTCTGAAAATATTAATAACTTTCTTAATAGTACCCAACAGCAACAGAATCATAGCTATACAATTACAAACAATTCGAAAATGCAGTTTGGCGGGTTTGACTGGAACGGTGATTACACCCATAAATTTAAAAAGGCAGGGAATGAGTTTACCCTGGCAGGACAATGGAGTCATGGCAAACATCAGACAGACTACACCACCCTTTACAGTTCATTTAACCCAAATCAGATTGCTTCAAACGAGGGTATAAACGATGAGTATACTATTCAGGCCGATTATTCTTTGCCCTTTAATACAAAGGTAAAACTTGAATCGGGTGTAAAAACCATCATACGAGATATCACGAGCAACTCATTGGTAAATGTGGCCAATGCAAACGGGGTGTATGAAGTGAGCGATTTAATGTCGAATGATTATCTGTATGATCAGAATGTGTACTCTGGATACTCAGTTCTGAGTTTTCAATTGCCTAAGAGCATAGGATTACAGGTGGGTGCACGTGTTGAAAATACGCAGATAGACGGTCGCGAAAGTTCGCTTAACCCTGCCTTTGATCCGTTTTCTAATAGCTATACTAATTTTATCCCGAGCTTTGCTTTGTCAAAAACCGTAAAAAGCAACACTTTTCGGATAAGCTATAGCAAGAGAATTCAACGTCCAAGTCTGCAATTTTTGAACCCCTTCAGAAATACCAGCAACGCTGTATCGCATACCATGGGCAATCCGAATCTTTCTCCAGAGGTTTCTCAAAGCGTGGAATTTAATTTTTCAACCTTTGTGAAAAAATCAGTGATCAATACGTCTTTATATTACCGGCATACCGATGATATCATTGAAAGCTTTGTAAAACCCGACCTATATGATGATGGTTCGGGTGGAGAGCCCATTCCGGTTTCGTTAACAACCTTCGACAATATTGGTAGAAATAATTCTTTTGGCGGAAGCTTTTTTGCTCAAATTTCTCCGGCTAAAGCCTTAACGTTCAGAACTAACCTTAATTTATATAGTTATAAACCTCAGGCAACGACTGAATTCCAAAAGGCCAGCGCTAATATAGGTACACAACTATTGTATAATGCATTTCTGAATGGATCGGTAACCCTGCCGAAAGGCTTTGTTACTGAAACGTTTGTGATTATAAACTCTCCGCGACGTACATTTCAGGGAAAGAATCCAGCATTTAACATGTGGATACTTTCCTTAAACAAGCAGATCTTGAATAAAAAGGGCAAGATCGGTTTAAATATCATTGATCCTTTTAATGAACGCAAGAACTTTAGAAGTGAGATAAATAGTGCCGGTTTAGTTCAGAAAAGTAATTTCTCCATGCCTTTCCGCTCAGTAGGCATTAATTTTAGCTGGCAGTTTGGTAAAATGAACTTCAATGCTCAGCAGCCTAAAAAGAAACGTGGCGTTAATAACGACGACTTAAAGCAAGATGGTGGAAATGGTCAGAGTGGTGGCCAGCAGGGTATGTAATCATATTAAAATAGTAAATAAAAAATGCTGTTTGCCATTTGGCTCACAGCATTTTTTATTTTGAATTGTACCTTTGCACAAATGCCAGAAAAAAGAATAATATCACTTCTTCCCGCCGCTACCGAAATTGTTTGCGCACTAGGGTTAAAAGATCAATTGGTTGGCCGCTCTCACGAATGCGACTCACCTGAAAGTATCGTTAGTTTACCCGTTTGTTCTTCTGCGAAATTTATCTCCGGTTCCTCAAGTGCTGAAATTGATAGACAGGTAAAGGATATTTTATCAGAAGCTTTATCAATCTATACAATTGATAAGGACGCGGTGAAAGGATTGGATCCCGCTGTTATTATTACCCAGGCGCAGTGCGAAGTTTGCGCAGTGTCTTTAAAAGACGTTGAACAGACTTTACAGGCTGTTTTGGAGAATAATGTTGAGATAATTTCATTAAACCCTAGAGATCTTAAGGATATTTTCAATGAGATTATAGTACTGGCCGAAAAATTAGGTGTTAAAGAAAGTGGTGAGACCTTTGTGGAAGAGCTTCAAGAGCGCTGTGATTTAATTCATCACAAATTAAAATTTGTGGAACAGCGTCCGACGGTGGCGTGTATCGAATGGCTTTCACCGCTAATGATCGCGGGTAACTGGACGCCAGAATTAATTCAAATCGCTGGCGGCACTCCTTTACTCGCCCAAAGTGGGAAGCATTCCGGTTATGTTGATTTTTCTGCAATCCAGGCTGCAGATCCGGATATTCTGGTCATCGCTCCATGTGGTTTTCCGATGGATAGAACTTTACAGGAAATAAATTTATTGCTCGAATTGCCGGGCTGGAATGATTTATCAGCTGTGAAAAATAACAGGGTTTATATCGCCGATGGGAATCAATATTTTAATCGATCAAGTCAAAAAGTAGTTGATACAATAGAGTTATTAGCAGAAATCATCCACCCTAAACAATTTGTTTTTGGTTATGAAGGAAAGGGTTGGCTGAAATTTTCCACTTAATAAAATACCTGTGAAAACACAATTGAGATTCATTACTTTAAGCTTAATTATCTCATTTTTAAGTTTTAGCGCATTTGCCCAGAATCTGATAAAATCGGAGTCGCGAGCCGGTTTATTATGGGAAATAAGTGGTAAAGGATTGAAGGAACCATCCTTTATATTTGGGACTTATCATCTTGTCGGAAAGAGTTTTTTGGACACTTTGCCGCAGGTTATCAATCAATTAAAAAAGGCAAAAACGCTGGTTGGCGAACTTATTATGGAAGACGAGGCGTCCATGGCTCAGAAGCTGATGCCTTTGATGCTGCTTAAAGAGACTACTCTCGATAAAATACTTTCAACAAGGGAATTTGCCGAAGTTGATTCTTTCTTTACGATGAAAACCGGAATGAATCTGAGCTCCTTAAACGGATTAAAGCCGTCAGCAGTTCAAGTTACATTGATGTCTTTTCTTTTACCCATCAGCATTACTCCTCAAAATCCAGCATTGGATATGTATTTTCAAAGCGAGGCTAAAAAATTAAAAATAAATGTGATAGGATTCGAGACGCTGGAAGAACAGGGTGCATTTTTATTTGATGGTTCTATGTCACGACAAAAAGAATTGTTGCTTAAAACTGTCCGCGAGAGCGATAGGATGATAGAAGAAAGTAAGGAATTGTTTGGAAGTTACAAACGTCAGGATCTCAAAGCTATAGAAACAGCTTTCCTTAAAAATGAGGATTATACAGCCGGGGAGATGAATGAATTGCTTTCTAAAAGAAATAGGGATTGGATCAGGGAAATGCCGCAACTCATGATAAATGGCCCCGCTTTTTTTGCTGTCGGAGCAGGCCATTTAGTTGGCGATGATGGCCTGATTGCTTTGCTGAAAAATCTTGGATATACTCTGACGCCGATGGCCTTGAAGTAGATAAATCTATTTTAACAAGTCTTGCGAGGATTTGCAAGATTTTCCTCTATTCTGAAAATTGATAAACATAACAATATGGTAAAAATCCGGCCTGCCACAAACTACTAACATTATTTTTTGTCTTATTAAAAGATCGTTATGGCTTCTCTTTTTTCAACGCTAAAAATTAAAGAAATAGAGTTTAAGAACAGAATTGGTGTTTCTCCAATGTGTCAATACTCTAGCATTAATGGATTTTCTAATAACTGGCATTTGGTCCACTTGGGAACCAGGGCGGTAGGCGGAGCCGGGTTAGTGATGACAGAGGCAACTGCGGTATCGCCGGAAGGCAGAATAACTCTTGCCGACTTAGGCATCTGGAGCGATGATCATATTGCGGGACTTAAGGAAATAGCCGATTTTATTCATACTCAGGGTAGTGTCGCCGGGATGCAGCTGGCTCATGCCGGTCGGAAAGCAAGTACCATTGAACCCTGGAAAGGTGGTACTGCCATTCAAATCGAAAATGGGGGATGGACACCAGTAGCTCCAAGTGCTCTTGCTTACTCTGAAAAATATATCCCTCCTTCTGAACTTTCTTTAGTTGAAATACATCAAGTTGTTCAGGATTTTAAATCGGGAGCTCTACGAGCCCTGCAAGCTGGGTTCAAGGTTCTGGAGGTTCATGCTGCTCATGGTTACTTAATTCAGGAGTTTTTATCTCCTTTATCTAACATCAGAACTGATAACTACGGGGGATCTTTTGAGAATCGTATCCGGTTTTTAGTTGAAATCATACAGGCAATTAAAGAGGTGTGGCCTGCGGGTCTCCCTTTATTTGTGCGCATCTCCGCGACTGATTGGACGGAAGGTGGTTGGGATATCGACGATTCTGTCAGACTAGCTTCTGTATTATTCGATGAGGGAGTAGATTTAGTCGATTGTTCCAGTGGTGGAAACGTGCCAAATGCGAAAATTCCGGTAGCTCCCGGATATCAGGTGCCTTTTGCTCAGGCAATCAAGGAGAATTCTGCAATGCTGACTGCCGCCGTAGGATTTATAATCCAGGCTGCACAGGCTGAAGAGATTATTTCATCTGGTAAGGCTGACATGGTTTTTCTTGCACGGGAAATGTTAAGAGATCCATATTTTCCATTACACGCAGCCAGACAACTTGGCGTTGATGTAGAATGGCCGCCTCAATATCAGAGAGCTAAATAAATTGAAGGTTACTGGGGATCTGCCCCAAATTTGTCAACCTTTTACTCGAACCGAGCTTTTCTTTAACACCCCTCCAGATGCTTTTTCTTTTCGGGCATGTCTAAAAAGCAAAGAAGCAAAAAGCTCAGACTAGCACTCTAGATTAATACCTGTCTTCGTGCAACAGCCAATTCTCCCCGTCCCCTGTTCTTTATCCATCTCGAACATGTTACTTTTTTAAGACAGCAGGGTGTCACTTCCTTCGGGGCTTGTTCGAGACTGCTTCGGGACAGCTTCGGGGATCTTACGTTCGCCAACGTAGGATGATCAAACAAGTCTCGAACAAGGTACGAACTTGAGTGCCGCAATGACCGGGCAAAGAACAAGCTTGGATTCGTATATCCAGGCTTTTTTTAATCCCAAAAATCAATCGTTTTTCTCTTCTTCGCAATTTTTGTACCTGTTACGTTACTTGAAGATAAAGTTATAAAACAAAAAAGGTGGCTCGATGGCCACCTTCCTGTATAATTATATGTCTTTTATAAAGTTGCTAATGCTTGATTTGCAGACATAAAGCTATTAATTGCTAAATCAGCATTTAGAAAATTGGATTTTACAGGTGCGCTGTAGATAAATAAAGCGGTTTTCCCTTTAATCGTTTTGATAATTTCACCGGTAAGCTCAACTGGTAAAGCAGGGCAGCCGTGGCTTCTGCCTAAATAACCATTTTGATTTACGAAGCGCTCACTTACATAATCTGCGCCATGTACTACAATTGCACGGGCAAGTGCGTTATCGTTATATCCTTTATCTAATCCATTCAATCTCAAGGATAATCCATGTTTGCCAACATAAGTATCATCGGTAACATAAAATCCTAAACTACTTTGATGTGATTCTTCCGTGTTTGAGAAGTTAGTCGCCATTAATCCGCCACTTCCTCTACCATGAGCAACAAGTGTATGGTATAAAAGCTTTTTACTTCCAAGATCCACAATCCATAAACGCTTCTGACTGCTCGGCTTGGTAAAATCAACAATTGAAAGTATTTGCTTGTCAGCTGATACTTTAAAATTGCTTTTCAGATTATAGTAGCCGGTTATTGCTTTTTTATAGACGTCAAAGTCCAACGAAGCATCTTTCAAGCCAGCTAGATTATAAATTTCTTTAATATGATCGTTGAATAAAGTCTCTGCAGAAACAGTTTCAGAAACTACGGTAGATTTTACGTTTAATTGTTCTTGTTTAACAGGAACATTGGAGATTACTTCTTTTTCTTTTAAACCCCAGCCAATCGCAGGTATACTTAATGTTAAAATTACATATGCAGCTCCGCGAAATATCCTTCTCTTCATCATATAAATTTTCCTCAGTAATTGTTGCGTAGAGTTTATTCGATAGTTTTTCTTTTTGGTTTTTGTGTTACAAAGATACGTAAAATTGATTGATTATGAAACTATTAGTATCAAACTTATGTCATGTTAAAGTTCAATATTCCGTCGTAAATAATCATTCCTTCTTAAACAAATAATCGTTTAAATTATTGCTTTGCCGTTTCGAAAAAAAATTCGGGATGACAAAGCAATGAGAAATGTGTTTTTTATCCGAGTAAATTTTTCCAGCTTACTAATCCGGCAATTAATTTATCAAGGTCGTTAATTGCTACCCGTTCCTGGGCCATTGTGTCCCGGTGCCTGATGGTAACCGTATTGTCCTCAAGCGTCTGATGATCTACTGTAATACAAAATGGTGTACCAATGGCATCTTGTCTGCGATAACGTTTGCCGATGGCATCTTTCTCCTCGTAAATAACATTATGATCCAGTTTCAAACTGTTCATAATTTCTTTTGCTTTTTCAGGAAGTCCGTCTTTTTTGGTCAGTGGAAAGATTGCTGCTTTTACCGGCGCCAGGCAAGGATGAAGTCTTAATACAACTCTGCTATCTTTTTTGTCGCCCTCACTTAAATCCTCTTCTTCATAGGCATTGATCATTGTTAACAAGAACATACGGTCGAGCCCGATCGATGTTTCAATCACATAAGGAATATAATTGCCAATCGGTTTTCCATCTTCGTTCAAATCGTTATCGAAATACTGAAGTTTTTTGCCCGAGAATTGCTGATGCTGACTCAAATCGAAATCAGTACGGCTATGTATGCCTTCCACTTCTTTAAATCCGAAAGGAAATTCAAATTCGATATCCACAGCAGCATTAGCGTAATGAGCAAGTTTGGTATGATCGTGGAAACGATATTTTGCAGGATCTGTGCCTAAGGCTTTATGCCATCTCAAACGTGCTTCTTTCCAATAGGCGTACCACTCCATCTCGGTACCAGGGCGAACGAAAAATTGCATTTCCATTTGCTCAAATTCGCGCATCCGCATAATAAATTGGCGGGCAATCACTTCGTTTCTGAAAGCTTTTCCTATTTGTGCAATCCCGAAAGGGATTTTCATTCTGCCTGTTTTCTGAACGTTTAGATAATTTACGAAAATCCCTTGTGCTGTTTCCGGACGCAGATAGACTAAATCGGCATCATCTGCGACAGCGCCCATCTGTGTTGAAAACATTAAGTTGAACTGACGTACATCGGTCCAGTTTTTTGTGCCTGATATCGGGCACGCAATTTCATGCTCAATAATCAAATCGCGTAAAACGGTTAAGTTTTCAGCTTTCAAAGCCGCATCCATATCAGATTGCAGTCTTTCCGCTTTCTCTGTTTTTCCGTCCTTTTCGTATCGGGCAATTTTATCTTCAAGTAGCTGATCGGCACGGTAACGCTTTTTCGAATCTTTGTTGTCGATCATCGGATCGCTAAAACCATCAACGTGACCAGAAGCTTTCCATACAGTTGGATGCATAAAAATTGCCGAATCAATGCCAACAATATTTTCATGCATTTGAACCATTGATTTCCACCAATAGGCCTTTATATTATTTTTTAGTTCTGCTCCATTTTGTCCGTAATCATACACAGCGCTTAAGCCATCGTAGATTTCGCTAGACTGGAATACAAATCCATATTCTTTTGCGTGGGATATGACGTTTTTAAACCGTTCGTCGTTATTTTTACTCATGATGCTGCAAATATAATTTGATTTAGGAATTATGATTTATGATTTACAATTTTATTGTGAGAATGTGAATCTATGCATTTATTTTAAATTAGATTTAAGCTTTACTTGACTAAGTATTTATAATTTTGAATTTTAAATCTTGAATTTTGATACTGGTAGAAGGACTTACAAAAATATACGGACAGCAAAAAGCAATTGATGGTATTAGCTTTTCCGCAGAGCCGGGAAAGATCCTTGGTTTTTTAGGGCCCAATGGAGCAGGCAAGTCAACAACTATGAAAATTCTTG